>CP081303.1:3507500-3737500 GCA_019720755.1 Prolixibacteraceae bacterium
AACCGATACACATTTTCAAGATGTCTTTTGCATCTGCATCACCTTGGTAAAGTGCAGTCAAAATAAGTCCAATAGAACCAATGTATCTATCACCATAAACATGACCACCTACCATCTCATATGCAGGGCATATATTGGCACAACTACCACAGCGAATACATTTTAATGCTTCTTTGAACTCTGGGTGTTCGAAGAATGCAAGACGACCGTTGTCTAGAAAGACATAGTGAGTCTCTTTTGTTCCTGTTTCGTTTTTGTGTGATGGGTTTTGACCTTTAATCCATGTAACATAAGACGTGATATTTTGTCCTGTAGCACTCTTAGGAAGTACTTTCACAATATCCATGGCCTGTGAGAAGTTGTCGCAAAGCTTTTCGTAACCAACCAATACAATATGTACAGGAGGTATAGTAGAAGACAAACGTGCATTTCCTTCGTTTGTTACAAGTCCAATGGTACCAGTTTCAGCAACAGCAATGTTCGCACCTGTCATACCAACACCCGCTTTGAAATAGTCGTCACGAAGATATTGTCTTGCGATCTCTACCATTCCTTTGATATCATCCGGATCTACAGGCTTACCTGTATATTCAGAGAAAAGTTTTGCTACTTGCTGACGCGTTTTGTGAATTGCAGGCATCACCATGTGTGAAGGGTGTTCGTTACCAATCTGGAGAATCCACTCCCCAAGGTCAGTTTCAATAGGATTTAAGCCATACTCTTCCAACTTGTGATTCAATTGAATCTCTTCAGAAGTCATCGATTTACTTTTCACCATGTACTTGGTGTTATGCTTCTTCATTACCTCAGCAATGTAGTCGCATGCATCTTGACCAGTTCGAGCTTGAAACACCTTAGCACCACTCTTCTCTGCATTCTCTTTAAAGCGATGGAACTGCTCCATTACTTTATTGATATCTCTGTCTTTTAGTTGATAAACTTTCTGACGAAGTGCTTCGAAATCGTGTCCTTGGTAGACATTTGCTTTAGATTGCTTATAAGATGATGCGAAATTTTTTAGGTTTTCGTGAAGTACATCGTCTTTAATTTTGTTACGAATTTGATCGTGGATGTTCATGGTAGTATTTTTATAGGTCTGAAACAATGAAGATAGTAAGCTCTCTAGGTCCGTGTGCACCTACTGTTAGTACACGTTCGATGTCGGCTGTTCGACTAGGACCAGAAATGAATGCGATATAACCACCTTGGTTCTTGGTGTTTTCTGTCATGAAATCAACGATATCATGACTGCATTCAACAATAGTTGAGGCTTTTACGATCACATAAAGATGCTCAGCAACACAGGTTGCAGTACGAACTTGCTCATTACTACACTCAAGAACAACAGTTCCTGTCTCTGCGATTGCATGATTTACTTCGACCAATGCTTCATCCACGCCCTCTTTGCCTATATAGTGCTGGTCGGCTTTTTGTAGGATTTCAGAAGAGAAAAATTTGAAGTCGTGTGCTTCTATTACCGAAAGAAGCTGTTCTTTTTTCATCACCTCCACAGTTGCCGTTACAGCAATAGCCTTCTGTGTAAAAAGGTCAATGATGGAATTTCCTTTACTTGTCATGATACAATTCCCCATTATTTCGTTAGCTACAATTGGCTCTATTTGCAAGTAATTTTCCCCCTTAACATGCAAAAAGAGTCTATCTTTTGTATTTTATTACTTCATCAAAATCAAAATGAATGTTGTTTTCCCCCACAAGCATTCATCCGATAGAGTGGTTTTAGTTTTGTTAGAAAACAGAGGAGTATAATATTCGTTTTTAAAAAATAAAATGCCTCTAGAATTTTGCTTTTATTATCGAATTAAATAATAATTTATTACTAATAAACCAGCTGATTCTTGAGGATCATAGATCTCTCTGTTTCTATATGCGATTTATAGAAATATTTTGAGAAAAAATAAGTGTTGCATAATATGTTAATCGAATGTTGTTTGCAATATATTGATAGATAGTATATTATGGATCGGTGGTTTTGTGTTATTTATTATTGTTCTTAGATTCATTATATATAAAAGTCTATTTTTAATGTGTTTTGACTAGACTAGCATTGTTTCTTGGACATCTAAAAATGGTTATTTTAAAGTCAAGCTTTTTTTGGGAATCTAGTATTGGTCTTTATCAATATAGAATAGGAAAAATGGGATCATGGAAAGTAGAATAAGAATGATTGGAGAGAAGACCCAGAATAACCAAAATAGAAGTATTAGTAATAGTATAATAATGAATTTAAAAACTATTCCAACTCTTGATGCGGTTGTTCTTGCCATTTGATTTTCAAAATGGGATAAAGTAATGTCACGAAACCGTGAGTAAATAAATTGAAGTAGGGCTGATATTACAATAGAGATAACTATCCGGATAATAGGGTTGAATAGATCGAAGAAATTAAGAGTTTTAACCGTAAAGATAAATCCAAAGTATAGAATGATTGCTACTATTTCAAGTTCTATTAGGTGATTTATACTACTTTGAATCTTTTGGAATATCTGTTTTATCATAAACCAGTAATTTACACTCTATGTTTTTCTTAAGATATGTTGTCCTGTGTGATAAATCATATAACAAAAGATACTACATATTTATGCTTTATTTAAAGGACTGTATTTAAATTTACCAAAGAAACAGTTTGACTGTATTATTTAGGTAAATATAATCTTTATTTATGTCGCTAATTTAAGGTTTTTATCCTTCACTAGTTGATGATAAACAATAATTTATTGACATCATGATAAACATATAGATCTTATAATATATATCCTGATGTAGGACATTAAACCGTTTTTGTCAAGCATTGTTATAGTGTATGAATGAAATTCATACACTATAACAAGATCTTTTCTAAGATCAATTTGTAAATAAATTTTTATTCTGTACGACTATGTGTGTACTAAAATTGAGATTTGAATTTTATATTATCACGATAAATAGTAGTCATAGTTGTGGTTATAGATTAATTCAAGCTGCATATTTATGCATAATATGATAAAATATTTCAGATAATATTCATTTGTATGTGTTTTTATTCAAATAAAATTGCATATTTGATGAATAATTGAACGATTTGTATATACGAATTCATTGTAGGTCTTACAGTAGACGCTGGTGATTCATATCCACTTTGTTTCAATTTTAGTCCGTTTACATAGACCTGAAAAATATTAGATATAGATTATGAAACTTTGGGATAAAGGGGGGCAGGTGGATGCTCAGATCGAAAAATTTACAGTAGGATTAGATAGAGAACTAGATAACCAACTAGCTAAATATGATGTATTAGGATCTATTGCACATATAACGATGTTGGAATCAATTGATCTTTTAGAAAAAGAGGAACTATTGCTGTTAAAACAAGCCCTTCGCGATATTTATAAGGATATTGAAGCAGGTAACTTTGTTATTGAGGATGGAGTGGAAGATGTTCATTCACAAGTGGAACTTATCCTTACAAATACCTTGGGAGATTTAGGAAAGAAGATTCATAGTGGGAGATCAAGAAATGATCAAGTATTGGTGGATCTGAAACTTTTCTTCAGAGATAAAATTAGGGAGTTGGTTGGCGACATTACCACCCTATTTAATAGTTTGTTAGCTCAGGCAGATAAACATAAGGATATCCTTATCCCTGGATATACACACCTTCAGGTCGCGATGCCATCTTCATTTGGTCTGTGGTTTGGTGCTTATGCAGAAAGTCTTATCGATGATGTTATCTCTCTTCATTCAGCATATCAGATTTCTAATCAAAATCCTTTAGGTAGTGCAGCAGGGTATGGGTCCTCTTTCCCTCTAAACAGACAGATGACGACAGATCTGTTACGTTTTGATTCGATGAATTACAATGTAGTATATGCTCAGATGGGAAGAGGTCGTGTGGAGAAGAATGTGGCATTTGGGCTTGCTAATGTTGCTTCTACTTTATCAAAGATGGCCATGGATGTTTGTCTCTATATGAGTCAGAATTTTGACTTTCTAACTTTACCTGATGCTTTGACTACTGGGTCTAGTATCATGCCTCATAAGAAGAATCCGGATGTTTTTGAACTTCTACGTTCGCATTGTAATCGAATACAGGGGTTACCTATGCAGATTACTTTGATGATGAATAATCTTCCTAGTGGCTATTTTAGAGACTTACAGTTGATAAAAGAGGAGATATTACCTGCATTGGATGAGATGCAAGAATGTATACATATCGCACAATATGCGATCGATAATTTGACTATAAAAGATAATATTATTCAAGATCCTAAATATCGTTTGCTTTTTAGTGTAGAGGAGGTGAATAAGTTAGTTCTTGAAGGGGTTCCTTTCCGTGATGCTTATAAGAAAGTAGGATTGGATATCCAAGATGGGAAATTTGATACGGATTATAATGTAGCTCATACACATGAGGGGAGTATTGGAAATCTATGTATTGATCAAGTAAAAGATAAAATGAAAAAGGTTACGAGTCAATTTCATTTTGAGAAGTTAGATGAGATGACTCATGACTTAATCGGCAAGTAAAATACATTAGGGAGAAGATAAGAAACATCTTCTCCTTAGTTAGCCTAATGACAACCAATGATCTATCATCTCTTGCCCTTGGGTTGTCATGATGGATTCTGGATGAAATTGGACCCCAAATACATTATATTCTTTGTGTTCTATTGCCATTATTCTCCCTTGTTCGTCTTTTGCAGAGACAATAATAGGCATCAGTGGATTGAATTGTTCTACATACCATGAATGGTATAAGCCTACCATTGTATTCTCTTTGGTGGTAAGTCTACATTTCTCTTGATTATTCCAATAAATCATTTTTTGCTGCCCGTGAACCACCTCTTTTAGTTGTACTAGAGGTGCTCCGTAGAATGACCCAATGGCTTGATGTCCTAAACAGACTCCTAAGATTACTTTGGAAGACTCGTAGTGTTCTAGTATTTCATACATCTTAGGCCTATCCTTTGGAAGGCTTGGCCCAGGAGAAAATATAATATGAGTAAAACTTACTATCTCTTCTAATGTTACAGTTTGATGTGATACTACTACCACCTCTTCAACTCCGATACTGGAATTGCTGATAAGCTGCTTTAAGTTGTATGTAAACGAGTCGTCGTTATCAATAATTATAACGCGTTTCATGACTTTATCTTTTTTTGATTCTCGCAAAAATAGTAAAACTATTTTGACAATTGGGTTCTTCTTTTATTGTTCGTTACACAAGATCATCAAGGCCAAATTACTTTATGATTGTGTCAGGTATTTCCTTTGTGTGAGAAAGGTGCTTTATATAAATTGTTAATGTCTGGTTAATTATGTTAATTATGTTAATTGATATAATATTGCATTGATTCATACGTCTGATATAGTACAATGATTTAATTAATTCATACTTTAAAAAATGTTATATGATATATAAGGGTTTGATTTACAGCATGGTAGTGCTTCTTTTTTTTACAGGTTGTAAAAAAGAGGATAACAATAGTAGTTTGGGTCCCAAAAATCTTAAGGAGTATTTAGTGAAAAAGTGTGCTTACGTACATGAGATCAATGGATTTTATGTGGTTGCAAGTGATGAAACTCCTAAAGAGTCTAATGGAAGTAGTTCTAAAGAGATATGGACTGAAGCGATTAAGCTATTTAGTAATTATTTAGATCAAGACGAAGATGGTGTAATAGATAGTGATAAGAATGAACTTGCAGATGGTTTAAGCAAAAATATGATCTTTTGTGTCGGTTCTGAAAAATTTGTAAATGCACTATCTGAATCCTCATTTACAGGTGATGTGGAGAATACGATTGGATTTATGACTGATAAATGGCCGTATGATAAAAGCTATACTGGTAAGGGGTGGACCTTGGATCAGTTGTCGTCTTCTACTTGGCGACCAGAACCGTTTAATGCGATATGGGAAGAGACTTATCACACAGTAACAGAAGCACTGAGTCGTATAGATGATAGTTTCAAATTCACTGAAGGTAAGTTACTTCGTGTGACAATGGATGCTGATATTGCAGATGGTACTTATAAAACAGAAGTGCAGAATAAAGAAGAGAATGGAAATTATGATAAAGTTACAGCTGTGAATGAGTATATACATCAGATTTGGGCTATCTCTAACTGTGGACAAGAGTCCAAGTTAAATAGCCATCAAACAAAGGCCTTGAAATTTATGAAAGAAAAAGGTGTGGACCTAAGAGTGAACCCTAAGTATGCACATCAACTTGGAAATACTGTGAAGCCTGTAAAGTGATGATAATCCATATGAATTTAGAATGAGTGAAATATCGATTAAGAGTTTTGTAAATAACATACCTAATAGATAGTTCTTCTTTGTGCTCACTCTTTTTATGAGACCATATTTTAAGAAAGCAACTCCTTAATTATTACATTATAAAGGAGTTGCTTCTTATGTTGTTCTATATAAAGGATTTCATTATTTCCTTTGCTTTTTACGACAGGATCTAGATCGTAAACTTACCGATGCTAAATGGTGCATCACTATTTTCTCTGTAAAGAATAACTTCTTGTTGGTTTGGAAGAACTACAAATTGATCAAAATTGTGATCCGTTTTCATACTTTTCAGTAGGTTTCCTTGACGATCTAAAGTGAGTAGATTATCAAAGCCTACATAATAGTTCTTGCCATTGTTTTTCTTTTTGTATATCGGTTTGTCTTGGTGATCAACAAAAAGATAGTCATTGCAAAATTGAGCATGTTTGAAATAACAGTGTTCATTACTTTTTTTCATGTTCTTTCCTCCCATAATATTACGAATACTATTTCCTTCTGCATCTACAATGGAGATCATATTGTAAGATGTATAGGATATGCACATTCTGTCTCGATCTTTTTCGAGATAGCATAAGAGTTTGGATGGATCCATATTCTCTAGTTTAGAATCGATACGAGCATTATGAGCAATATGTTTGATGATTTGTTTATCCATGAAGTTTCCTTTGACAATATTTAGAAGAAGCACGTTATTATTTTCTTCTGATACATCCATTTTTGTAGCAGTATATTGATTGTTTTTCCCCATTTGTATGCTTGTAAGGAAGTTTTCAATCTTGCTAAATACTGAGGGAAGGTAGTTCTCTTTCTTCAATACTTCTTGAATATTGTAGTAGTAGATGAGGTGTTTAGAGTAATCTACCATAAGAAATCCCTTTTTGTAAGGAATGATTTGATTATATCGAGAGATCTCCTGTGGTCCTTCTCCTTTAACTCCAGTTTGTGCTAAAGGTTTTAGTGTCTCTTTATCAATGATATGTATTCCTCTATTGTCTGCTGATTTATCTACTATAACGAGATAATTACTGTCAATTAATTTAATCTCTTTTACTGCCCCTATATTTAATTCATTTAAGGAGTTGCAAGCTTTTGTCGAAAGTTTGCTTGTTTCACACTTTGCTTGATCTAAAGTATAGTCATGTGATAATTTTGTCTTACATCCCATGCATATTGCGATAGCAATTAAAAATATGGATATTCTCATAGTTGTTTAATGTATGTCAAATAGTGTTTTTATATCAAAAAATATGCCATGATTATGTTCTTTTGAACTTTAAGTATAGAATTCTGAGAAGTTTAAATCGCAAAAACTGATGTTTGCTCGAAGACTATAATTTATACTTGTTTGCGAGTCCTAAAAACGATAGTTTTGTAAATGAATAAATATAGTTGTAGATCTGTTTGTAGGGAAGATACGTAAGGAGCGTATCCCCACTGTAAAAGGAACTTTTTGGGTATTGAGATGAATAATCAGCTAATTGATAGGATGAATTTTCTTGGAGCAAAGAGAGCTCCATTCTTTTTTATGATTGACTATAGAGGGGAGTCGGGCAAAGTGATTCCTTTAGATGAGTTGGATCATAATAGCATCCGATTTGATTTTAATGGAATGAGAAATCACTCGGAATTGAACAACTCTCATAGAGATGATATTCTGCTAAAATCACATCCGCACTCATTAGAGTATTTTCAGAAAGCTTTTCATATTGTTCGTGATGGTTTGAACCATGGGGACTCTTTCCTTACAAACCTTACGATGAAAACACCTGTAGATGTTTCTGTCGACTTGCAAACGGTCTTCGAAAATGTAAAAGCGAAGTATCGTTTATGGTATCGAAATCACTTTGTTTGCTTTTCTCCTGAGATATTTGTGCAGATAAAAGATCACACAATCTCCTCTTTCCCCATGAAAGGTACGATAGATGCCAATGTTCCTGATGCTTTCAATATCATTATGAATGACCCCAAGGAACTTTCTGAGCACTTTACTATTGTTGATTTAATACGCAACGATTTAAGTAGTGTCTCTCAAAATGTCATGGTGGAGAAGTTTCGTTATATCGATCGTGTGGAGACTCAAAATGGAGCGCTACTACAAGTTAGTTCACATATTAAAGGGGAACTAGAGGACGATTGGCACTCTAATATTGGAAATATCTTTAATAAACTTTTGCCTGCGGGTTCCATTACAGGAGCTCCAAAGAAACGTACCTGTGAGATTATTGAAGAGGCAGAAAAGTCGAAGAGAGGATACTATACAGGGGTCTCTGGTATATACGATGGAGAGTCACTCGATTCTATGGTAATGATTCGCTTTATAGCAGAAGAGGGGGATAGATATTTCTTTCATAGTGGAGGAGGAATCACTGCAATGAGTGATTTAGAATCAGAATATGAAGAGATGAAAAACAAGATATATGTGCCTATTTATTGAGACCATATGTGTGAGTGATGGAAAAGTGAAAGCGCTAGAATACCATCAGCAAAGACTGAATCGCACTTTACAATATTTTTATCCCATAGCTGCCATCGATCTTAAGGCTTTTACAGATTCATTAGATCTGCCCATGAGTGGTACTTATCGTTTAACAATAACCTATGGTAGAGATGTTATTGATTATAAAATGGTCCCTTACAATATTCGATCTATAGAACGTTTTGTCTGTGTG
Source organism: Prolixibacteraceae bacterium (assembly GCA_019720755.1). Taxonomy (NCBI): domain Bacteria; kingdom Pseudomonadati; phylum Bacteroidota; class Bacteroidia; order Marinilabiliales; family Prolixibacteraceae; genus Halosquirtibacter; species Halosquirtibacter laminarini. The sequence goes on from CP081303.1 coordinate 3,516,466, forward strand.
GAGGCTCCCGATATTCGTTATGACTTTAAATATGAGAATAGGGATGCACTGAACTTATGTCGTGACCTGGTAGGGGAAAATGAAGAGCCAATATTGATTCAGAATGGATTGGTGACGGATACTACATATACCAACCTTATCTTTTATAGAGACGGTAGGTGGTTTACCCCCAAAGAACCTCTCTTAAAAGGAACACAACGTCAATTTTTGCTTGAACAGAAGCTTATTGAGACATGCGATATCTATCAACATGATTTGCATTTATATGAAAAGTTTCGCCCAATTAATGCGATGATGGGATGGGATAATGCGCCTTGTTTTTCTATCATTGAGCATCTTGTTGATTCACTATAATGAGAATGCATTGAGATTAAAACATCTAGAATGTAGCGTTGGATTGATAATTTGAATGCAAGTATGCTAAAACATGTGAGTCTATTCTATCTTAATTTCTTTTACTACCTCCTGTTTTAGGTGTTCATTAATATTTCGAATAATGTGATTTCGCATCATATAGACATCATGTTTGATGATAGAACTGTCTAACTTGACATGTAATACCCCCTCTTTCATATAGAGTTTTTGGGTACGTTCCATAATATTGGGACCCATAATCTGTTGCCAAGCCTCCAATGCTTCCACCTCTTTGAGTTTATGTTGAAGTGGAGATTTCTTGAGATATTTCTTTAATACTTCCCCCAGTGGTTGTGGTTGATATTTTCGATATTTCATAACTGTTGGTCTAATTCTGACACATCTCCTTTGTCAAGTTGGAAGATTTTGTAGTCGGCACCCTTTTTTTTGAAAATTTGATCTATATGTTCCCTGTTAGTATCTGATATGAAAATTTGTCCAAAATCATCTTTAGAGACCAAATCGATTATTTGTTCAACGCGTTCGGCATCTAATTTATCAAAAATATCATCAAGAACGAGTATTGGTGTAGACTTATTTAGATGTTTCATGAAATCAAATTGGGCAAATTTAAGAGAGATAAGATAACTTTTATTCTGTCCCTGTGATCCAATCTTTTTCATCAAATAATCGTCTAGCTTAAGTTCTAAATCGTCTTTATGAGGACCTGTTGTAGTATAACCCATCGCAAGATCTTTCTGTCTACTCTCTTTCAAAAGTACTTCATACGAGCTCTTATGAAGTGCGGATTTATAAATAAGATCTACTTGCTCTTGTCCGTTACAGATAAAATGATAGTGTTTCTTGAAAATAGGTAAGAATGTTTCAATGAAATTAGCCCGAGCTGTATATATCTTTCCTCCATAATGAATGAGCTGTTGGTCATACACTAAAAGTGTCTCTTCGTCAAAAAAACGTTGACTCGCAAATTGTTTTAAAAGCTGATTCCTCTGTAGTAGAGTCCTGTTGTAAGCGATAAGGTCATGAAGAAAGCCTTTGTTGTATTGGGATATCACACCATCCATAAACTTTCTACGTGCTTCACTACCCCCTTGAATTAAGTTTTGATCAGAAGGAGAGATTAAAACTAGAGGAAATAGACCAATATGTTCTGAAAGTTTCTGATATTCACGATCTTCTCGTTTAAACTTTTTCTTTTGTCCTATTTTATAGCCACATGACAGTACTTCCTGACTCTCTCCTATTTGATACGTTCCCTGTAGCATAAAGAAGGATTCGTCATGCATTACGTTCTGTTTGTCAGAACTAGAGAAGTAACTTTTACAAAAAGATAGGTAGTATATTGTATCCAATATATTGGTTTTCCCCATCCCATTTTTCCCTATAAAACAGTTAAATTTATGAGAAAGGTGAAGGTCAACTTGACCAATATTTTTGTAATTAATAACCGATAAATTTTTAAGATACATGAGGTGACTGCTCCTTATTTCTTTTTTTACTTGCATTATTAAAAACAAAAGTATTAATTTTATAGCTGTCGATAGTATAGAACAGTATTATTATTTGAGTGGAATGGATCTTTTTTTGATAAATTATTACCATCTATTCTCATAAACAGAACAAAATAAAGCTGTTTTTTATCGAAAAAAAATTATTTTTGCCTTCGTACGTAAACAAAACAAACGAAAAATAGATAACAAATTTAAATATGAGCAAGCACGATCAAAACGATCAAATGGATGAAAAATTCCATGAGATTGAAGAAGGACTGAATACTGCAGAGCAGTTTATGGAAAAAAATAGCAAGAGATTAACCATTGGTTTTGGTACACTTTTTCTTCTTGCAGTGGTTATTATCTGTTATTTTAAATACTACAAAGCTCCTCGTGAAGGGAAAGCACGTACTGAAGTTTTTGTGGCACAAAATAACTTTGATCGTGACTCTTTCGATTTAGCTCTTAATGGTGATGGAAGTGGTAATAGTGGTTTCCTAGATATTATCGATGACTTTAGTGGAACACCAACTGCAAATATGGCAAACTATTATGCAGGTATTTCATATCTTCACCTTGGTCAATATGAAGATGCTATCAAGTATCTTTCTGCTTTCTCTACAGAAGACCGCATGTTGAAGCCTATTTCAATTGGTGCACAAGGAGATGCTTATTCTCAACTTAAGCAAGAGGATAAAGCAATCGAGATGTACATTAAAGCTGCCAATAGTATCAAAAACGACATGACAACTCCTCTTTATCTTTTTAAAGCGGTGAAGTTAATCGAAATCAAAGGCAACAAGACAAAAGCTATCGAACTTCTTGAGCAAATCAAAAACGATTATCCTAAGAGTAACGAAGCTCGTATTGTAAACAAATACATTGAACGTTTGAAGTAAGCTTATTGCTTATCTCTTAAAATATTAAAATCCTTCCCTCTCGGAAGGATTTTTTTTATTTTTGTGTGTTACTATTATTTATTATCATGGCTACAAAAAACTTATCAGAGTATAATTTCGATGCAGTGCCTTCTGCACAAGGAATGAAAATTGGATTAGTGGTTGCGGAATGGAATTATCATATTACAGGAAGCATGGCACAAGGAGCAAAAGACACATTGATGAAACATGGTGTGTCTGAAGAGGATATTATCATCAAACATGTTCCTGGCACATTTGAGTTACCTTTAGGGGGGCAATGGATGGCAGAGTATACGGATGTGGATGCGATTATTCATATCGGTTGTGTTATCCAAGGCCAAACACGTCATTTTGATTACGTATGTGATGGAGTGACTAAAGGGACTACGGACCTGAACCTAAAATATAATAAACCTTTTATTTTCTGTGTTCTAACCGATAACGAGGAGCAACAAAGTATTGATCGCTCTGGTGGAAAACTAGGGAATAAAGGGGATGAGGCTGCTGTTGCAGCGATTAAGATGGTAGATCTAAAGAAACAATTCTAAATGGTATTGCTTCATGCTCCATTGAGATAAAATTATTGTTTTTGAATTTTAATAAAGGGAAGCTTTTAAATAAAGGCTTCCCTTTTTCATCTTATTTCTGTGTGTTGCCTAGTAAAAATATACCTAGGTCTATAATCCCTCATTATTTTGTTGTGACTGGATGAGCTTTAATACATTTCCATGATTTATTATAATGGCTGTAACTTGATTGTTATATCCCTCTAGTACAGAGTTTCATTAGAATAGAAGAATCTCCTCTTTTGTTTTGTGCACTTTTTCTTTAGAATGTACAAAATGCATCGTATTACATGGTCTTTGTAATTGGAATTTAATAATCAAATAAGAACGAGTGTTATGTTTTGTTCTTATCTAAATTGAATCTATTGTATTATATGGTTAAAGTTGCTAACTTGGTGTTATAATCTTGAACCTTAGAAGTTATGCAATCTATTTTCTCCTACAGAGGGTGTCTTTTGATGCTCTTTTATTGTCTATGTATTGACCCTATATATTCGCAGTATGTTGTTATTCATACCGCCAGTAATCAGTGTAAGAATTGTGGCGATAATGAGGACTTTGATCACGACGGGGTTCCTAATGGGGTTGATCTAGATGATGATAATGATGGAATCTTAGATGAATATGAATCGTTCCAAGAGATTAAGACATTTTATAATGGCGATTTTGAAATGTATCCTGTTAATGAGTTTCACGATAAATATTCGTCTAATGGGGTGTATAGTGGATTTATTACCATAGGTAGGGGTGATGGAGGATATGGCTGGCAAACTACAGATCCTACAGGAAGGGTCGAGATATGGCAGAGTGGTTGTTGGGGAACCTATGCTAAAAGTGGGAAGCAGTATATCGAGCTAAATTCCGACAATCCCTCTAGGCTTTTTCAAGTGTTTGCAGTCAAACCAGGAGAATTGATCTATTATAAAGTTTCCCATAGGGCAAGACGGTTTCCTGATTGGGCATCTCCTGATGATCCTGATGTTACGAAGCCTACTGATGTGGACGTAATGAGCATCTATATCTTTCCTGATAACCCTTTACAACCTAATAGAGAAAAGATACCCCCAGTAGAACCAATACAAGAAGTTGCATCCACTTATGTCAATTGGCATACCGTTACAGGTCATTACCGTGTTCCTGCAGGAGTTACCCATGTACAGTTGGGTTTTATGGCAAAATCTACCTCTTCTGAATATATGTCAGTAGGTAATTTTCTTCAGGTCTTGACATAAAATGGAACGATTACAACCTTTTTAAGTTTGGAGACTGTGAAAAAGTTTCATCCTCACCGGAGCAAATTCATTATGTGCTAATCAATGTGGAACATTTTATCGAAATGTGTCTCTTATACGAACGCTTCCCAATGGTAAGCAGTTTATAAGAAATAAAAGAATTCGTTTTACTATAGAGGATAAACTCCCTCCTGTAATTGTATTGAAAGATACCTCTGAGCCTTTTCTTTTTGATGGATGTGATGTGGATGCTGCTATGATGGTTTTGAATATTAAAGATCTATTTACGTCGTATTCAGATAACTATACTGCAAAGGGTGCTCTACGATATCAAGTGAAGGTCGTGAGTCTGACTGGAGATCTTTTGTCTGATTGGAGTAATATTTCAGATATTGAAAACTATGCTATTCCAGTGAATGTAAAGAGCTATAAAGTACTTCTAAGAGTGATGGATAACAACAACAATTATTCTGATATGACCCTTGGAAAGGTGAAGATATTTAATACTCCACAGTTTTTGAATGTTAAAATCGGATGATATAAAAGTTAAAAATAATGTATTTTGCGCCTTAAACAGCATAATAATGAAAATAATACGTTTAACATATTAAATTAAATAAATATGTTAGATGTATTGTTTGTCTCAGTGTAAGAATATGTGTATATGGGCTTTACTATTTTGTCTTTTTATTAGTCAAAATATAGCTCAAGCCACAGATAAGAAAAAAGAGTATCCTTCTGTTTTTAATTGGAAGGCAGTCCAAACTAACTCTATGGATAGCATTCCTTATCCAACAGAGAAGTTATATCCAAAATATTTTGATAACCGAATTGTAATTCCTGTATCCATGATGGCTATGGGGGGGCTTTTGTGGAATCAACGAGGAGATGTAAAAGAGATGCGTGACAACTATATGCTTGGATACAAGTTTCATATAGATGATTACATGCAATATGCTCCGGGTGCTATTGTTTATGGTTTAAATGCTTTAGGCATTGAGGGGCACCATACGGTAAAGAGGGCCACAGTCTCTTTGGGGGCTAGTGTTATTATTATGGGTGTTGCTGTTAATGCTCTTAAATACACAGTCAAAGAACCTCGACCAGATGGCTCTGCTAGTAATTCGTTTCCTTCAGGACATACTGCGATGGCCTTTACGATGGCTACTTTCCTTCATAAAGAGTATGGTCTATATAGAAGTCCTATCTATAGTATGGTTGGTTATGCGCTAGCAGGTGCTACTGGAATCTATCGCGTGCTGAACAACAAGCATTGGATCTCAGATGTGATGTTTGGTGCAGGAATCGGTATTCTAAGTACGGAGGCGGGATATGCTTTAACCCAATGTATGATGGGTGATAAGGGAACTAGATCTCTTGAGAACCGAAAGCAAAAACGATATCATTCGGCGAAACCTCACTTTACGAGGATCTATATTGGCCGTACGATGCCTTTAGGACTCTTAAATAACGAGGAGAGTCCTGAGATATATGCAACACATGGTGTGGAGTATGGGATGAAGGCCGGATATTTTCTCAATACCCATTGGGGTATCGGAGGAGAAATGAATGCTACTTCGTTTTGGATGCAAACACGACGAGATCTTCTTAATGCAAAGCCTGAGCTTATGGGTAGTGCTTCCGTATATATAGGTCCTGCTTATAGTACGATGGTTGGAAAATATTGTAGGTTTGATGCGGACCTCCTTGGAGGATATTGGGTTGGTGCCAAAAACAAGATAACCTCTTTAGATCCTGAAGATACTATTGATGGGGTTCCTTTGACCATCACATGGAAGCCAAGCTCCTCTTTTGGATTTAGTACGTCTGCATCTTTTCATCGTATGATTGGATCAAATTTCGGTTTAGGTGTCTATGGTAGATATGCGATGTCTCGACCGGCTTTTAAGATGGAATCGAATCAGCCGCAAGAGGAAGAATTTTCTGAAGACCTATTTAATTGGCAACAATGGAGTGTTGGACTTTCATTGACAGGATATCTGTGGTAGTCTATTAGACTATATTTATATTGTGTGTGACATTTTGTCGCATCTGTCATATTTATTGTTGGTTTGGCAGTATTGCAAGCGACCAATTGTCGTTTTTTGTATTTGGCACACCATTTGTTTTGTCCTTAAATAGAAAATTTAAAAAACGTCTAACTATATATTGTTCGCATTATGCAAGGAAAAATAGGTGTTACTAGTGAAAATTTATTTCCGATTATTAAAAAGTTCTTATACTCGGATCACGATATCTTTTTAAGAGAGATTGTTTCTAATGCGGTAGATGCAACTCAAAAGTTAAAGACTTTAGGTTCTGTAGGTCAATACAAGGGTAATACAGAAAATCTTCAGGTGACTGTTTCTATCGATAAAGAAGCGCAAACATTAACTGTTTCTGATAACGGTATTGGTTTGACTTCGGAAGAGATGGACAAGTATTTGAATCAAATTGCTTTCTCTGGCGCGACAGAATTCTTAGATAAATATAAAGACGATGCCAATGCTATTATTGGACATTTTGGTTTAGGTTTCTACTCGTCTTTCATGGTATCTTCGAAAGTGGAAGTGGTATCTTTGTCTCACAAAGAGGGGTCTACTCCTGTTAAGTGGAGTTGTTCTGGTTCTCCCGAATACGCTATTGAGGATGCAATTCGTGAAGAGGTTGGAACGGATGTAATCATGCACATCAATGAAGAGTCGAAAGAGTTCTTAGAAGAGGCTCGTATTCAGACTCTACTAGATAAATATTGTAAATTTCTTCCTGTGCAGATCGCTTTTGGTGAGAAGACAGAGTGGAAAGAAGGAAAAGAGGTTGCTACTGGTGAGACTAATGTTATCAACGATACCAATCCTGCTTGGACCAAGAAACCTGCGGATCTAAAAGAGGAGGACTATAGTAAATTCTATCGTCAACTTTATCCGATGGGGGATGATCCAATGTTCCATATTCACTTAAATGTGGATTATCCTTTCAATCTTACTGGAGTTCTTTACTTCCCTCGATTGAAAAATAATGTGGAGATTCAGAAGAATAAGATTCAGCTTTATTGTAATCAAGTGTTTGTTACAGACCATGTAGAAGGTATTGTTCCTGAATTCTTGACTCTGCTTCATGGTGTGATCGACTCTCCAGACATTCCTTTGAATGTATCTCGTTCTTACCTACAGAGTGATTCTAACGTGAAGAAGATCTCAAGTCATATCACTAAAAAGGTTGCTGATCGTCTTCATGAGATCTTTAAAAACGAAAGAGAAGATTTCGAAGCGAAATGGGATGATCTGAAGATCTTTATTGAGTATGGTATGTTAAGTGAGGAGAAGTTCTACGAAAGAGCAATGAAGTTCTTCCTTCTAAAGAATACCGATGGCAAAGCTTTCACTTGGGAAGAGTATGAGAATCTTATCAAAGAGAATCAGACTGACAAGGAGAATAAAATGGTATATCTGTATGCTACAGATAAAACTGAACAGTACTCTTTTATTGAGGCTGCTAAAGCCAAAGGATATGACGTATTGTTAATGGACGATATGTTGGCTACTCCGATGTTGAACCAACTAGAGCAAAAGTTCCCAGAGAAACGTTTTGTTCGTGTCGATTCAAATGTTGCGGATAGACTTATTGAGAAAGAAAACGAGAATAAAGAAGAACTTTCTGCTGACCAGAAAATGGTTCTTAGCCCAATTTTCGAGGCTGTGACTCCTTCTGAGCAAGGCAACTTTATGATCGACTTTGAAGACCTTGGAGAGTCTGCTCAACCAATGGTGATCACTCAGAATGAGTTTATGCGTCGTATGAAAGACATGTCTGCAATGCAACCAGGAATGAATATGTACGGAGATATGCCAGATAGCTATAATCTTGTTGTGAATATTGCTCACCCATTAGTAAAGCAAGTATTTGAGCAAAAAGATACAACCTTAGGTTCTGATTTAGATCATTTTGCTTCGGATATCCAATCTAAGAAAACGGAGATCGAGAGCCTCAATAAGCTGAAAGAGGGTAAAAAAGAGGAGGAAGTGCCACAAGAGGAGAAAGATAAGATGACTGCTCTAAATGGAGAACTTTCAACGCTTGAATCTTCTCGTCGTGAGAAGCTTCAGTCTTTTGGTAAAGATTCTGACTTAGCAAAACAGATGGTCGATTTAGCCCTATTGGCAAACAATATGTTGAAGGGTAAAGCATTGAATGATTTCGTACAAAGAAGCGTGGATTTGATTAAATAATAAATCTTTTCTATCCGTTATATAAAATAAAAAGGGAGGGCTTTGGCTCTCCCTTTTTGTTTTTTTAGCATATCCAAAGGGAACTTATAGCTTATATCTTTTTTATGAGCACTCAAATGTGTAGTTTCGAAAAGAAGATTTATCCATGTATTTATTAAATAATTGACTATATGAAAAGAGGAGTTCTATTTAATCTATTGGTCTCTTTGGCAATCGTTTTGATAAGCACGTCTGCCCAAGCAAAGATAATTAAAACCAATAGTCGAGTGATGACTTATAATCTCCGTTACGACAATCCTCATGATGGAGACCAGTCATGGAGTCATCGAAAAGCGGGTGTCATATCTCTTATTAAATTTCATGGCCCTGAAATACTTTCCATTCAAGAAGGTTTACACCACCAAGTACAGGACCTAAAAGAGGGGCTTGAACACTACGATTATGTGGGGGTTGGTCGCGATAATGGAGACGAAAAGGGGGAGTATGCTGCCATTTTTTATGATTCAGAAAAGTATAGTAAGGTGGAGTCAGGTAACTTTTGGTTGTCTCCTACACCAAATAAAGCTTCCATTGGTTGGGATGCTGCTTGTATTCGTATTTGCACTTGGGTGAAACTAAGAGACAAGGTGACTAGACAACTTCTTTTTGTCTTTAATACCCACTTTGACCATGTAGGCAAAGAGGCACAGCGAAATTCGGCAAAACTTATTGTTGAGAAGATCGATAAATTAACCGAAGGAAGAGAGACACCGTTTGTATTGACAGGGGACTTTAATCTAACTCCAGATGATAAGTCAATTATTTATCTGTCTAAAGAGTTCAACGATTCAAAACAGGTAACACGTCGCAAACCTTATGGTCCTGATGGAACATTTAATAGTTTCGATTTTAACCATAAGTTAGACCAACGCATTGACTATATCTTCACTTCTTCTGAGGTGACTGTGGAGCGTTATGCAGTACTTTCAGATTCAAAGAATAGACATTACTATTCGGATCACCTTCCAGTATTGGTAGATATTCGTTATTAATAAAATGATTTGATTCGTATATAAAAACGGGAAGTAGCTCACTACCTCCCGTTTTTTTTATGCCTATTCAAAAATAGTAACGTGTTTCGTCGCTTATGCTATGGTTTCGTTATTTCTTTTTTTTTGTGTAATCTCCGCATGAGCAGAAGCCAATCTTGCTATCGGAACACGATAAGGAGAACAACTAACATAGTCCATATTGACTGTATTACAGAACATCACAGAACTAGGCTCTCCACCATGCTCTCCACAAATACCGACTTTTAGATTTGGTTTTGTATTACGTCCTTTTTCTGTTCCCATTCGTACCAATTGACCAACACCCTCTTGGTCTAACACCTCAAAAGGATCATGCTTTAAGATACCTTTTTCAATATATATTGGTAAGAATTTACCCACATCATCACGAGAATAACCAAATGTCATCTGGGTTAAGTCGTTGGTTCCAAAAGAGAAGAAATCAGCAATTTCTGCCACTTTATCTGCCGTAAGTGCTGCTCTAGGGATCTCAATCATGGTTCCTACAAGATAATCTACAGTCATGTTATTCTCTTCAAATACTTTTTTAGCAGTAGCATGGATAATATCTACCTGCATTTGAAGCTCTTTCACTGTACCAATAAGGGGAACCATAATTTCTGGTCTTGCATCGACACCCTCTTTCTTCAATTGGATTGTAGCTTCGAGGATTGCACGTGCTTGCATCTCTGTGATTTCTGGATAGGTATTTCCTAAACGACAACCACGATGACCCAACATCGGGTTAAACTCTTCGAGGTCATGTATCGTTTTTTGAATCTCCTCGATCGATATATTGAGCTCTTTAGACAACTCCTCTTGTTGTGCTACTTGATGAGGAACAAACTCATGTAGAGGTGGGTCTAATAGACGAATTGTTACGCCAAAACCCTCCATAGCTCTTAAGATTCCTTCAAAGTCTTCTCTTTGGAATGGAAGAAGCTTGTTTAATGCTTTGCAACGGCCTTCTGTATCCTTTGCAAGGATCATCTCTCTCATCACCTTGATACGTTCTCCATCAAAGAACATATGTTCAGTACGACAAAGTCCAATACCTTGAGCACCAAATTCACGTGCAATCTGGGCATCTTTAGGAGAGTCTGCATTGGTACGCACCTTCATATTTGCATACTTATCCGTTAATGTCATCAGACCCGAAAAATAACCATCTACAGAAGGTGCTTTGGTGTCGATCATACCATTATATACAAAACCAGTAGATCCATCGATAGAGATCCAATCTCCTTGTTTTAACTCCTTGCCATTTGCTTTAAATGAGCGATTCTTGTAATCGATATGAATCTCTCCTGCACCGGAGATACAGCATTTACCCATACCACGAGCTACCACTGCAGCATGCGATGTCATTCCTCCTCTTGCTGTAAGGATTCCTTGTGCAAGGTGCATCCCCTCTAGATCTTCAGGAGAAGTCTCGATACGAACCAAAATAGCTTTTTCATATTTTACTACTTCATCTGCAAAGAATACCACCTGTCCTGTCGCAGCACCAGGAGATGCTGGAAGACCTTTCCCAATTTTCTCTGCTTTTGCTACCGACTCTGTTTTAAATACAGGGTGAAGAAGTTCATCTAGTTTTGCAGGATCTACAGAGAGTATTGCCTCTTTTTCAGTGATTTTATTCTCTTCTAGAAGATCTAATGCAATTTTTACCATCGCTGGCCCTGTACGCTTACCATTTCTAGTTTGTAGAATCCATAATTTTCCTTCTTGGATCGTAAACTCTAAGTCTTGCATATCACAGTAGTGATCTTCAAGCTTCTGTTGTACTTTATTCAGTTCACCATAGATCTCTGGCATTGCTTCTTCTAGCGATGGGAACAGAGATACTCTAGTCTTTTCGTCTACATCTTGTAATTTAGCCCATCTTTGCGATCCCTCTTTGGTAATTTGCTGAGGAGTACGAGTACCAGCCACAACATCTTCTCCTTGTGCATTGACAAGATATTCTCCGTTGAAAATGTCTTCCCCCGTTGCTGCATCTCTAGTGAATGCTACTCCCGTTGCCGAGCTATTACCCATATTTCCAAATACCATGGCTTGGATGTTCACCGCAGTACCCCACTCCGCAGGAATGTTATTTAGGCGACGATAAAGAATGGCTCTATCATTCATCCAGCTGTTGAACACTGCTTCTATAGCCCCTTTTAGTTGTTGCCAAGGATCTGTAGGAAAATCCACTCCTAACTTAGAGTGAATAGCCTCTTTAAAAAGGCCTACCATCTCTTTTAAATCCTCTGTAGTTAGGTCGTTGTCACAATCAACTTTTTTTAGGTCTTTAATCTCTTCAATAATCTCTTCAAAAGGATCAATATCCTCTTTCGATTCTGGTTTTAATCCCATTACAACATCTCCATACATCTGTATGAATCGTCTGTAAGAATCCCAAGCGAAACGTTCGTTCCCTGTCTTCTTAGCAAGTCCTTCAACTGCTTGATCATTCAACCCTAGATTAAGGATTGTATCCATCATACCAGGCATAGATGCACGAGCTCCCGATCTAACGGAAACCAAACAAGGATTCATCTTGTCTCCGAAAGTGGTATTCGTAAGTTGTTCGATATGATGTACGGATTTTTCTAGGTCCTCCCAAATCATCTTCATGACTTGATCTGCTCCCTTTTCGGTGAAAAGAGTACACACTTCAGTTGTGATGGTAACTCCTGGTGGAACAGGAACTCCAATACGGTTCATTTCTGCGAGATTAGCACCTTTTCCACCTAAAAGGTCTCGCATGCTGGCTTTGCCCTCAGCTGCCCCATTTCCGAATGTATAAAAGAATTTATTCATAAATCAAGGTTTTTAGACGACCCCGACCTCAGCCACCTCCGCACATTTCACACTTATTAAACTCACATTAGGCTTTTGAGTTGGATCGTAGGATTATTTAGTTCTATAAATTTACAATGGATGTTTTATATTAAATAGAAATTTAATGTGTTGTAAAATAGGTTTTTATATGTCTTTAAGTATCTTTTTTTAGCTGTTAAAAAAGTATTTTATAAGGACTTTTTGCTATTTAGAACCCCATCTAATCAATTTCATGAATACAGAGAAGGAGTTCGAGAAATTGCAAATATTTATGTATAATATTAATGATGTCTATTTGAAGTAAAACACAACGAAAGTTTATTTTGTTTTTACTCGATGCTTATCCATAATGAATCCTCATAGAGATAATCGACTTCTCCTGTGTTGGTGTTGGAGCTTTTTTTAGATCTTCTTTCTAAGCACTCGTTGCCTAGATAACTTCTCTTATCCTGCTTGAACTATACGATTTTTTCTCATGAATCATGTTATTCAATATTTCGAGACTAATATATGCTCTTTATGTAGTGTATGTGTTCAGTTACTCAATCTCTACCCTCTCAAAATCCCCATCTTAGTATTGTTTTTTGTGATAATCTCATTCTAGATTGATTCGAGGTTCGGTTACCCTTTCTTTACCCTTCCCTTACCCTTTGTTTACTCTGAGGGTAACCAAACCCTAACCAATCCCTATACGAGAAGTATTTCAAATTCCTTTTTCTTATCAATAACATACTCATTATAAAATCTCTATGAGCTATGCGAGAGAAGGCGTATGAAATATGATTTTATACCTTTGGGTGTCGTTTTTAATCAAATTATTGTGTAAAAACAGATATAAATGTTAATTTGTGTTGTGTTTGTTTGTCATTTGTTGCTGAGGTCACAAGTTTTTGATGTAGAAAGTCAATGAATTTAAAGTTTGGGACAGTGAATGGTTCTATCCTGTAATAGAGGTGGATTTGGTATATCGTATCCCTAAAATTTAATCAATGACACATAGGCATTTTTGATTTTATTAAAAACTATACCATTACCTAATACCATGAAGAATTATCTATTTATACTATTGTTATCCCTTTTAACTTCCTGTAGTAATTCGCCTGATTATCGCTACTATTTGTCAGATGTCCCTTTAAAAGTGGTTTCCAAGAAAGGAACCCCTGTTGCGTTGAATGAGACAAGTTTTGCACGTAGGGTGATTTGTCAAGGTCGATATCTTGTATTTTATAATAGAGATAGGGTAGATCAATGTATTGCGATTTATGACTTGAGAACATTACAACCATTAGGATATACAGGAATTAAAGGCGAAGGTCCTGGAGAATTGACCTCTGCTGGAGAGATACTACCTCATAAAGATGGTTTTTTGATGATCGATTATGGGAAATACCTCCTCTACTATTTTAATATAAAAGAGGCACTCTCTAGTAAAAAATATCTTCCTCAAACGGTTGGATCTTTTAGAAAGACCCAAATTCCTGCAAATATTAATATGTTGAACGATAGCCTCTATTTTGGAAATAATATGCTCGTACTCAGTGGAAGAGATTATCAAGTGGATTTTGTGAAAGGAAATCTTTTTACTGGCGAGATAGAGAAAAAGATACAACCTAATCCAAAGGTGAATAGTCTCAAACTTTCTGCCTGTAGTTGTGCTCCTCCCCATCGCTATGTTGTAGCCTATTCACAGTACTACCTATTAACGTTTTACAATCGAAGTGGAGAGGTTATAAAAGAGGTTTATGGTGAAAAAGAGTTGAAGAAGAGACCCCGACACAACTATTTTGGAAAGCCATTTTGGGCTGGCAATGATCTTTTTGTTGGTCATCAAACTGGTTATAGCCATGTTAAGGATAAACGTGGACGATGGAAACAGACTGGTGCTGAGGAGATCCTTCATTTTGATTTAGAGGGTAACTATATAGAGACAATACGACTAGGTTGTACAATCTCTACTTTTGTGGTGATTCCCTCTTCCCACCAACTTTTGGTCCATTGTATTGATGGTGATAATCCGTTTATGTTGGTCTCTTATGAGCCTGTAATAAAGTAAATTTTGTAGTTATTGCGACATCTAAATTTTGTGAGTCTAAACCTTACTAAAATTCTTTCTTACATTTTTTGACTGTTTCATGACTGCTTTTATTATTAATTATATCAAAAATTTTAATGATGAAAAAGTTGCTAATATTATCTGTTTTTACTGTCTTTTGTCTGTTCTCTTACCTTCATGTAGAAGCGCAAGAACCTAGACAAACTGATCCTCCAGAGAAGGGTTTTTCATTAGGTTATTGCTCTCCTTCGATAGAGCATATCTGTTTCTCAGGTAAATATTTTGAATTGGGTTTTAGGGATGTCTACGAAGGCACCAGTGACTAATAATATAGCCTAATTTATTAAAAATAATTTTCTTGCATCGTACTTATCGGTGCAAGAATAATAGTCATGTAATACGAAGAGTCTCTCTTTCATCTTTTTTTCTTTCATGTCTTACCATCGTTACATTATCTAGGAGGATCAAGTGTATCCTGTATGATATCCATCATAAAAATTTAATACTATGAAATATTTTATATTCTTCCTCTTGGGAGTGTTTCTTTTATCTTGTCAAAATGAGATATCAAAGCAGTATTGCTTGACAGATATTTCAGAAAAAGTGGCTCATACTAATAATATTCCTGTAAATATTGATGAAAGCTACTTTTCCAGCCCTGTATTGTGTCAAGACAAATACCTTATTTTTCACAATCGTGATCGAATCGATCAATGTTTAGCCATTTATGATTTAGAGAGCCTAAAGCCTCTTGGCTATACAGGAATCAAAGGAGAAGGGCCAGGGCAGATTATAGAAGGGGGCAATCCGATGCCCTATAAAGATGGTTTCTTAGTATTTGATCTTGCCAAATTTATAATCTTCTATTTTAATATAGAAGAAGCTATTGCGGATAGAAATTATCTGCCAGAGACTTTCTGCTCGATAAGAGATCGAAATAATTTTCCTCTTCATATATCTATGTTAAATGATAGTCTCTATTTGGGGAGTAAGTGTACGTTCCCGAGTCCTTTAAACTATTATTTTAATTTTGTGAAAGGCAATATTTTGACAGGAGAAACCACAAATTTTTCTGATCTGAATCCAGCTTTGGACAGTGTGAAACTAAATTTTAATATTTGCTCTCCTCCCGGTCGTTTTGTGGTGGCCTATAGCGATTACCACCTCTTGTCTATCTATAATCGAAAAGGAGAAGTTGTTCGAGAGATCTACGGAGAGAAAGCGTTGAAGAAGAGAAAACGTAGATCTTATTTTGGAAAACCTCATTGGGCTGGAAATGATCTTTTTATCGATCATCATACGGGTTATAGCCATATTAAAGACAAAAGAGGTAGATGGAAAGATGTAGGTTCTGAAGAGATTTTACATTTTGATTTGGATGGAAATTATATAGAGACGATTCGTTTAGATCACAATGTTTCTACATTTACCATTTTCCCTTCTCGCAAACAGTTACTCGTATATTTGAAAGATAGTGATCATCCTTATGTTTTGGTGCCTTATGATCCCGTCGGTTCTTAAGCTTTCTTTAGTAAGTTAATTACCAAGGTTCTATTTGTCACTTTAGCTGACTCTTAGATGTTAAAAATCATGAATTATTTCTCGCTATATATATTTAAATGATAATCAAATATTAATCAATTAAAATTTTTAATATGAGGAAGTTATTTTTTGTATGTGTTTTTAGTGTATGTGGTTTGTTTGGCTTTTTAAATGTTGATGCCCAAAGATCGAATAGTGGTGAAGAAGAACCAAATATCTGGTGTCCGAATGGATGTATTTCAAAGGAAAAATCTCAGTGTTACTGTTATGGGTGGCATGCTGAAACAGAAGATTATGATTGGGGAGGAAAAGGTTCAAAAGGGACTGGCACTAGATCCAATGGCGAGTAAGTTAAGTCTAAAATGAATTGTCTTGGAGGATTGATCGTATCTTCCAAGATAATTACTATAATTGGCTACCTCCCGTTTTTTTAGTCAGAAATCTAGATTGAGTCTCATTTGTCCTACGTCTACTTGTGTCTGTTTACTCTGTATTATATGTTTTGTGTAAGCATTTGCCAATAAAATTTTAATTATCGTACTTATCTTATAATAGATAAAATTTCTGAGTTCAGATACCTTGTTTTTATCAAGTATCTTAATTTTGCTATCTAGCAACAATCTAAGATGCATGGACTCTAATGTGTTATAAAGGATTCCCATTGCAATGGTTAAAATTGCCAACATGCATTGCAGTCCATCAAACTTCTTTATTTGTATATTCTCTAAATCATAGCTTGATTTGATATGTCTATGGTATTCTTCTATTTTCCAACGAAAGCCATATGCTTGAAAAGCTTCACTAATAACTTCTGTTATTGTATGCTTAGGTGAGTTGGTTAATAACCAACATTTCCCTCCTGATTTGCGTTTTGTAGCAACAAGCCATAGCTCAAATTCCCTCTGCTTTATTCTATATTTAACCTTAACAGCACCACACTCAAAGTTTATCTTTTTACTTTTGTTTTTGCCTCTTTTATTGGCAGTTAATTCCATGAAGAATGGAATTTTTTTCCCAATTGTAGATACAGTAGTTTCTTTGCCTTTGTATATTAATTTGGTATTCTTTTTCAATCTGATTATGAAGTTATCTTGTTGACTAACAACATAATCCTTAATAATCTGACGATCAAATCCTCGATCAAACACACAAGTTACATTCTTTGAAATAGCATTATCTACTTCTTTTAATGCTTCGATTGCTTCATTATTTTCACTCTTGGCTCCATGATCGAAACTGTACAGCTTATTATACAAAGGTGTCATCTTATTGGCCTTATCAATATGTACAACATTCATAAGCCAATAACCTAATCCAACCTTATTTTTCTCATCTCCATCTTTTACAAAATCCAGACCTTCCATGGTCTTAGCATATTTCTTTTGAATATCTGATCCATCAAATAGAATGTAGTCTCCTTCATGAATTGTATCTGACACACAATCCATATGGCCTCTAAGAAGTTTTAAAAAGAAACCTTTTTTATTGTAATGATTTCGAAGCCTTTTGGTCGTTTGTTGTTTGTTTATAGAATCCCCTATAGCTGTTGCTATTTGATTGATAATAACAGACCCTGTCTTAAGAATACCTGTTGTTATCTCACGTGTACAACGTAATTCTGGTTTGGTTAAATGACTATTTAATTTACAAAAATATAGACTTAGCTTGTTCTGTATTTGTTTTGTAAGTATCTTGTTCATGAGCTAGGTTTTAAATGATTATGTTTTCACACTTAAAATAACATTTTTAATCTAGCTTTCCTCGTTTTTACACATGTATTATATTGTGAATGTCAGATACTTGCAGTAATAATACAACTTTTTTCGGGAGGTAGTCAAATTACTATAAATACCTAATACTATGAAATATTTTATATTATTTCTCTTGGGAGTGTTTCTTTTATCCTGTCAAAATGAGATATCGACGCATTATTGCTTGACAGATATTTCAGAGAAAGTGGTTCAACCCGAAGCATCTCCTTTAGAGCTTAATGAATCAGAATTTAGTTTGGCGACAGTTTGTCAAGATCGTTATTTGGTATTCCACAATGGAGATCGAATGGATCAATGTTTTGCCATATATGATTTGGAGACCTTAAAGCCACTTGGTTATACAGGAGTTGTAGGCGAAGGTCCTGGTGAAATTATTAATGGATGTACAGCATTGCCTAGTAGAGAGGGTTTCTTGGTTGTGGATTATAGCAAATATTTGATCTACTATTTTAATATAAAAGAGGCGATAGCAGATGATCATTATCTTCCTGAAACAGTTGGTTCTATTAGAGATCACAAGAATTTTCCAGGGCATATCTCCACGTTAGGGGATGAAACTTATTTTGGAAGTAATATATCTGTTACTAGTCCTTCTAGTTATTATGCGAGTTTTGTTGAAGGGAATCTTTTTACAGGAGAGACGAAGAAGGTATTAGACCCCAATCCTATCGTTGATTTATTTAAACTCTCTTTTAATATCAGCTCTTCTTCCGATCGTTATGTGGTAGCTTACTCTAAATATCATCTTCTATCTATCTATAATCGAAAGGGAGAAGTTGTTCGAGAGATCTACGGAGAGAAAGCGTTGAAGAAGAGAAAACGTCGGTTCTATTTTGGGAAACCTTGTTGTGCAGGAAATGATCTTTTTGTCGATCATCATACGGGTTATAGCCATATCAAAGACAAAAGAGGCAGATGGAAAGATGTAGGTTCTGAAGAGATTTTACATTTTGATTTGGATGGAAACTATATCGAGACCATTCGTTTAGACCATAATGTTTCTACATTTATCGTTCTTCCTTCCCGCAAGCAGCTTCTTGTTAATTTGAAAGATAGTGATCATCCTTATGTTTTGGTGCCATATGAACCCGTCGGTTCTTAAGCTTTCTTTAGTAAGTTAATTACCAAGGTTCTATTTGTCACTTTAGTTAATTCTTGAATGTTAAAAAACATCAATTAATTCTGTGTTTAAATATATATATATATTTAAACACTATTAAGTAATAATTAATTAAAATTTTTAATATGAGGAAGTTATTTTTTGTATGTGTTTTTAGTGTCTGTGGTTTGTTTGGCTTTTTAAATGTTGATGCTCAAAGATCGAATAGTGGTGAAGAAGAACCAAATATCTGGTGTCCGAATGGATGTATTTCAAAGGAAAAATCTCAGTGTTACTGTTATGGGTGGCATGCTGAAACAGAAGATTATGATTGGGGAGGAAAAGGTTCAAAAGGGACTGGCACTAGATCCAATGGCGAGTAAGTTAAGTCTAAAATGAATTGTCTTGGAGGATTGATCGTATTTTCCAAGATAATTACTATAAATACCTAATACTATGAAATATTTTATATTATTTCTCTTGGGAGTGTTTCTTTTATCCTGTCAAAATGAGATATCGACGCATTATTGCTTGACAGATATTTCAGAGAAAGTGGTTCAACCCGAAGCATCTCCTTTAGAGCTTAATGAATCAGAATTTAGTTTGGCGACAGTTTGTCAAGATCGTTATTTGGTATTCCACAATAGAGATCGAGTGGATCAATGTTTTGCCATATATGATTTGGAGACCTTAAAGCCTCTTGGTTATACAGGAGTTGTAGGCGAAGGTCCTGGTGAAATTATTAATGGATGTGCAGCATTGCCTAGTAGAGAAGGTTTCTTGGTTGTGGATTATAGCAAATATTTGATCTACTATTTTAATATAAAAGAGGCGATAGCAGATACAAAATATCTTCCTGAAACAGTTGGTTCTATTAGAGATCACAAGAATTTTCCAGGGCATATCTCCACGTTAGGGGATGAAACTTATTTTGGAAGTAATATATCTGTTACTAGTCCTTCTAGTTATTATGCGAGTTTTGTTGAAGGGAATCTTTTTACAGGAGAGACGAAGAAGGTATTAGACCCCAATCCTATCGTTGATTTATTTAAACTCTCTTTTAATATCAGCTCTTCTTCCGATCGTTATGTGGTAGCTTACTCTAAATATCATCTTCTATCTATCTATAATCGAAAGGGAGAAGTTGTTCGAGAGATCTACGGAGAGAAAGCGTTGAAGAAGAGAAAACGTCGGTTCTATTTTGGGAAACCTTGTTGTGCAGGAAATGATCTTTTTGTCGATCATCATACGGGTTATAGCCATATCAAAGACAAAAGAGGCAGATGGAAAGATGTAGGTTCTGAAGAGATTTTACATTTTGATTTGGATGGAAACTATATCGAGACCATTCGTTTAGACCATAATGTTTCTACATTTATCGTTCTTCCTTCCCGCAAGCAACTTCTTGTTAATTTGAAAGATAGTGATCATCCTTATGTTTTGGTGCCATATGAACCCGTCGGTTCTTAAGCTTTCTTTAGTAAGTTAATTACCAAGGTTCTATTTGTCACTTTAGTTAATTCTTGAATGTTAAAAAACATCAATTAATTCTGTGTTTAAATATATATATTTAAACACTATTAAGTAATAATTAATTAAAATTTTTAATATGAGGAAGTTATTTTTTGTATGTGTATTTAGTGTATGTGGTTTGTTTGGCTTTTTAAATGTTGATGCTCAAAGATCGAATAGTGGTGAAGAAGAACCAAATATTTGGTGTCCGAATGGATGTGTTGCAAATGAAGAAACTGAGTGTTACTGTTATGGGTGGCATGCAAAAACAGAAGATTATGATTGGGGAGGAAAAGGTTCAAAAGGGACTGTCACTAGATCCAATGGCGAGTAAGTTAAGTCTAAAATGAATTGTCTTGGAGGATTGATCGTATCTTCCAATATAATTACTATAAATACCTAATACTATGAAATATTTTATATTATTTCTCTTGGGAGTGTTTCTTTTATCCTGTCAAAATGAGATATCGACGCATTATTGCTTGACAGATATTTCAGAGAAAGTGGTTCAACCCGAAGCATCTCCTTTAGAGCTTAATGAATCAGAATTTAGTTTGGCGACAGTTTGTCAAGATCGTTATTTGGTATTCCACAATGGAGATCGAATGGATCAATGTTTTGCCATATATGATTTGGAGACCTTAAAGCCACTTGGTTATACAGGAGTTGTAGGCGAAGGTCCTGGTGAAATTATTAATGGATGTACAGCATTGCCTAGTAGAGAGGGTTTCTTGGTTGTGGATTATAGCAAATATTTGATCTACTATTTTAATATAAAAGAGGCGATAGCAGATGATCATTATCTTCCTGAAACAGTTGGTTCTATTAGAGATCAGAAGAATTTTCCTGGGCGTATCTCTATGTTAGGGGATAGCCTCTATTTTGGTAATAAGATAATTGTTACAAGTCCTTCTAGTTATTATGCAAGTTTTGTTCAAGGGAATCTTTTTACAGGAGAGACAGATAAGGTATTGGAGCCTAATCCTATCGTTGATTTATTTAAACTTTCTTGTAATATCAGCTCTTCTTCCAATCGTTTTGTGGTGGCTTACTCTAAATATCATCTTCTATCTATCTATAATGGAAAGGGAGAAGTTGTTCGAGAGATCTATGGTGAGAAAGCGTTGAAGAAGAGAAAACGTAGATCATATTTTGGGAAACCTTATTGTTCAGGAAATGATCTTTTTGTGAGTCATAATACGGGTTATAGCCATATTAAAGACAAAAGAGGCCGGTGGAAGTCTACAGGGAAAGAGGAGATTTTACATTTTGATTTGGATGGAAACTATATCGAGACCATTCGTTTAGACCATAATGTTTCTACATTTATCGTTCTTCCTTCCCGCAAGCAGCTTCTAGTGAATTTGAAAAATAGTGATCATCCTTATGTTTTGGTGCCATATGAACCCGTCGGTTCTTAAGCTTTCTTTAGTAAGTTAATTACCAAGGTTCTATTTGTCACTTTAGTTAATTCTTGAATGTTAAAAGATGTCAATTAATTCTGTGTTTTACATATATATATAAACACTATTAAGTAATAATTAATTAAAATTTTTAATATGAGGAGGTTATTTTTTGTATGTGTTTTTAGTGTATGTGTTTTGTTTGGCTTTTTAAATGTTGATGCCCAAAGATCGAATAGTGGTGAAGAAGAACCAAATATCTGGTGTCCGAATGGATGTATTTCAAAGGAAAAATCTCAGTGTTACTGTTATGAGTGGCATGCTGAAACAGAAGATTATGATTGGGGAGGAAAAGGTTCAAAAGGGACTGGCACTAGATCCAATGGCGAGTAAGTTAAGTCTAAAATGAATTGTCTTGGAGGATTGATCGTATTTTCCAAGATAATTACTATAAATACCTAATACTATGAAATATTTTATATTATTTCTCTTGGGAGTGTTTCTTTTATCCTGTCAAAATGAGATATCGACGCATTATTGCTTGACAGATATTTCAGAGAAAGTGGTTCAACCCGAAGCATCTCCTTTAGAGCTTAATGAATCAGAATTTAGTTTGGCGACAGTTTGTCAAGATCGTTATTTGGTATTCCACAATGGAGATCGAATGGATCAATGTTTTGCCATATATGATTTGGAGACCTTAAAGCCACTTGGTTATACAGGAGTTGTAGGCGAAGGTCCTGGTGAAATTATTAATGGATGTACAGCATTGCCTAGTAGAGAGGGTTTCTTGGTTGTGGATTATAGCAAATATTTGATCTACTATTTTAATATAAAAGAGGCGATAGCAGATGATCATTATCTTCCTGAAACAGTTGGTTCTATTAGAGATCACAAGAATTTTCCAGGGCATATCTCCACGTTAGGGGATGAAACTTATTTTGGAAGTAATATATCTGTTACTAGTCCTTCTAGTTATTATGCGAGTTTTGTTGAAGGGAATCTTTTTACAGGAGAGACGAAGAAGGTATTAGACCCCAATCCTATCGTTGATTTATTTAAACTCTCTTTTAATATCAGCTCTTCTTCCGATCGTTATGTGGTAGCTTACTCTAAATATCATCTTCTATCTATCTATAATCGAAAGGGAGAAGTTGTTCGAGAGATCTACGGAGAGAAAGCGTTGAAGAAGAGAAAACGTCGGTTCTATTTTGGGAAACCTTGTTGTGCAGGAAATGATCTTTTTGTCGATCATCATACGGGTTATAGCCATATCAAAGACAAAAGAGGCAGATGGAAAGATGTAGGTTCTGAAGAGATTTTACATTTTGATTTGGATGGAAACTATATCGAGACCATTCGTTTAGACCATAATGTTTCTACATTTATCGTTCTTCCTTCCCGCAAGCAGCTTCTTGTGAATTTGAAAGATAGTGATCATCCTTATGTTTTGGTGCCATATGAACCGGTTTAAAAGTATTTGCCTAATAATCATATTAACCACTCTTTTTATTGGGTGTAAAGAGAGTTATCAAAGTCCTTTTATCGGGAAGAAGATTCATTTCGATCCACAATTGAAATATATTTCTGACTCTGCTCGTATTCGGGATATTCCGAATCGGTTCATGGGGGGTACGTATCGTTTTTTTACCATTCATGATGCGATATGTCCCAAATGTATATATGGGAAATTGAATATGGTAGATAGAGCGCTTTATTCGGGTATCCATCATATGGATAAGATAGAGGTGGTTCATGTGTTGAATATCTCTAGATCGGATTCTATCTATTTTGTGAACAGAATGTACGAAAAGGTGGATGTGAAAGGAGTATTGTTGTGGGATAGAAACTTTATTTTTGAAGAGACAAACGAACTCTTCACTCCTAACGAGACAGAGCGTGTGCTCTTTGTGGATCCTAATAATCAAGTGTTGCAGACTGGCGATCCATTAATGGATCGTGATGCCATCGATCGGTATAATGCCATCATTGATACAATAAGAGGGTTATGAGATGGATAATTGGCATAGTTTTTTTATATTTATTAACAAATTGTAGTGTCTCTCCAAAATTAGAACTTGGAGGTGTAGGAGTGGGCGATTTTGGTTCCAATCAGACCATATGGATTGAGAGCTCGCATTTGCCTACCCAATTTGAGGTGCATTATTGGATAAGAAACCGTTCGAAGTCACCTATTTCGATATATCGAATCTCCTCCTCCTGTGGCTGTGTATCTCCAATGTGGGATATGCATCCTGTGATGCCTGGAGATAGTACCTTTGTAAAGGTTGTCATCGAGCAAGAGAAGAAACAACAGATGCTGAAGAGGTGCTTGATAAAGCATAGTGGCACAGTAATCCATGACACTCTTTTATTTAAATCAAGATAGTGTAATAACCGAACCTAGAGGTGTTATGAGAAAAATAATATTTGTGATAACTGTTTTTATCGGAGCTTTCGCTTTTTTAGGCTGCTCCAATGATGATAAGGTGAAAGAGTCTTCAAAAGATAGTTCTGTTGCGCGAGATGTGGCAGTTCCTGTGAATGTTGCAGTGATTAAAAAACAGTCTTTTGACCACACTTTTAGATTCCAAGGCGTGGTGAAGGCTTCGAAGAATATTGTGGTCTCTTGCTCCTCTACTGGAGTGGTTCACTTTAAGAGAGAGATAGGGCAATCTGTAAAGAAAGGAGAGGTGATCGTATCGATGTCGAGTTTAGAGTTAAGGGATCGATTGGATCAGGCAAAGATTCAGTTAGACAAATCCAATCTAAGTTATATGAACTCCCTGTTAGGAAGGGTTCATCAACTAAAAGATTCCGTTAAATTAGACAAGGGCTTAAGAGGCTATTTAGAGTTACAGTCAGGCCTTACGGAGTCAAAAAGAGAATATGCTTCGCTGTTGAGACAGTTTAAAAGTCTACAGATATGTGCTTCTTTTGATGGACAGATAACAGAAGTTCTTGTGTCGGATATGCAAAAATGTCGCACTGGAACAGAGCTATTTCGTTATGTTCCTCAAAAAGATTATCAGGTTTCCTTCAAAATATTGGAGAGCGATCTTCAAAGTATTCACCTGAATGATACCATTGAAGTGGATTTGATCGCCTCAAACCAAAAGGTGTATGGAAAAGTAAAACAGATCTCTCCACAAGTAGATGGTTATGGTTTTATCCATGTCGTTGGTACACTTACTCCTAAATCGTCGACCGTTTTGATGGATGGCATGCATGCGACCATCTCCGTAAAACATACGATGAAAGATCAAGTTGTGGTTCCAAAAGAGGTGGTTCTTCGTCGTTCTGGAAAACGGATTGTATTTGTAAAGCATGGAAAAGAGGCTGCTTGGAAGTATGTCCATATTAAGGGTGAGAATGACCATGCGATCTGTATTGAGAAAGGTTTGAAGGCTGGAGATTCATTGATTGTTTCCAATTATGTGAATTTGGCCCATCACTCCGATATCGTTTTAGATCATATTATTGAACTATAATCAAAGACCTTTCTAACTATGCATAAAGAAATTGTTCGACGCCCTATTGCTGTTGGGATGGTATTTCTATCTCTTGCCATTCTGGGAGTGGTATCTTTGTTGAAGTTGCCTATTGCGATGTTGCCTAAAGTGAGTATTCCTCAGATCACTGTCAGAACACAAATGGCTGATGCTAGTGCTACAGTCCTTGAGCAGCAAGTGGTACAAAACTTGAGAAATAGTTTGATGCAGTTACCACATCTTAAAGATATTCATAGTGATAGTCGTGATGGGTCTGGAACGATCTCTTTGCGTTTCTACTATGGAACGGATATTGATAGAGCTTTTGTCGCAACCCACGAGAAGATTGATAGAACGTTGTCTATGTTACCTAAAGAGTTGGAACGTCCACAAGTGATGAAAGCGAGTGTCACGGATCTGCCTGTTTGTTATATTCAAGTAACGCCCCGTGATTCTGTTACCTCTACAAATTTTTTAGCACTGTCTAAATTCGTTCATTCTGTTGTGTTGCGTCGTTTAGAGCAGATTCCTGAGGTGGCAATGGTGGACCAGTCAGGTGTTATGCGTTCACAGATTGTATTGATCCCCAATAGTCCGATGTTGCAAATGCATCATATAACCATGGATGACCTTGAACGTTATCTGCGCAACTCACAAGTACATTGTAATGACTTGAGGGTGGTGGATGGAGCATATGAGTTCTTTTTTAGTTATAATGGCAGTATCCAAACTAGAGCGGATTTAGAAAAGCTGTATTATAAACATGAAGGGGTTACGATTCCTTTAAAAGAACTTGTCTCTATTGAAGAGCGAATGGTTCCTCACCAAGGATTGGTATTAGATGGAGGGAAAAGAGCAATCTCTTTGGCTGTCATTCAGAAGTCTGAAGCGAGATTTCAGGATTTAAAGGCATCGTTAAATGAGGTGATGAATGATTTGACCGCTGCTTACCCTTCTTTGCACTTCGAAGTAAATCGCGACCAAACGACCCTCCTCTCCTATGCGATAGAGAATTTGAAACAGAGTTTATGGATAGGAGCACTCTTGGCAGTGATTGTAATGTTTTTCTTTATGAAGGATTTTCGGGTCTCTCTCTTGATGACTATCACGATTCCAATCAGTTTGGTTATCTGTTTTATGGGGTTCTATTGGCTTCATATTACCATGAACTTAATCTCTATTTCAGGGCTCATCTTGGGGGTTGGGATGATGATAGACAATGCCATCATTGTAATGGATAATATTACACAACATCGAGAGCGTGGTGCTTCTTTAGAAGATGCATGTGTGGTGGGAGCATCCGAGGTGTTCAAACCGATGCTTAGTTCGGCATTGACGACATGTGCGGTTTTTGTTCCATTGATTTTTTTAAGTGGGATATCAGGGGCGCTATTTTATGATCAAGCGATGGCTATCACTTTGGGTTTAGGGATTTCTCTATTGGTGTCTGTTACATTTCTTCCTGTGGTCTATCGTCTGATTTTTCAACACGATACGAAAGTAGACTTTAAAGAGACCCATTGGGTTGAGAAATTAATAGATATTTATGAGCGATGTATGATCTTCTGTATGCGAAGACGCGGTTTGATTTTGAGTCTTTCGTTGGTTGTAATGGTTGCCGGGGGGTGGATTGGTGTAATGCTACCAAAGCAGATGATTCCCACCGTAGCACAAAATGAATTTGGGGTAAAGATCTCTTGGAACCGTCCCGTTACCCTCGTCGAGAATCGTAACCGTGTGACCCAAATATTAGATGGTGTAAAAGATAAAACGACCATGTCTGTGGCTTATGTTGGGACTCAAGACTTTGTGATGTTTCAAGGAGATGCCACTGGAGTTGGAGATGCCATGCTCTATCTATCGACTGCTCAATCGGATAGTTTGGATGTGGTTGCCCAGATGATTGTGGATGGGATTTATGATGTGTATCCTGAAGCGTCAGTTTCTGTAGTTCCTTCAGAGAACTTTCTAACCCTCTTCCTCGGTGGAGAACAGGCCCCCGTGCAAGCCCGATTTTTATTGGATGATATGGAGAATATTTCTCCTTTGCATGAGGTGTGGGATGGTTTAGAGAATCTTTCAGCTTTAGACACAGTTCCAGAGATCTCACTAAAGGAGGTGTGTCAGATTGAGTTAGATCCTATAAAGATGCAGGCTTGGAGTATTGATCCACAACAAGTCGAGAAGATGTTAAAGAGAACGCTTGGTCAGGAGACTATTTTAACTGTCTCAGAAGGAGTTTCTCGTGTTCCAGTGGTGTTGACCATGCCGAGGCAAAAAGATTTTGATTTTATGAATAAAGGATGTGTCTTGAATGGTCAAGGAGATCCTATTCCACTATCACATATTGCAAAGGGGCTTGCCATAGAGCGTCTTAAAAATATAGAGGGAGGTACTGTGGGTAGCTATTACCCTTTGGATATAAACCATGTAGAACAGTTGAAGGATGCCAATTTATTGATGTCCGCTATAAACAAGGTTGTAGATCGGGTGAAGAATGTTTCTGTAGTCTATGGAGGAAGTATATGGGAGAGAGACTCTATGATAAATGAATTGATTGGGGTATTTGTGGTATCCTTACTTCTCCTTTATTTGATAATGACCATCCAGTTTGAATCATTCGTATTGCCATTTATCGTTTTGGTGGAGGTCCCTATTGATCTTTTTGGAGTGATGGGAATGCTTTGGATTTTTGGTCAGTCTATCAACTTGATGTCTTTAATCGGAGTCGTCGTGATGAGTGGTATTATCATCAATGACTCTATCCTTAAAATTGATACGATACAAGCATTGATGATACAAGAGCATATGTCGCTATATAGAGCTTTGCTTGTGGGTGGAAGACGTCGTTTCAAGTCTATTGTGATGACCAGTCTTACCACCATTTTTGCAATGATTCCATTTCTCTTTGGTAGTGGTATCGGAAATGACCTTCAAGTTCCACTTGCAATATCTGTAATTGGGGGAATGACTTTGGGTACATTGGTCAGTCTTTTTGTGGTTCCACTTCTTTTTGTCTTGGTAATGAAGCGTAGGAGGAATGGAAAGCGTAGGATTTATGGAGAGTCAAAAAATGTGTCGTTATGATGAGACGTTCCACATTCTCCACGATACTGTTCTTTGTTGTCCTCTCCTTGATAGGACTGGTTGCAAGTAGACACCTAGATCTTCGTTTGATGCCATCAAGAACATCGAAAAAGGTTTCGGTATATTTTTATTGGCCTAATGCCACTTCGCGTACTATTGAGCAAGAGATTACCTCTAAAATAGAGTCTTCCTTGTCTACACTCCAAGGGGTGAAGGAGATAGAGTCGCGTACGAATGAGGGAGGAGGAAGTGTGACGATCTCTTTAAAGAAGGCCGTAGACTTAGAGATGTTTGAATTTCAAGCACTATCTGTCCTACGCCGAGTATATCGATCTTTTCCGGATGGGGTCTCTTTCCCGTCTTTGAAGGTGGGAGGAGTAGAGAAGGAGAAACCGATATTACGAGTTCAGTTGATCGCTAAAAGCCTTCAGAATGAAATTTACCACTATGTAGAGAAACATGTAATCCCAAAATTGGGTGTGGTTGAGGGGGTTCAATCGGTGATACTGTATGGGAAGAATCGTATGGTGTGGAACATTGAATATAAAACAGATGTTTGTGATATCTTAGGGGTGACTCCCCAAAGAATAAGTCAAGCACTCTCTATGCATCTTAAGAGTTTTCAAGTAGGGGTTATGGAGACTAAGAGTCACTATGCGGTTCAAGTTTGGCTTCGAACAAAAGTTTCCCCAAAGAGTACATTAGCCAATATTCCAATCGAGATTCATAAAGGGAGACAGATTTTATTGGGAGATGTAGCGGATATTTATCGAGCTCCTGTGACTTCTCGACAAGTGGTACATGTGGATGGCAAGCAGGTTGTCTCTTTTACTGTTGTTCCAGAAGAGGGAGTCAATCAGTTGGTGTTAGAACGCACTGTATTGAGTGAAATAGATAAACTTCAAAAGGAGTTGCCAGAAGATTGGAAGTTTAAATTAACATATAATGCAGCGGAGCTCCTTCGAGAGTCTCTTACTACGATGCTTTACCGTACCTTTCTTTCGTTGCTTTTGTTGTTTTTATTTGTATGGTGGGTAACACGTAGTGGACGCTATCTCTTTTATGTGGTGGTTTCCTTATTTGTGAATATTTCTATTGCGATAGGATTCTATCGTCTGTTTGGAGTAGAGGTTCATATGTATGCTTTGGCTGGTTTTACCATCTCTTTGGGAATGGTGATTGACAACACCATTGTGATGATTGATCATCTTCGATATAAAGGGGGAATGCAGGTCTTTTGGGCTATATTGGCAGCAACTTTAACTACGATTGGTGCTTTGTCTGTTATCTTCTTCCAGTCGGAGTCAGTACAGCTTATATTAAAAGATTTTTCTTGGGTTGTGATTATCCATTTGGCTCTCTCACTAGTCATTGCACTGTATTTGATTCCTGCACTCATGGATCGTTTTCCAATAAAAACATCGCATAGTAGAAAAAGGGTAGGGAGACAGCGAATTCAGGTTCGTTTCGCGGGGTATTACAAGCAACTTCTGCTCTTCTTGCGTCGTTATCGTTGGGCTTCTTTGGTGTTGATGATTTGGGCTTTTGGACTGCCTGTATATCTTTTGCCATCTTCTTTAGAAGAGAATGTTCCTATGCACTCTTTATACAATAAAATATTTCAGTCTGAATGGTTTCAGGAGAACCGATATAGCATAGAGAAGTATTTAGGAGGTACGTTTTATCAATTCCATGAAGCGATTGAGCAGGGACATCGTGATGATAAAGTGGAGGAGACAAAGTTGATACTCTCTTGTGAGAATAGGGAAGGGGGAACTTATGAGCATTTAAAACAGATTGCTTATAGAGTGGAACGTCATTTGGCAAAATATCATGAAATTAAGACGTTTATTACGACCCTATCAAATCCTGATCGATTTGATATAGAGGTATATTTCACTCCTAAAGGAGAGAACAGCCCTTTGCCTTTTACGGTAAAAAAAGATTTGGAAGTGTTTGGCGTGGTGACAGGTGGAGTAAACTGGACTGTGAGAGGTGTCGGAAAAGCGTATGCGAAGATGCCTGAGACAGAGATTCCTGATCAGGTGATCGAACTGCATGGTTATGAGTATGATCAGTTGATGAAATATGCCAATGATTTAGTTCTTGCGATGAAGTGTCATGAGCGAGTTAAAAAAGTGAAAGTAGCGGGAGAGACTGGTTGGATGATTGTGAAGAAGGAGGGGCGGAAACTTAAAATGGATAGAGCAAAATTGAATGAAAGGGGTGTGCAACTTTCACAACTATATCGTGCTTTAACCAAACATACGAGGAAGCATCGTTACACTATTCAGACTCCATGGTTAAAGACCCAGCAGATGTCGCTATTTTCTGATCAGTATAATAGATATGATATATGGAGCCTACAGCATGAATATATCGACGGAGATTATGGTTATGTTCCTTTGGGAAGTGTGATGACTATGGAGGAAGGATCAATTGTATTTCCGGTATTAAAGAAGAATCAACAATACCTTCTGTATGTGAATTTTACATTTCAGGGGAGTGATAAGACGATGGAGAAGATTATTGGTGCGGACATACAGTCTATTCAGAGTGAAATGCCTATGGGGTTTACTGTTGACTTCAAAGATTATAATCAACAGTGGTATGAGGAGGATCCTGTTCTTTTGTGGTTGTCTATCGCTTTGTTTATCATCTTTGTTATCTGCACTGTATTGCTTGAATCCATTCGACAGCCCCTTAGTGTGTTGATGGTTTTGCCATTGAGCTTTACCGGTGTATTTTTTATGTTTGGAACTTTGAAGTTGCCTTGTGATTATGGGGGGTATGCTTCGTTTATCATGCTGAGTGGGATTGCGGTGAATGCTGCGCTTTATATCATGAATGACTATAATTCATTTAAGAAAAGGTATTCGGATAGAGGGAGTCTTTTCTGTTTTATGAAAGCAGTGCATTATAAGATCTCTCCAATCATGCTTACGATACTATCTACTGTTTTAGGTTTGATCCCGTTCTTACTGTTCCAAAAAGGAGAGGTATTTTGGTACTCTTTTGCAATTGGAACCATTGGAGGATTGCTATTCTCTGTAGTTGCTATCTTTTTTATTTTGCCACTCTTTATACTACCTAAGGGTGTTTCTAGTAGAAGGTAACCAATGTAACCGATGATACCTTTTAGGGAGATACGACCATTGTGCGATCGATTCTCCGAAAAAGGTTTGTATTTGTTGTAATTTAGATCTCTACGAAATCATCTTTAGGCGCATTACAAACAGGGCATGTCCATTCGCCGGATAATTCATCGAAGGTGTGCTCGTGTTCGGGATCGGATTCGTCATATACATATCCACAGATTTCGCAACGCATCTGCTTGGGTTTTGTTTTTGGTTGGTTTGTATCCTCTTTAGGAGTCTCCTCTTTTTTCGGCTCTTCTTTATGTAACTTGATATGTGTTGGAGAATTTTTAGGAGAGAAACCATGTTTCATCGCTTGATATTGTGCATAGGTCAAAGATTCAATATCCGTGTCGGAGAGCGCATAGTCTATAATCGAGCCGATATAGAGTTGGTGGGTTCCAATATCCATTGACTTCTCTACTTTGCATAGAAACCATGCATTGCAGTTTTCCGTTACAATAGGAATATCTTCTTGTATGATGTGTTCCACCTGGTCAAACTTATTGTTTTGGTCACTGTGGGTGTATCCAAAGGTGGTAATCTGCTCTTTGGAGAGTGCCTGAGTCATAACAGAAATGGCAAATTTCTGACTCTCTTCAATATGTTTTGTTGTGTCGTTATCGTGGTTGCTACAAAAAGCAAACAGAGGAGGGAATGCAGATACTTGAAAAACACAGTTTGCTAGATAGGCTGCTTTCCCTCTATCCGATGCGGAGGATACTACATATATACCATAAGATGGTTTAAGATATGCATCTATTATTTGACTCTCTTTTTCTGTGGGTAGATCGCTTTTTTTCTTCCAACTCATTGTCTCAATTTTATTTAGGTTTCTAATAAAGCTATGATAAATAGAAACAGATGGTAGAAAGAAAAGTTCTATAAGTATTGCTACTTTATAACATGTACGGCATCATTCTTTAGAAAATTAACTTCTCTTTTACGAAGATGTAGTTGGATTGCGATATCGACTGTATCATTTGCTGTAACCCCTGCAACAGGTTTAGAGTAGAATTCCATAATATTGGCTTTCTCTCCTTGTTGCACGTTGGTAAATTCGTTTGCTACTCCTGTTCCATCTCTGAAACTTACTAGATAGCGGTCGAAGGTGATATCTGTTGGAAAGTTTTCTTCCCCAATTGCTTCTACTTTCATTACCAAAGCCAATGTCTTTCCATCCGTTTCAGATGTCTCAAGCCACATGGTCGTCTTCATCTCAAGATTGTGTCCAAAAAGTTGGTCTTTGGCATTGGCATCACATGGACATATGTGGTTTGTTAAGGCACATTGAGAAAAAAGAAGGATACTAAAAAGTGCCACTATTGCAAGTCTTAATTTCATCTTATAATTGGTTTATGGTTCCTACGCGAGTTGGTGTGATTCGTCCTTTGTCGAGCATCCAAAACAGTTTGTGACAACCTTTTGTTAGGTCTTTATACATCTGTTCGGCAACCAAGACTCTTTTGCCTTCATAAAGACCAAGATGATTCACTCCTTCTTCAAGCTGAGTCTCTGAAATAAGGAGTAGTTCGTTACTTGGGATAAAAGAGTGGGTAAGTTGGTTTCTAAACTTAAGAAATAGCCAGTGGTCTTTGTTGATGATTTTGTATCGATCACCAAGAAGCCAATTGAGTCCTTTGGAGAATCTTTTGGCAGATTGTCCTGTTGCTTTCATTGGTTTTTTATCTAAAAATGCTCCTAATGTTTCAATGGCTTGTCCCATTAGTATAAATGAGAAAAAGGTGAACTTCTCTTGTTGAAGTCTTCCTATCTCGTCGATAAAGAATTTCTGAACAAATGCTTTCTGTTGTTCTATTAATTGGTCCTGAATCTCTTTTTCCATCATGGATCTTAGTCACTTTTTTTTCAAAGATATAAATAAAACTCAATCTTACTCTTAAGAAAATTTCTTGCTGTGTAATTGATATGATGAGTTCTTATTTTAAAGTTGTTTAGATCCCAAAGGAACTGTTTGTAAGGTTTAATTTATCGTGGCAGAAAAGATTTTGTTCCACTCTTTTGAAATACTTCATGCTACAACATGTTCGATTTGACTCTATGATCAAGATTATTTATATTGAGATTGTTATTATTGATCTTGATTTAACCTTAAAAACGCAATCATTTCACTATTTTTGAAGTGATAAAAATGAAAATGAAAGCATTAATCAAAATATATAATTGTAAGCATTATGAGCGATACAAATGTAACAAACGTTGAGAGAGTAAAGTGTTTGATTGTTGGATCTGGTCCTGCTGGTTATACTGCCGCTATTTACGCTGCTAGAGCGAATATGAGCCCAGTATTGTATGAAGGTTTGCAACCTGGTGGTCAGTTAACAACGACAACTGAGGTGGAGAATTTTCCTGGTTATCCTGAGGGAGTTACTGGTCCAGTGTTAATGGAGGATCTTAAGAAACAAGCTTCTCGTTTCGGTGCGGATATGCGTTGGGGAATTGTTACAGATGTTACTTTTGAAGGGGATATTCATAAAGTAGTTGTGGATGGTGCTACAACCATTGAGGCTGAAACGGTAATTATCGCAACAGGTGCTTCTGCAAAGTATCTTGGTTTGGAAGATGAAAAGAAATATGCTGGTTCTGGGGTTTCTGCATGTGCTACTTGTGATGGTTTTTTCTATAGAGGAAAAGATATTGCTGTGGTAGGTGGTGGAGATACTGCTTTAGAAGAGGCTATGTATCTATCAAACTTGTGTAAAAAAGTATATCTAATTGTACGTCGTGATGAATTGAGAGCTTCTAAAGTGATGCAAGAGCGTCTAGAGAAGACTGAAAACATTGAGGTTCTTTGGAAGCATCAAACAGTAGGTCTTACTGGAGATGGTGTGGTAGAAGGAGCTGTCTTGGTGAAAAACAAAGGAGAAGAGAATGAGGAGAATGTAGAGATTAAAATTGATGGATTTTTCTTGGCTATTGGACATAATCCAAACTCAGAAGTATTTAAGAAGTATATTAATACAGATGAAGTTGGTTATATCTTAACTGAAGGAGTTACTTCAAAAACAAATGTACCTGGAGTATTTGCTTGTGGTGATGTGATGGATAATAGCTATCGTCAAGCAATTACTGCTGCTGGTTCTGGTTGTAAAGCCGCTTTAGATGCAGAGCGTTATTTGGCAGAAAAAGCTTAATAATAGAGATATTAATTTATCGAAGGGAAGATTCTTTTAAAAGATCTTCCCTTTTGATTTCTATCGGAGGGTTCCAAACAAATTGTTTTGTTCGAATATCTTTACTGCTCTCTCTTCAATGGGAATCCGCTTAATAATAGGGTTTCTAACCCATTTACTTCGAAGGTGTTTTGGAGCTATTACTTTGTATACCAGTGCGTCGTATGTTGAAAGAGCTTTAGGTTTTTCAAAAATATTGATCGGTTCATTTCCTATCTCTGTTAGTAATGCTTCTACCTCTATTTCATATTTTTTGTTCAATGAATTCATTTGATTTACACAATGAATGTGAACAGTCTTCACTTTTCATTCGGTTTCGCTATCGTTATACAATATTTCAAAGGATAGATTAGAGAATAGAATCTTTTCATGCTTTTGTCCTGGCGTTATTAAGCTGCTTTTTATGGTTCCTTTGTATTTAAGAAT
Source organism: Prolixibacteraceae bacterium (assembly GCA_019720755.1). Lineage (NCBI taxonomy): Bacteria > Pseudomonadati > Bacteroidota > Bacteroidia > Marinilabiliales > Prolixibacteraceae > Halosquirtibacter > Halosquirtibacter laminarini. The sequence goes on from CP081303.1 coordinate 3,551,875, forward strand.
GGTGAGATATTGGGGATTGATCCAAACACTCCCCTCTACAATAGCTCTTTTTACTTTCTTCTTAGGGGTAAATATTATTTCGTAAATCTCAGAATCTTCAGTTTTGTATGATATAATCTTTGTATTATAAAATCTTGTGTAGTTTATGCTGATTGGTGTTATAATCTTCTTTCTAGATATATGACCTTCACTTATAGGAGTCATCGTAGTCGCTTGAAAAAAATTGTTGAAAGTTAGGTATTGAATTGAGTCTTGATCTTTTAACTTGGCATACCTTCCCGTAATAAGCGATATGTGGTCTAAGTGAATATAGGGGTTTGCCGCAATATATGTTTCTAGGATCTCATTACACTGTTTATTGGTATAGGTCATCTGTCGATAGAAGAAATTGGTCCTTATATGGGCATTTTCTAGCTTTATCATTGCTGATTTAGTAATAAGATCTTTCATGAGTTTGTCTTTGTCTAACGGTCTTACAATAATTTCATCGAGACTTATTTGATTCTGCTCTAAAAGTATGGTTGATCCTATTTTATCTAATGTAATGGATTGGGGTTTATATCCAATGTATGAGATGGTGATATAAGTTGTCTTTTGATTGCATTTAATGGAGAAGTTTCCATCCTTATTAGAGATTGTTTTTCTTCCATCATCGGTTGAGATTGTACAATAGGGAATTGCAGCTTTTGTCTATTTATCCAAGATATTTGAATGGATGGAGGGTTGTCCTAAGCTAATATTGGTAAGGAATAGAACGAAGAGGAAGGGTAGGATTTTGTTTATGTATCTTTTATGTTTATCATAATAGATACTAAAGTTAGTTTGTTCTTATGGTTATTGAATAATGCATCTGTATGTTAATATATGTTTAACTGATTTATTAGAAAGAGTTAACAGTTCTCTGCTGTGTTATATAAAAGTAGGGTTGGAGGTTCAAAAATCAATATTTTATCTGTATTGTATTCTTGTACATTGTTTTTTAATCTAAAATTCACATTACGTTTAAATGTCATTCTTGATGAAATATACAAACAAAAAAGGAGCGTCCATGAATGAACGCTCCTTTTCAAAAAAAGGTATATATTTTAACCATATGTTTTAATTAAAAAACATTAGCCATTTGTGTTTTTGAGTATTTACCTTCTTCAAGTTTCTTTTTCACTTCAACAAATGCCTTAATTGTGTACTCTACATCTTCCAAAGTGTGCATTGCTGTAGGAATAAGTCTTAACAACAATTGTCCTTTAGGAATAACAGGGTATACAACGATAGAACAGAAAAGATTATAGTTCTCTCTTAAGTCCATTACAACATTAGTACCTTCAGGAACACTACCTGAAAGATAAACTGGAGTTACTGGAGAATTCGTAATACCAAGATCAAAATCTGCTTCACGTAAACCACTTTGAAGTGCATTTACGATCTTCCAAAGATTCTCTCTTAGTGAAGTCTCGTTACGAAGGAGTTCAAGACGTTTCAGTGATCCCATAACCATAGGCATAGGAAGAGATTTAGCGAAAGTCTGACTTCTCATATTGTATCGTAAGTAATCACAAACTTCCTCTTCACATGCAACAAATGCTCCAATACCAGCCATCGATTTAGCAAAAGTACCGAAATATAAGTCGATGTCTTTAGTTACACCAAAGTGTTCTCCTGCACCTGCACCAGTAGGTCCCATTGTTCCGAATCCATGAGCATCGTCAACTAAAAGACGAAACTTGTATTCATTCTTCAATGCAACGATCTCATCAAGTTTTCCAAGGTCTCCTGCCATTCCGAATACCCCTTCAGTTATAACAAGGATTCCTCCACCTGTCTTTTCTGTTAAGCGAGTTGCGTGATTCAACTGCTTTCTAAGGCTATCCATGTCATTATGTTGGTAAACGTAGCGTTTCCCCATATGAAGGCGTACACCATCTAGAATACAAGCATGAGACTCTGCGTCGTAAACGATCACATCGTTTCTACTGACAACTGCATCGATGATTGAAACCATTCCTTGGTAACCAAAGTTTAACAAGAATGCATCTGGTTTTCCTACGAAATCAGCAAGTTGCTTTTCTAGCTCTTCGTGTTTGCTTGTCTGGCCTGACATCATTCTAGCTCCCATTGGATAAGCCATTCCATATTCTGCTGCCGCTTCAGCATCTGCTTTGCGAACTTCAGGATGGTTTGCCAATCCAATGTAGTTATTCAAACTCCAAGTTAAAACTTCTTTTCCTCGGAATTTCATACGAGGTCCAATCTCTCCCTCTAGTTTAGGAAAAGAAAAGTAACCATGAGCCTGTTTCTGATACTGGCCAATATTACCTTTGTCGGTTTTTATTTTTTCAAAAATATCCACGATCGTATCAGTTTAAATTTAAACAGTGCAAAAGTAATCTTTTTTGAGTGGAAACCAAATGATAGAAAGGGGCTAAAAGGTGTAATTTTTGTCTCACTGTGATAGTTCTAGAGATATGTAAATAGGAAGTTTATTATGTTCCTATCATCTTATATCAACGTTTCGTGCCTACTTAGTAGTTACTTTTAACTATCAGAGATTGCATCTTTATGAATGAATAAGGTTGTGTGTACACTCTTTTTTATTCGTATGAATAATGAACATTAAGTAATTAGTTTTTTCATTATGTTGCTCATAATAACCATTGCTTCGAGACTAAACTTGTTTTAAATATATGACTAAAGGGGTTCAAATCGATATATTTCTTAAGCTCATCTATTGTTTGGATTTTATATCTGTGTTGTATGATTTAGTTTCTATTGAAATAATTGACATTGATTTCACTGATAATTTTATTGGTATCAGTAGGTGAGACTTTTTTGATCTTTTTAAATAATATTTATAGTTGTATTTTAATTTCATGTCAAATTTATCCTCTTAATTACTCTTGCTCATTCATCTTCAGGAAACGATTTTTTTTGATCCTGTAAAGTGTTGAATATTATCTATAATGGATTAATGAATAGTTAAAGTCTTATCATAAGCCATTTTTTCTTTCCTTAGTTCTTTTTTTTTTGTTAGTTTTCGTTGGTTTTCTGTTTTTTGTACAAAAACAATGGAACTTTAAGAAGTAATTTTTATGAAATAATATATCTTTGCAGAATGAATCGTATTTTTCGTTTTTTATTGATCGCATTTTCAGTGGTTATTGTTGTCTCTTGTGGAGAGTATCAAAAGGTGCTAAAAAGTACTGATTATGAGTATAAGTATAAAAAGGCACGTGAGTATTATGATGCCAAACAGTATGCTAAGTCTGTAACTCTATATGAAGAGTTGGTACCTATCTATAGTGGTACAAGTAAAGCTGCTGAGTCTTATTACTATTTTGCCAAGAGTTATCTTGGACAAAAAGACTATTATAGTGCAGCGATGTACTTTCGTTCTGTCTTGGAGAAATATCCTCGTTCAGAATATGCTCAAGAATCACAGTTCTTGGTGGGTTACTGTTTTTATAAATTGTCTCCTTATGTGCGATTGGATCAGTCGGATACCAATATTGCAATAAGTGCATTGACAAGATATATGATGTTGTATCCAGAGACTGAAAATGCAAAGGAAGCGGAGCATATGGTTCAGAAATTGAATGAGAAGTTGGTTTATAAAGCGTATCTTAATGCAACGTTATATTATGACTTAGAGGATTATAAAGCCGCAGTTGTGTCACTTAATCAGTGCTTGCGTGATTATCCAAAGTCGACGTATGAAGAAGATTTGATGTATAAGCTTTTCCGTTCAAAGTATTTGTTGGGGAAAAATAGTGTGGTAGAGAAGAAGAGAAAGAGAATGATGAATGCGATGGATGAATATTATCGTTTCATTGATGCTTTCCCAAATAGCAAACATCGTAAAGAGGTGGATAGAGCATTTGCGAATATCAAAAAGATGTTGAACCTAAAAGAAGAAGATTTAAATATCAAATAAAGTCATGGTAGATTACAAAAAGACTAAGGCTGCACAAAGTACGGTTGCAAGAGACTTAGAGTTATTGGGAGACAAAACTGGGAATATTTATGAAAGTATTGCTATTGTTTCAAAAAGAGCTAATCAAGTTGGTGCTGAGTTGAAAGACGAATTAAACCAAAAGCTTCAAGAGTTCGCATCTGTTACGGATAACCTAGAAGAGGTGTTTGAAAATCGTGAACAGATTGAGATCTCTAAATATTATGAAAGACTTCCTAAACCATCTTTGATTGCTTATCAAGAGTTCTTAGATGATGAAGTTTACTATCGCAACCCTGCAAAGGAGAATAAAGAAGCATAGTTTTTTAATTTCTAAATTACTATTTGCATGCAACTGCAAGGAAAAAATATTATAGTGGGAATCACGGGAAGTATCGCAGCTTATAAGGCTGCGACTCTTGTTCGTGGCTTAGTGAAAGAGGGGGCTGAAGTGGTCGTTGTAATGACTCCTTCATCCAAGGAATTTATCACCCCTGTAACGCTTTCTACTCTTTCGGGGAAACCTGTAGTGAGTGAATTTTTTGATTCGAAAGATGGGAAATGGCATAGTCATGTTTCTCTAGGCTTATGGGCTGATTTGATGGTTATCGCACCAGCATCTGCTTCTACTATGGGAAAAATGGCAAATGGTATTGCAGATACGCATCTCGTGACAACTTATATGTCTGCTAAATGTCCAGTTATGGTGGCTCCTGCAATGGATCTAGATATGTATAAGCATCCTGCCAATCAGCGAAATATGAAAACACTTCAAGAATATGGTAATATATTGATTGAACCTACGTCAGGAGAACTTGCAAGTGGTTTGATTGGAAAAGGTCGTATGGAAGAGCCTGAGGTGATTGTTTCTCATGTTATCGATTTCTTTAAAAAAAAAGATCTTTAAAAGGTAAAAAGGTCATGCTAACTGCTGGACCTACGCATGAGAAGATTGATCCTGTACGTTTTGTTGGTAACCATTCTTCAGGGAAGATGGGGTATTCTATTGCTGAGGAGTTGGCTTCTCGGGGTGCAGAAGTGACACTTATTTCTGGGCCAAGTCAATTAAAAGTTAACGATACTTCGATAAAAGTGACCTCTGTTACTTCTGCAAAAGAGATGTATGAGGCTTCCATGGCTTGTTTTGATCAGATGGATGGGGCAATAATGGCAGCTGCTGTTGCTGATTATGCTCCTGCAGATTATTCAGACAAAAAGATAAAAAGAGATGGAGAGGAGATGGTTATACGTCTTGTCCCTAATCCTGACATTGCAGCTTCTATTGGAGAGATTAAACGAGATAATCAAGTTCTAGTTGGTTTTGCATTGGAAACCAATGATGCCGTAGAAAATGCTAGTAAGAAGTTGAAGAAAAAGAATCTTGACTTTGTCGTAGTGAATTCTTTAGAGAATAAAGGAGCCGGTTTCCAAACAGATACTAATATTATTTCGATTATAAATCGTTATGGAGATAAAACAGATTATCCATTAAAAGTAAAATCTGCAGTGGCAATGGATATTGTTGACTATTTGGAACAATACTTTTAATATAAGAATAGGATAATGAAAAGAGAGAATACAATTTGTGTATTCTCTCTTTTTTTGTTCTATACTAAAATTGTAAATATTGCGTTTATAGAGTAATTACAAATGGGCTACTTTTTTTTGAATAGTTAATTATGATACGTAAATTTTTGTTCTGTATGATTCTTCTTTTTATAGGATCTTTTGCTGGTATATCTCAAGAGTTAAGATGTAGTGTCAGTGTTTCTGGTTCTGGAATAGAGGGGGTTAATCAAGAGATATTTGGGCAGATGCAGAAGCAGATTTCTGAATTTATCAATAATACCCAATGGACTACAGATAAGTATCGAACAGAAGAACGTATTGTTTGTAATATTACGATACAGTTGACTAATCAATATTCTGATGATGGTTTCAAGGGGTCTATTCAGGTGCAGTCACGTCGCCCCGTATATGGATCAAGTTATGAGTCAACTATGCTAAATCTTAAGGATAATGATTTTGACATTCGTTTTGATCCATACAAACAGATTGAGTTTTCTCAAAATAGTCAAGGAGATAATTTATCTAATATACTAGCATATTATGCTTATATCATCTTGGGTGTAGACTATGACTCTTTCTCTAATATGGGAGGACAGTCCTATTTCGAGAAAGCTATCGAAATTGTAAATAGATCACAAAATAGTAGAGAGAGGGGATGGAAGTCATTTGAGAGCGATTATAATCGATATTGGTTGGTAAATAATATAATGAACTCTTCTTATAGTGATTTTCGAACACTTCAATATGAGTATTATCGTAATGGGTTCGACATGCTTTCGTCAAAACTAGAGTTGGGACAACAGAATATTGTTGAGAGTCTAAAGAATCTTCAGAATGTAAATCGCGTTCGATCTGGTTTGTATATTGTGCGTGCTTTTTGTGATGCCCATCGTAATGAAATTGTATCTATGCTTAAAGGTCTTGGTGGATCAGAGAAGAACGTTGTATATGAAATAATGATGGAGTGTGATCCTTCCAATAGTAGTTCTTATGAAAAAGCGATGGAGTCGAAGTAGTTTTATCTCGGATTCATGAAACATTTGGCCCTTTTTTAATATTTTTGAGTCTACTAAATTTACATGATTTAAGTATGCTCAAACATCTTTCTATTTCAAACTATGCGATTATATCAGATTTGTCTCTCGATCTTGGGAATGGTTTTTCAATCATTACTGGAGAAACAGGTGCTGGTAAGTCTATCATTTTAGGTGCTCTTTCTCTTTTGATGGGTGCACGTGCAGATGTATCTGTCTTAAAAGACAAGCAGAGTAAATGTATTCTTGAGGCTCAATTTGATGTTGATGCTTATGGTTTACAGTCTCTTTTCGAATTATATGATCTGGATTGGGATTCAATTTGTGTGATTCGTCGTGAAATAACCCCAAAGGGTAAGTCTCGAGCATTTGTGAATGATAGCCCTGTAAGTCTTAAAGTACTGAAAGAGGTTTCTGGAAGGCTTATTGATATTCATGCGCAAAATGAAGCATTGAAGATGAATGAATCGGATTTTCAATATGAAGTATTGGATTCATCTTTGGCAGATACTTGTTTGCTTGCAAATTACAAATCATGTTATAACCAGTGGCGAAAAATTACTTTAGATCTAAAAGAGAAAGAAACTGCTTTAGAGAAGGCATGTGCCGATTTTGACTATTATCAGTTTCAAGTAGATCAGTTAAGTGAAGCTTCATTAAAAGATGGAGAACAAGAAGAACTAGAGCAAAAGAGAGATTCAATGGAAAATGCTGAGGCGATTCATTCTGCTCTTTATCAGACGGCGAACGGGCTCTCAATGGATGATGTGGGGATTACTTCTCGTATTAAAGAGATCTATCATCTTATTTCTAAAGTAGAGGATCACTCTCCTGAGGTGAAAGAACTGAGTAGCCGTATTGAGAATGCGTTATATGAACTTCGTGATATAGCGAATGAATCTGAATCCCTGACTACTAGTTTTATTTTCAACCCAGTAGAATTGGAGGATATCAATCAACGTCTTGATTTGATCTATACATTAGAGCAGAAGCATAGAGTGAATAGTGTTGCTGAGCTTTTAGATATTGAGTATAATTTTTCTCAAAAGATTGGTTCTGTATCCGATCTTGAGGAGAGTATCGCTTCGTTAAAAAGTGATTTAGAATTGAAATTGGTAGAGTTGACTCACTTGGCATCATGTCTAACAGATTCAAGAATGGGTATAGTGGAAGCTGTTGAGATATATGTACATGATATACTTCAAGATCTGGGGATGCCAAATGCCCAATTTAAAGTTAAAATAGATATTCAAGATGGATTCAACCAATGGGGACAGAACAATATTGAATTTTTACTTTCAGCAAATAAGAATCAACTATTGGAACCAGTAAATAAGGTTGCATCAGGTGGCGAAATTTCTCGTTTAATGTTAGCATTAAAATCACTTTTAGCACAGAAAAAAGCACTTCCTACGTTGATTTTTGATGAGATTGATACAGGTATTTCTGGAGATATCGCAAGAAAGATGGGATTATTACTAAGAAAAATGGGGACATGTATGCAGGTTATCAATATCACTCATCTTCCTCAGGTTGCCTCTCTTGGAGATCATCACTTTTTTGTTTATAAATCCGATTCAAAGACGGAGACCAACTCACATATTCGAGAGCTTAATTATGATGAGCGTATCGTGGAAATTGCAAAAATGCTCAGTGGAGAGGTGGTTACTGAAGCAGCTTTGAACAATGCAAAGGAGTTATTGATTGTTTCATAATTTGGGTTTTATTAGATTTACTTAGAAAATTTAATAGATATGTTAATGAGTATTCTTCTGCGTTAAAGTTTTTCATCTTCTTGATAAAAGTGGACTTTTTATTAATTCTATTTTATACTTTTAAAGAAGATAATAACCAATAAAACTGAAATGAAACATTTAATATTAAAGTCTTTTGTGGCGTCCCAAGTCTTATTATTTGGAGCTGCTGATGCTTTTTCTCAGGAGAGTACTAACCCCAATGTCATTTTTATCCTTGCTGATGATTTAGGATATGGAGATGTCGGGTATCTTGGTCAATCTAAGTTCCCAACACCCAATATTGATAAGCTTGTTTCAAAAGGAGTTGTTTTTACACAACACTACTCTGGATCTACGGTGTGTGCTCCTTCACGCTCTGCTTTGCTAACAGGATTTCATACGGGACATACCCCTATACGGGGAAATGCAGAGGTAAGGCCTGAAGGACAGAAACCAATTCCCTCTTCTTCTTTCACTATGGGAGAACTATTTCAAAAGCATGGTTACTATACAGGAGTTTTTGGAAAATGGGGGTTAGGATATCCAGGATCAGAAGGAGTGCCATCTAAACAAGGGTTTGACTACTTCTATGGTTATAACTGTCAGAGAATGGCACATAATTACTTTCCCGAATATCTTTGGGAAAATAACCATAAGGTAGAGTTGAAAGGCAATCTTAACAATCAAACGAATGATTATGCCGTAGATCTTATTCATGATAAGGCCATTGATTTTATTCGTGAGCATAAGAATGAGCCTTTTTTTATGTACTATGCAACACCACTACCTCATGCTGAACTTTTTATGCCAGAGAAGTATATTGATCCATTTAAAGGGAAATACCTTCCAGAGAAGAAATATAAGGGGGTTGACTCTGGTCCAATGCTAAAACAGGGTGGCTATCGTTCACAGAATAATTGTCATGCTACTTTTGCTGCAATGGTCACTTTATTAGACAAACAGGTTGGTGATATCATGGCTGAAGTGAAGCGTCAAGGTTTAGAAAAGAATACAATTATTGTCTTTACCTCAGATAATGGTCCTCATATGGAAGGAGGTGCCGATCCAAGATATTTTGATAGCAATGGTCCATTTAAAGGATTTAAAAGAGATCTATATGAAGGAGGTATTCACGTACCGATGGCAATTGTTTGGGAAGGTAAAATAGCTAAAGGTAGTTCATCTGATCACTTATCCGCTTTTTGGGATTATATGCCGACTTTTGCCGAGCTATTAGATGATGATACAGATATTTCTTATGATGGAGTGTCTATGTTACCTTCTATATTAGATAAGGGGCGACAAAAGAATCATGACCTTCTTTATTGGGAATTTCATGGTGTTAACGGTCGTATTGCTTGCCGTAAAGGAAAATGGAAACTCGTTATCTATGACGTGACAAAGGCGAAAGATTCAAAAATATTTTTATATAATCTAAAGAGTGATCCTTATGAAAAGACTGATTTGGCTGCTAGTCATCCGTCTATTGTAAAAAGAATGTTGAAAGAAGTGAAAGCATCTCATACTAATAGTAAGTTATTCCCAATGAATAGTATCTACTTTTAATGAGTCTAAGAAACATAAGAGGTATATTTTCAATACACCTCTTATGTTTTTGTATTAAGTATCTTTTACTTGAAAAGTTTACTTAACTTATTTATTGAGTGAGGAAGACAAAATATGATAACTCGATCGTCCTGTTGTACTTGAGTCGATCCATTTGCGATAATACCTCTTTCACTTCGAATTACTCCACCGACACTAACCCCCTCTGGAAGTCGAATATCCTTTAGAGGTCCTTTGGTGATCTTAGAGTTCTTTTTGGCAACAAATTCAAAAACTTCAGCATCTGATGCAGTAAGACATTTGACATGTGTTACTTCTGTATTCATTGTAAAACGATAGATATAACTTGCAGCAATACGTTTTTTATTGATTACCCCTCCGATACCAATGTTTTCAGCAAAATCAAGATAATCCATATTCTCGACTTCTGCTACCGTACGTTTGACACCCATCTTTTTTGCCATTTGACAAGATAGAATATTTGTTTCGGCATTTCCAGTAACTGCAACGAAAGCATCTACTTTTTCAATTCCTTCATCTTTTAAAAGATCTAAGTCTCTACCATCTCCATTGATTACCATTGTATCATCAAGTTTCGACGCAATTTTATGACTCTGTTTTTTGTCCACTTCAATAATGGTTACTTTGAATTGATCTTTCAATCGTAGTGCTGTTTTAACCCCGATTCGGCTTCCTCCAAGTATCATTATATTCTTGATTTCATACTTCGTCTTCCCTGCCTTTTTAAGTATTTCATCTACTTTGTTTTTCTCTGAGATAAAGAAAACAAGGTCGTTAAGAAGAATTTGATCTGATCCTGTAGGAATTATTGTTTCTCCATATCTGCTGATCGCAACCACTCTAAAGTCTGAGAGTGTCTTAGACATCTCTTCTAAAGTTTGCCCAACAAACTCTCCACGTTCACGTATTTTAATACCAAAAAGAATAAGTTGTCCTGATGAAAACTCAAGAACCTGTCTTGTATTTGTCAGTTTAATATATTCTACAATTTCTTTGGCAGCAAGGTGTTCTGGATAGATAAGTTCATCGATCCCCATTCGAACAAACTTCTCTTTGTTGTGAGAGAAAAGGTATTCTTGGTTGTCAATTCTTGCAATTGTTTTCTTTGATCCAAGATCTTTCGCTAGTTGACACGCAATGAGATTTCTCTCCTCGTACGGGGTTACAGCAATAAAAAGATCTGCTTGAGCAGCACCACTTTCACGTAAGTCTCTAATAGAAATGGCAGAGCCTTCTACAGTCATTAGGTCTAAAGAGGATGCTAGCATAGTTAGCTTTTCTTCATCTTCATCGAGAACGACAATTTCATGATTTTCGAAAGTGAGCATTTTAGCAAGATGACTTCCTACTTCACCAGCTCCTGCGATTACAATATTCATAATAAGTTACTCCTAAAATAAAATGATTCTAACTCTAGGTCACATTGTAATGACAAATATATGTTTTTAGATGGACATTATCTCTTTACCGTCCTTTATTATTGGTTCGTAATATAATTACTTAAAGAATTATTTAACTGTTTTGTTTGGGATGGGAATATTTTGTTTTCCTGCCATGGAATTGTTTGATCTATATTTTCAATTGTCCATGTGTTCGTTTTGCAGTCTTTCTGAAATATCTTAACTGAACGAGGATATCGATCATTTATAAATATTAGGTACGGATATTCTTCAATTATTCCGTTTTCTTCAATAGAAGTAGAGTCAATAGACAGAGTTATCTCTTTTGAAAAAGGTTTTTGATAAGAAGTTAAAAATGGGATGATTTTCTCTTTGTAATAGGGGATATTTGGATGTGTTTGTGTTGGTTTTACCCATAATTTAGCTCTGTCTCTTTTTATAATCATTACCCAATGTTCTGTCGCATTATTCTTCCAGACAATTATAGGCCTACTGTTTGGAATTGGAATCACTATTGCCCAAACAACTAAAAGCACATAAATGCAACCTCTTCTATATTGTTTTCTTAATGGAATAGATAAAACAATAATAGTGAACAAAAGTATGATTGACTGTAGTATGTTTATGTTAAATGACTGTAACCCGTGCGGAAATATTGAGTCTATATAATGACATAAATTAAAGAATATTTCAGTACATCTATTTATGATATTGGATAGAAGTAGGTCTAAATTATGAGGCAGTAGTAATAGTATAAATCCTGAGTATATCTCTAGGGTGACAAATGGGATTGCAATAAGATTCCATATTATGGATAGAGGATTCCATTGATTGAAATAGTATAATACAAGTGGAAATGTTGCTATTTGTGCTCCTACAGAGGCTAAAATCATCCTTATTATCATTGGAGAAGTCTTGTTCTTATACATTTTACTCTCAATCATAGGGACAAAATATATAATACCCAAAACTGCCGCTATAGACAGTTGAAAGGAGACTGAGGTGATAATATATGGTTTGATAATCAGTATAATACAGACAATCAATGACCAGATATGTAAAGGCGATTTTTGTTTTGATGAAAGGGTGAATAGTATTCCAATTAAAAGCATCCATGTTGCTCGTTCTAATGAGGGAGTTACATGGATCATATTTACATATATCAGAACTGCGACACCTGAAAGTATCATTGCTATTTTTTTGCCCCAATATAATTTCCTTAGTGGAAATAGTATAAGCATTATTAAGGTCCAGATAATACTTATATGCAGTCCGGACATGGCAAGAACATGTGATATTCCGAGTCTCCTAAAAAGATCTGTCTTATCTCTTTCTAACTTACTTCTATCACCCAATAATAGTGCATTATATAATGCACTCTGTTCTTCTGTTAGCACCTCGTTATTCCATTGTCTGGCAACGAACTCTTTTAAGGGATGGTGTGTATGGGGAATATTATTTGTAGATATTTTTTTTATGTAATATCCATAATAAGAAGAGACTATATTTTTGCTGTGTAAGTAATGTTGGTATCTGTCATTATTTTTAACCGAACATATTTTTTTTTTGAAAGGTTGAATGTTCGCAGATATTATTTCTCCTTTATTGATCTTATGCTTTCTTCTTGTAATAAGTATAATCTTTGTCTGACTATTTAATAGTTCTACGAGATATGCATTTGAATGTTTTCCTTCTTTCTCTTTTTGAATAACCTTAAGTAGACATCTCTCTTTTTCGGGCATCTTAAATAAATTGTTTGGATAGTGAAGATATCCCAATGTAAATATACCTAAATGGAGTAGTATATATTGTAATGAAAGGCTTTTGGATTGCATCATAAACAACAGTAATAAGATACAACCAATCCCTATAATTATTGCCAAATGGTTAAACTGATAAGCTACTGCAATTAACCCAAAGCTAAACATTATACAGAGGCTTATTATTGGTGCTGGTTTTGATGTCATTCCTCTATCATATTATGCTTGTTTAGGTTAAACAATTTTGTAATAAAACTGTTTAACTTTTCTTTTATTTAATGCACAGAACATTACTTTGCTATTCAATATATCTCAATGGTCTTTCTCTTGTTTTTCGTCTATGTCTGTATGATTTGGGCTATTTATAATTTTCTATTTTGTGTCTTAATTTATAGTCTATTGATAGTTCTGTTTTTTAATATCCTGTTAATATTGAATCTTGATGGTTTATTTATAGTTGTTTTAAGAATATATTATACAAATACAATGTGATGTTAAAAAATATAAAATATATCAGTATACGCTTTATGGCTAATTTAAGTATCTTTGTTTTTAAATTATTTAATCTATTTAAATGCTAAATATAACACCTGTGTATAGTTCTATATATGCAAGTACAAGTAAAACTCAATATGAAAGTATATTACTGTTTTGGAGATTATATTAACATAGCAAAAGCCCTCAGAGAAGCCGTATTTGTTATCACTCCATGGGGTGAAATACTTTATTGTAATTCGTATGGAATCCATATGTTTGGTTATGATAGTTTGGAGCATATTCGGAATTTTAGGGTAAAGGATCTCGTGCCAGATGAATTTGCAGTCTATTTTCCCAATGAAATCTCTGATGAACATCTAACTAATAATGAGTATTTAGATCGAGTAAATAAAAAGTTTGAAGGTACTGAGTTTGGGTCTTATGTGAAAACTATTAAAATTGTGATAGATAATACAATATATATAGAGACTCGAGTCAGGTACAGAGACGTGGTTGATGAGTCTAATTTAAGTAGAGATAAATTAGAACAACAGGTTCAACTACTTTCTTGTGAATTGAATGCTGAAAGAAATCGTTTGATAAGATTCGTTGGAAATAAAGAGATGAAGTATTGGGACCATATACTTGTACGTAAGCTTTTAAATTATGAACCAACCCTTTCTGAAAGTGAATGTAAATTAGCAAGTATGATTTACCACAACTTTAATAGTCACGAAATTGCTCAAAATCTAAATATTGCGACAGATTCTGTCTATACAGCAAGAAAGAGATTAAGAAAGAAAATTTCAGTTCCACAAGGAGATGATCTAAAATCATTTTTATGGAAGATTTCTCAAAATAGACTCTAAATAGTAGTAATATAAACCTTCGCATTTCAACTGGCCCTTGTTCCCGATGTTTTAACGTTATATCTATAAAATATATTTTGTAGTTGATTGGTATTGATGTCAATTCACATTATTTATAATATAAGATATAATTATTTAGACCTTGTCCCTTTATTGTACCTATCAGGGCTTGTTCATGAATTATTTAAATGAGAAAAGGTCGACTATTCATATTATATTTGGATTTGTAAAAACAGATATAAATTATGGATAACGACCTTTCAAGTGCCGAAATTAGAAGATTTTATGAGAAATTACAAGTCAAATTGGTAGATAATAGGAGTCATGTAGGACTTAAGCACGAATTGGCTTTTGTTATCACTCTTTTTATTATCTCAATTCTGACAAGTTATGGTCATCTAAGTATGAATAAAATTCATCGCAATATGGTTCGTCATTACGAGAAACTATGTATCTGTTTGCATAAAGATATCGACAGTTGTATAAGTCGAGTTCAGTTAACAAGAATCCTATCTGAATTTGATTATGATTCCTTTTTGACAATTTGTGATGAAGTATACTCTTCTACAGAATGGATATCTATTGATGGGAAGGAACTTCGAGGAAGTATAGATTCTAAAAGCAATAAAAAGAGAGGGTTAAGTATTGTTTATTCTATTGGTCATAACACAAATATACAGCAGTTATTAGGCTTTTATGATGGAACAAAAGAGAGTGAAAAGAACATTGTTTATGATCATATTCTTGAGTTGCCAGAGAAGGCAAAGGTAACACTAGATGCAATGCATAATTCAGAAAATCTGTTGTCTAATATTCACCAAAATAGTCGATTCTATTTAACTCAAATAAAGTCCAATCAGCAGAAATTAAAGGATGACTTAGTACATACATCCAATCATATAAAAGTAGATGATGTGATGACAGAAATAGACAAGTCACATGGAAGAATAGACTCTAGGAGGTACGAAATATACCCAATAAATACAGAAATGTTAGATCCTAGATGGTGTAATAGTGGCATATGTAATATGATTAAAGTGACAAGAGAGAGTTATAATGTAAAGAGAGATAAAAGGAGTACAGAAACACGATATTATATCACAAATTATAATGGGAAAATTGATGAAATTGCTGGAGCTATTAGAGGTCATTGGAAAATAGAAATAATGAATCGTATTCGTGATGTTAATTTTGGAGAAGACAAATTAAAGTCTTTAGATCATGGATTGCAAAAATCGATATCCTCTATTATGTTATTTATATGCAGTAAGTTAATGGAAATAAATAGTTACAACAACTTAAATATTTTAAGAGAAGAACTTGTGCACAATACTGATAAAATACACGATGTCTTCGCTGCTTAAATTTCATGAACAAGCCCTGTTGTACCTATAATAGAATATTATATAAGTCAAATAAGTTGTAAGTTTGTACCTCATTATTGATGAAACAATCAAGTTTTTGATATATATTAAAAAAATACACCTCAAATATCCCTTGCTTTAACATCACAAGTTAAAGCTTAATGAGTCATCCAATTAGATTTATTATCTTCTTTATGACCTTTAAATTTAAGAATCGAGAGAGAAACATATTGTTTTCTCTCTCGCCGTTTAGACAGTTTCCAATTATTCTTATTAAATTGCTAATCACTTCAAGTCTCCTGTATTTGAAGGATTCTTACTGTTGTAATAGACGGAATTTTAATACAAACAATCAATTTACATGCTCTTCTCATGATGTTTTAAAAGTTTCATATTAAATTTATAATATAGGAATTCTTGTTGAATTGAATGCTTTTTTTCTTCTCTATATAGAATGTAATTTTTTTTTTTCTTTTATACCATAGTAATATTATTTTAAAATCAATATATATAGAGAGATGGCCCCTCTTTTGTGCAATTCTTCATGTTGCTATTTTCGTTGGATGTGTAACTTTGCTGCGTGTTTAATGATAACCAAGTTAGTTTGAATGGCTCTAGTTAATAATACTATGATTATCAGGCGTCAGCTTATCTCAAGGTTGGCCCAACTAATCAGACAAAAAGAATTGTCTAAAATAATTGATCGCATTCCTTTGGAATTGGCTCCTCGTAATATGGAAGCACAACGTAGATGTTGTATCTTCAAGGAGCGTGCAATTGCACGTTATAAGACTTTCCCTCTGTTAGGTTTTATACCTAATGATGAGGATGATGAACTCATAACACTTTCTCAGTTAGTAGAGGATGCTTGCCAAAGAGAAAAACCATCTTCAAAGATTTTAACTGTTGTAGATGAGGCATGTAGTAACTGTGTAAAGGTGAATTATGTGGTTACTAATTTATGTAAAGGTTGTGTCGCGAGTCCTTGCTATATGAACTGTCCTAAGAGTGCTATTCATTTCAATCGAAATGGGCAGGCTGAGATTGATCATGAAAAGTGTGTAAACTGTGGTATTTGTCAAAAGGCATGTCCTTATCACTCGATTGTTTATGTTCCAGTTCCTTGTGAAGAGTCATGCCCTGTTGGTGCAATATCTAAAGATGAGAATGGGAATGAGCGCATTGATGACGAAAAATGTATCTATTGTGGTAAGTGTGTAAATGCATGTCCTTTCGGATCTATTTTTGAGATCTCTCATATTATTGATATTTTTCGTGCTATGGAAATTGGAGAGAAGGTAATTGCATTACCAGCTCCTTCTATTATGGGTCAATATCGTGAACCAATGAGTAAGATTGCTACTGCATTAAAAAACCTTGGTTTTCATGACGTAATTGAGGTAGCTGAGGGTGCTACAATTACAACCAATAATGAGTCTGTTGAACTTCAAGAAAAGTTAAATGAGGGGCAGTTATTTATGACTACTTCATGTTGTCCTAGTTATGTTCAAGCTGTAGAAAAGCATATGCCTGGAGTGAAGCCATTTGTTTCTCATACTAAATCGCCTATGTATTATGCTGCGGAGATTGCTAGAGAGAAATACCCTGATGCTAAATTGGTCTTTATTGGACCTTGTATTGCGAAAAGAAAAGAAGCACAGCAAGATCCTAATATTGATTTTATCATGACATTCGAAGAAGTGGATGCGTTCTTTGATGGTTTCAATATTCGTGTATCTGATCAAGAGATGTCTAAATTAGAGACTATTGACCATGAGAGTCGAAATTACGGTCAGTCTGGTGGGGTTGCTGCTGCAGTATTGGCACGTGATCTCAAAGTAGATGTCAACGAGATGAAGATTAATGGTATCAATAAAAAGTCGATGGCTCTATTGAAGTCCTTTGCTAAAGGACGTGCTACGGCCAATTTTATTGAAGTAATGGCATGTGAAGGCGGTTGTGTCGGTGGACCTTCTGCTAATGTAGATGCTGTGAAAGGGCGCAAACAACTTGATGCGTCAATAAAACAGTGTTATTCTGACTAGAAGAATTGAATTATAACGATAGATATAGAACGTCTTATGTGTAAACATAAGACGTTTTTTATTACATATTAAATAGATTGTCAATCTCGAATAAATGCTCCGTGATATTTCATCTGTACTTTACATCTTCTCTTTTTTACTTCCTCTTTATAAAACACAAATAGGTCTTTTATTCTCTTGTTAATTTAAGAGAATGGAATGATTCAATTTGTCTCTTTAATGACATTTGAGAATATGCCAATAAATGAAAAATGTTATCGTAAGTGATATATAATTAGGTTATTGTGTGTGTTGCTTTAATTCTGTTGTTCTCTTTTGACTAACTGTCATTCCGAAACTAAGATAGTGTGTTTTCTCATCTCTTTGTCTCTGAATATTTTTTCGTTTTATTTGTTAAATGGTTCATTTGCGTAATTTATCAACAACTATAAATACACTATATTTATATTATATTTAAAAATGTTAATTATTAGTGTGAGTTGAAAGCTTATATTTTGTATCTTTGTATCATTATTGGTTTCATTATGCTTTTTAGCGTAAGGATTAAAAGGGAATACCGTTAGAATCGGTAACAGTTCCCGCTGCTGTGAATCCTGTTTAGAACGTGAATGTTTTGAACATGATTACTAGAGTATTAACCACTGTTCTCTCGTAGAATGGGAAGGTTCTAGTAATTGGGATAAGTCAGAAGACCTGCCAATGAATATGGATTTCTACAGTCTGCGGTGAACAGATAGAGGATCAGTACTTCATAATGAGATACATTGGCGCGCACTCCATGCTATTCATTGTTACTGTAGAGATAATTTTATAATTAACCTAATTATGTAATAATGAATCGTGCTTATGATTTCTTCTCTACCTCTGACAAATCGTTATCGTGTATGGAAATACTTTATCTGTATTTTCCACAAGAACGAGTCATTCCCACTTCATATTACAGTATTTAACTTTTTTAAAGAGTAAATAAATTGTAATTACGTGATGAAAAAGATTTATGCTTTTATAGTCGTATTGGTGTTTGTCCTTAATGCTGAGGCACAAAACCGTTTTCAGTTAATCGCAAAGATTCGTAAAGAATCAAGAGAAGTTGCCTCTTTTATCCAAGAAGATGTCGATACTTATAAATATTTTAATGGTTATTTTAAGGATAGGGAACTGCAAAATTTTGGTTCTATCTATGCTGTTGTGGATCAGGTTGTTTATACATTTAAAAGTGGAGTTATTTGGGGTTATAGTCTTCAAGATGGAGAGAATGTATTTAAGAGTGACGTGCTTGGTGTAACATCTACATATCCATCATTCCTAAAATACAGTCGTGTCAATAATTCGCTCTATTTAGGGTTTACCGTTTATGGTGATAAAGAAGACTATGTTTATCGTTTAAATTTAACTAATAAGAATTGGATTCAGGTAGCTAAGTTGCCTTGTAATTTCGATTTGGATATATTCGGCGACAAAATCTATATCTCTGGTCTAGGCTATTCTAACTGGAATGGAAAGACCGATAAGAATAGTATCTGGATGATGCCTATAGATGGGAGTTCCGAACTTAAAAAGATTATTGAAATTCCGGGGAATTCCTGTGGTTTGGCTATCTCTTCTAATGGTTCGATTGTTTGTGGTTCTTATGATCTTGCAAACAACTCTTTTGGAATCTATATGTGGCCTTGTGTTGCCGATAATAGGAATAAGTTAAAGGGCCGTACTCTTACGATCGAAGATGCTGTCTGTATTGCAACACTTCCTTGTGGTATTTATGATTGCGTGTTCGATAAATACGATAATCTGTATTGGAATATGAATAGTTATAGTGCAACCTGTAGTGTGGTTAAGTGGGATGGTGAATCACCTGCAAAATACATCAAAGTAGCAGAAGCTCCTGCGGGGACATGGTTTACAACCCTTCTCGCTTCTAGTGGTAACAACGATTTTTCTTTGTGGGCAGACTCTTTTATGAATTCTCCTGTGAAGATCTCTCATAAACAAAAGAAGTTTGCTTCTGATTCAGAAGCTGCTTTTAAACCAAACTTTGCAACCAAATTAATAGAGTATTGTCCAGCTCCAGGTCAATTTGTAAATACCTCTGCTTTTGGTACAAAAGAGGTTGCGGAGAAGACGCTTGGTCACAATATGATCAATCCTTTTGGACGTAAGATTGTTACTTTGGGAGCATGGGGAGGCTATATCGTATATGGTTTTGATCGTCCTATTGTAAATGATAAGGACAATCCTTATGGTGTAGACTTTACGTTGATTGGAAATACCTTTTTTGGAAGTGCAGAACCTGGTATCGTGAAGGTGATGAAAGATGTTAATGGCAACGGAAAAGCGGACGATCAATGGTATGAACTTAGGGGAAGTGATCACTATCTTAAGACCACAAAAACAAACTACTCTATCACATATACAAATCCTCGTGGGTTAAAAGATGTGCCCTATGTGACTTCTGATGGAGAGTCTGGTGTGATCAAATATATGGTGGCTTTTCACAAACAAAATCATTATCCACTTCCAGAGAACTTTCCAAATATTTCTCAAGATGAATATACCTTAGAAGGAACTAGACTAAAGTCTCGTACAAGTATCAAAAACTTTGTGATCAATGCACCTTTTGATTATGGTTATGTGGATAATGTAATGTTTAATGCGATGTCTAACAAATCTTACATTCCAGATAATCCATATACATTTGAAGTTCAGGAGAATTATGGTGGAGATGCTTTTGATATTAATTGGGCTGTAGACAAAGATGGCAATCATGTGAAACTTGATCAGATCGATTTTGTGGCAGTATATAATGGAGTATTACAGAATGGGGCTGCTCTAGGTGAAGTGTCTACTGAGGTAGGTGGTGTTTGTGCCACAAAACCAGATCCTTCAATCAAAGGGGTAACAGAATGTATTGTTTCCAGTCAACCCGCAAATGTTGGCAACTATCCTGTACAAGACAGAGGAGAGGTGTATCTTGGATCTCCTTATAAGTTTGATGCAGTGGTTTTAAGCTATGGAGTGCCTGCTGACGACCAAAAATTGAATTGGAAATGTAGTGATAAATCCATCGCTACTATCTCTAATGAGGGGTTTTTCAATGGATTAAAAGCAGGAGAGGTGACGGTAACATGTACATGGAGTAAAAAACCTGATATTGAAAGATCTTTTGTCGTTTTGGTATCTCAGCCCAAATCAACTCCTGTGTACGAACCAATATCAAGTAAATTATACGCCTACCCAAACCCTACCACGAATGAATTTAAAATTAAGGGAACTTATCAGGCTAAAGTGTCTATCTATAATTGTGTAGGAACACTTGTTGGAGTAATTCCAAATTATCAAACTTCAGAAATCATTTCGCTTCAGAATATGCCTTCTGGTGTATACTATATTGAAGTGTCTGCTAATGGAGTGCTTGAGACTATAAAAGTTATTAAGAATTAAGATTTATATTTAATTGGGGCTTTCTTTTGTGGAGAGCCCCAACCTCTTTGAGAAATGAAAAAACTATTAATACTTTCTATCTTGTATCTCTACTCTATGATTCTCTTTGGACAAGGGATACGAGATAGTATTTATGTGATTCCTACTGTGGATGTAAATGCCAAATACATCTTCGATGTAGAAGAGGCTGGTATGGTGAAGACTCATGTAGACTCTGCTGTAATGTGCCAAAAGATACAAAGTTCGCTATCTACTTTGTTGTCTGAGAATACTCCTGTTTTTATTAAAACAAAAGGGAAAGGGGCTTTGGCGACTGCTTCTTTTAGAGGAACTGCTGCATCTCATACCCAAGTTCGGTGGAATGGACTAAATATCAACTCACCGATGACTGGAATGGTTGATTTTTCTCTTATTCCAGTTTTCTTTGTCGATGCAGTCTCACTAGAGCATGGTGGCTCTTCTATTGCATCTCAAAGTGGTGGTCTTGGAGGAGTGGTAAACTTGGACAATGAGCCTACATGGGATGATCCTTTTGAAATACAGTACGTCCAATTTGTTGGAGATTTTCATACTTATCAAGAATATGGCTCTTTAAGTTTTGGTACTAAAAATTTTCAATCGAAAACACGATTATATCATAATAAATCGAAAAACGATTATCAGTTCTTGAATCGACAAAATTATGACTATATCGATCCCAACACTGGCGAGTTTGTTCATCCAGTGGATACCTATAAAAATGGGCAATACCTAATGTATGGTTTGATGCAGGAGTTCTATTGGAGAGTGAATGAAAACAATGTGATATCTGCTTGTTATTGGGGACAAAATGCAGACAGGGGAATTCCTAAGGTAATCTCTAATGAAGGACCTGAAGATACTAATATCAACAACCAAATTGATAATGTCTCAAGAGGGGTGATACAATGGAAACATTATGGAAAGAGTAGTACCCTTGAATTTTGTTCTGGAGGATCTAAAAAAGATCTAGATTATACACTTCAAAATCAAGTGAATGGAGAAGGTCTTATTTGTGCTATTAATTCTAAAAGTACTTCTTATCAATTTCAAAATAGCTTAAATTACACCAAAGAGTTCTTGAACTCTCTTCATTTTACAGGATCTATAGATTATAATAGAAGTTGGGTAGATACCCATGAGTCTGTTAAAATGACTGGTTATAAAAAGAGTAGAGAACAGATCTCTCTATATGCCTCTTTGTCAAAATCGATCACGGAAAGGTTAAATATGAAAGTACAGCTGCGTAATGAATGGTACGATAGAGATTACACCAAGCCAATATGGTTTGCTGGATTTGACTATAAGATTAGCGATAATTATGGTTTGATACTACAAGGAAATGTTTCAAAAAACTATCATACCCCCACGTTAAACGATCTTTATTGGCAACCAGGAGGAAATGTTGATCTTCAGCCAGAAGATGGAAATACTGCCGAACTTGGATTGAAAGGTAGCATTGGTAATAAATATCACTCCTTAAACTGGAGTGTTACTGGGTATTACTCTGATATAGACAATTGGATTATTTGGATCCCAAGTTTTAAAGGATATTGGGAACCTCGTAATGTGAAGAATGTGATCTCTAAAGGAGTAGAGAGTCAAATTCTTTGGAATAGAGATTGGGGAAATTGGAAAATGAAAGTGAAAGCCAACTACTCTTACACGAGATCTATAAATATGGAGAAAAGTGATGTTTGGGGGGACGAATCCTATAAGAAGCAATTAGTGTATATTCCTG
Organism: Prolixibacteraceae bacterium; assembly: GCA_019720755.1. Taxonomy (NCBI): domain Bacteria; kingdom Pseudomonadati; phylum Bacteroidota; class Bacteroidia; order Marinilabiliales; family Prolixibacteraceae; genus Halosquirtibacter; species Halosquirtibacter laminarini. Next base: position 3,574,859 of record CP081303.1, read on the forward strand.
TACACTCTGCAAATGTATGGTTTCGTTTAGATTATCGTTGGTTGAATTTTACTTATCAATACAACTATTTCAGCGAACGATTTACCACCACTAGTAATAAGCTAAATGAACGTCATTGGTTGTACCCTTATCATATGAATGAACTTGATTGTGGTGTTCGTTTTTATCAAAAGAACGACAGATCAGCACAAGTTCGTTTTAGTGTGATGAATCTATTTGATGAAGTGTATCATTCAATTCTTTTTAGTCCTATGCCAAGACGCAACTATGGAGTTACGTTGATTTTTAATATTTAATATTATGCAGAGAATAAACATATTTTTGTTATTGCTTTTGCTTATTGGTTTTGCTTCATGTATGAAAGATGAGGTTTTGTGGCAAAAGGGACGAATGAATCATAAGAGTCGTTCTGCTGGATTGTTTATTACCAATGAAGGAAATTTTATGTATGGAAACTCCTCTCTTTCTTATTACGACATGGAGGAGGAAACAGTAGAGAATCTTGTGTTCTTCGAAACCAATGGTTTCCCAATGGGAGATGTGGCTCAATCTATGGTGATTCGAGATACATTGGGGTATGTGGTGATTAATAACAGTAGTAAAATATACGTAATCAATACCAATACTTTTAAGTGTGTTGGAAAGATTATAGGATTGAACTCCCCAAGATATATTCACTTTCTTGGAAAACACAAAGCATATGTGACAGATCTTTATGCAAAAAAGATCTCTATTATTGATCCACTGGGTGACTATGAAAAGACAGGAATTGTAAATGGAAAGATTATCGGTTCTATTGATGTAAGTAATGACGATACTGAGTTTTATCAGCACCCCACGGAACAGATGGTTCAATATAAGCAATTTGTCTTTACCAACTGTTGGAGCTATGACAATAAAATTCTCGTTATTGATACTAATACGGATAAAGTGGTAGATACGATTGAGGTCCTAAAACAACCTACCTCTTTGGTCATCGATCGATTTAATCATATATGGACTATTACTGATGGAGGGTACAAGGACTCGCCTTATGGTCAAGAAGCTCCAGGTTTGCAATGTATTGATGCTGAAACACGAAAAGTATTAAAAACATGGCGTTTTGAATTTGATGATTGGCCCTCTGAAGTACAAATAAATGGAACCAAAGATATTCTGTATTTCATAAACAAACATGTTTATCGTATGCCTGCTTCACTTACCGCAGAGCCTGAGTGTTTTATTAAGAATCCGGATGTTGACAAACAAAATGGTGGTTTTTATGGACTAACGATTGACCCTAATACAGGTGAAATTTATGTGGCTAATGCTATCGACTATCAGCAACAAGGAATTGTATATCGTTTTGATAGAACAGGGATTCCTGTAGATACTTTCAAAGTTGGTATTATTCCTGGTGCTTTTTGTTTTAAGCCTTCCCTCGATTAGATGGCTTAAGCAAAACCTCTATTTCTTACTCTTTTCAAGAGTGTTTGCATACTGACTGTTTTTTGTTTTAAGTCTTTCTCTTTATAGTGACTTAACAAAATCTTTATTCCCTATTTCTACTATAATTTAGTATGCTAGTTCGACAATTCAGATAGCTGTCATCTTTTTGACAGCTATCTGTGTCTTTTAATTTTTAAACATTAAGTGTCCATTCTCAGCATCCAAAACAATTTTTTCGTTTGCCGTAATAGACTGTTTTAGGATCTCCTTAGAAAGAGGATTTAAAACAGATCTTTGAATTTCTCTTTTTATGGGACGTGCTCCCATCTGAATATCAAACCCAGCTTTTGTAATTGCTGATACTGCTTCTTTAGTGTAATCCAATTCAATCTGGTTTTCCACCAAACGTTTTTGTAATATCTGTAATTGTAGCTCTACAATAGCATGAATGTCCTTCTCAAATAGAGGTGTAAACATGATTACATCATCAATCCTATTTAGAAATTCTGGACGTACTGACTGTTTTAATCGATCTAATAGCGCACTCTTGGTATTTTCAACCACTTGGTCAACCTCTCCCTCTTTAAATTGATTAAAGTTATTCTGTATAATATCAGAACCAATATTGGAGGTCATGATGATAATGGTATTTTTGAAATTCACCATTCTTCCTTTGTTATCTGTTAACCTACCATCGTCCAACACTTGTAATAGGGTATTAAAAACATCTGGATGTGCTTTCTCTATTTCATCAAATAGAACTACAGAGTAAGGTTTGCGACGAACTGCCTCTGTCAACTGCCCCCCCTCATCATATCCAACATAGCCTGGAGGCGATCCAATAAGTCTAGTGACAGAGAATTTTTCTTGATATTCCGACATATCAATACGAGTCATCATATTCTCATCATCAAAAAGAAAATCGGCTAGTGCTTTTGCAAGCTCCGTCTTTCCTACACCAGTAGACCCTAAGAATATAAACGACCCTATTGGTTTTTTCTCATCTTGTAATCCTGCCCTACTTCGTCGAATGGCATCGGAAACAGCCGTGATCGCTTCCTCTTGTCCTACGACTCTCTCATGAAGAGCCTCTTCCAAGTGAATAAGCTTTTCTCTATCACTCTTCATCATTTTGGTGACAGGGATACCCGTCCATTTCGCGACCACTTCTGCAATATCTTCGGAGTCAACCTCCTCTTTTATCATTTGGTCTTCACTGTTTTGATTGACCACCTCTTGCTCTAGTTCACGAAGACGCTTCTCGCTCTCTACTATCCGACTATAGCGTAGTTCTGCAACCATCTCATAATCAGCTTGACGCTCTGCAATCTCCGCTTGGGTTTTTAAGTTTTCAAGCTCTAGTTTACACTCTTGTATCTCGTCAATAGTGCTCTTTTCATTCTGCCATTTGGCTTTTTGAGTATTAAGTTGATCTTGTAGTTCGGCAATACTCTTTTCTAGAGAACCTAGCTTATCGCTGTTCTTTTCTCTTTTAATTGCTTCTCTCTCAATTTCAAGTTGCATGATCTTACGTTGCATCTCATCGATCTCTTCTGGAACAGAGTTGATCTCTAAACGCAATTTAGATGCTGCTTCATCCATTAAGTCAATTGCCTTATCTGGAAGAAAACGATCCGAGATATATCTATTAGACAGTTCTACTGCAGCAATTACTGCTTCATCTTTAATACGAACTTTATGGTGAGTCTCGTACTTCTCTTTGATTCCTCGAAGAATAGATATGGCACTTTGTACGTCTGGCTCGTTCACCATCACTGTTTGGAAACGTCTCTCAAGCGCTTTGTCCTTTTCAAAATATTTTTGATATTCATCTAAAGTTGTTGCACCAATAGAGCGAAGTTCTCCCCTTGCAAGAGCAGGTTTCAGAATATTGGCTGCATCCATAGCACCTTCTCCTTTTCCTGCCCCCACTAATGTATGGATCTCATCTATGAAAAGAATAATTTCGCCATCTGCCTGTATTACTTCATTTACTACCGATTTTAGACGCTCCTCAAACTCTCCTTTATATTTTGCTCCAGCAACCAATGCTCCCATATCCAAACTAAAGATCTGCTTGGTTTTTAGATTCTCAGGGACATCTCCTCTAACAATTCTATGTGCTAGTCCTTCGGCAATAGCCGTTTTTCCTGTCCCAGGTTCTCCAAGAAGAATCGGGTTGTTCTTCGTTCTTCGACTTAAAATCTGAAGTATACGACGAATCTCTTCATCTCGACCAATCACAGGGTCTAATTTACCGCTCTGTGCCTGCTGGTTAAGATTTATAGCAAAACGTTGAAGTGTATTAAATTGATCTTCTGATGTTTGACTGTCTACACTCTTCCCTTTCCTTAGGTCCTTGATCGCAACCATCAACTCTTTCTCTTTAACTCCAGCATCTTTTAATAGTCTAGAAATATTACTTTTTATTTTGACCAATGCCAATAGAAGATGTTCTACACTCACAAACTGATCTCCCATCTTTTGAGCTTGACTTTGTGCTTCAATAAGGATATTATTGGTGCTGTTTGAGGCCCTTACTTCTCCACCAGCTGCTTTAGGATAACTCTCTATTTCTTTCTCTAATACAGCAGTTATCTGTTGTAGAGATACATCTAGTTTCTTAATGAGAAATCCTGTAATATTCTCTGCACTAACCAAAATCCCTTTTAGCAAGTGCCCTGGTTCTAAGGCAGCATTGCCATTGCTTTGAGCAATGGTAAGTCCATGTGACAATGCTTCTTGCGCTTTAATTGTCAATTGATTTGTGTTCATATATATTGTTTTTGTTTTTTCTATTATGATGTATAACAAACCTTGTACCATTGTAGTTTAAGTGTCAATATGACGTATTTTAAAGAGTTGTTGTGTGACAATATGACTATTGTGGGTGCCCTGAAATCACTATGTTGTTGAGGAAATATGTTGAATTACAGTGTGTTGTGATTTATTGTTGTGGTCTTATTATTAAATTAGAGTAGTCTGACTCCAAGAATACCCTTAATAAGTAGATTCTAAATGATACCTCCTGTAAATATTTGAGATTAAGCTACGTTTATCTTTTATATATCGCCATACAATTGAAATATTGCTTTATATATATTGATTGTTGGAAGTTGATTAATTGATCAGATTCTGAATTAGAGAATTCTCTATTGTTAATTTCATTGAGATTATTGGAAAAGTAATTTATTTTGCAGAGAGATTGAATGCCTTCATATAAAGTGTAAATTATATCAGAGCCATGTTCTATGGAGAGATGGTGATTTATGAGGAATACTTCAACGAGGATTTGATAGTGGTAAATGAAGTGTCTTATGATAGTGGTTGTGGACATCCAAACGGTGAGTCGTTCCGTCATTCCATCGCTTGAGAACTATAACATAAATTAGGAGGGGTAGATGCTGAGAAAATGAGCTTTCGGTGATAGAAAAGGATTTACTTTTAATATAAAATAGGAAGGGGGGCTATTTTAGCCCCCCTTTATAATCAAATATTAATCTATATCAACTATTATATGTTATACTACATCACTATACTTTTGGTTAATACTATGTTTATTTCAGAATGTGTCTGTAATTTTCATTTAGAAGATCAGGAAGATAAGCTGCAATAAGGTTTAGTGCTTTCGCATCGCTGATTCCTACAGGACAAATGATACGTTGGTTGTTCATTTGGTTCTGATCAATTACTGCTGCAGTAATTTGACGATTAACTTTCGCTTTGTATCCTTTTAATTGTCTTACTCCAAATCCGTGTTTTGTGTTTACATATCTTACTTCGAAATACTCACCACGAACGATATATTCTGTTCCGTTGTTTGTGAAATTCTTTTCAATATGTACTCCTTCATTTATATTACCATAATTTAGTTCCCACATGTTCAAAGCATCAGTATCAATACTAGATACTTCCGTGATCTGGAAATTATTCATGCTCGCACTATTATCTAAATCATTTGCTTTTACCATGTTTACTGTAAAAATGATTGCAACTATTGCAACAAAGCGACCGAATTTTAAATTTAGATTTTTCATAACGTCCTGCTTTTTGAGTCTCTACCGATTCTCTCGTTTTTTTGAATAAAAAATAAATAATAATATAACTCTTTATGGTTGTCGTTATCACTGTGTTTGTTTGTGATTGACAATGCAAATCAAGACAAAATTGGTAGAGTGGCAAATTTAAAAGATGTGCTAAAAGACATGTTTTTTTTATTTAAAAGCAGTTGCTTTTTCTAAATATGTACTATTATGGTTATCATGTTTTACATCTTAGATTACTTTACAATACAACCTGTTTCATTCTATTATCAAACAGCCTTACTTTGCTTATAGAATGATATTTGACAGGTCGTGGTTGCATAGTGTAAGTTGTTGTTTTTCAGAATATCTATTCACTTGTGTTATGAAAAAGTTGTATAATCTTTCTAAAACAACTAAAAAGTAGTTGAATCGCTTACGTTTTTATTGTGAAGGGGAGTGTTCTGTAGAATAATGAAAAATGCTATCTAGAGATGCTAAAAAAGAATTGAGTTAAACGTTTTATAATATACTTATACTTTATCAAATTAATCATGACTTTTCTTACATTCTGATGAAATCAGAGTTTTTATTAAAAAAAACTATTTTTCTAATCGCAATTTTCTTTTTCACTCTTTTTTTGATTCAATACATTCTCTTTCGCGAGATATTAAGGCCACCCATTACTATTTATGGTGACATAATGAGGAATTTTCTGTAGCTATTCCCAGTTTTATTCAGGACGTTCATAACTAGTCGGTTATGTGAAATATTTTTTACTCTGTTTATGCTGTCCTAAAATTAGGAGAGCAAATGAAGTATGGATTCAGTGTATTACAATCCTAGTTGTATAATTTTAATACCCAATAAGCATAATGAAACGATGTATATCCATTATAAAATCCCATTTGATATGTTTATCCAGGGCTTATGTTTCTTATATTTTTAATTTCAAATCGTAAGCTGTCACGATAAAAATGGCGATCTCTTCTAAATTTTACTACTATTTGTCGGGTATATTGTATACCCATTGTTCATGGCTTGTTCATGCTTCATTCATCGAATCGATGGACAAAGCATGGACAAAGCATGGACAAAGTATGGACAAAGTAACTATGAAACCTTACTTAGCCTCTTTTTAAGGCAGTGGATGTGGTATATTTGTACGGATAGCAGGTTAAACCCCTTATTACAGAAAAATAATAAATTTGTATTATGGGAATACGAAAAAGAAAGAGTTACGAAAGAGAGTTCAAGATGATGATTGTTAATCTTGTAGATAGCGGTAGAGATGCTCGTTCGGTTGCTGAAGAGAACGACATCGATGCTCATATGGTACGACGCTGGGTTCGTGAGTTTCATACATATGAAAAAAACTCATTTCATGGTAATGGCAATCTAGTTCAGACAGACGAAGAAGCAAGAATCTCACAACTTGAAAAAGAGCTGAAGCAAGTTCGTATGGAACGAGATATCTAAAAAAAAGCCATCAACATATTCTCCAAGAGCGACAGCTAACTTATGAGTTCGTATCAGATAATAGTACGATGTTTTCTGTCGAGAGTATGTGTAAAACACTAGACTTAAGTAGCTCAGCTTATTATGAATGGAAAAAAGATATACCATCCCAAAGAAAAATAGCATGGGAGAAGGATACAAAGCTCGTGTTGAAAGAGTATAATGAATCGAAACGTCGTTACGGTAGCCATAAGATTACAGCAGTACTTAATCAAAATGGTGTCACTACATCAAGAAACCGTATTGCTCGGATAATGAAACGAAATGGTATAAAAAGTTGTATTTGTAAAAGTTACAAACCCCAAACGACTAGGTCAGACCATGGTAAACGAGTTGCATTAAATCATCTTAATCGAGAATTCAAGACTAACGAACCATGTAAAGTTTGGGTATCTGATCTTACATATGTTCCAACAGAGCAAGGTTGGCTATACCTTACTACAATAATGGATCTCTTTGACCACTCTATTGTTGGGTGGTCAATGTCTGAGGACATGACGGCAGAAAACACTGTAATGTAGGCTTGGAAAATGGCCAAACGCAATCGTAAACCTAAGGCCGAAATGCTATTTCACTCTGATCAAGGGGTGCAATATGTAGCTGAAGAATTAAAAAAAGAATTTAGAAAGGCGAATGTAATTCAAAGTATGAGTAGAAAAGGAAACTGCTGGGATAATGCAGTAGCTGAAAATTTCTTTAAGATAATTAAATCTGAAATGATTGATCATAGACACTATTACTCTAGATTTCAGGCAAAGACAGAAATATTTCATTTTATTGAAGTTTGGTATAACAGGAAAAGAATACACTCAAAATTGGGATACAGATCGCCATTGGAATTTATGGAATTATATAATCAATGTGCGGCTTAACTTTTTGTCCGGTAAAAAGTTGCATATCCACAGTGTCCAAATGCTGATAGGGCACTGTCCAGAAAAGTGTGTAAGTCTCCTTGATGTATATTTCAAATGTTAGAGATCGTATTAATATGGTCAACAATGTCAAATGAAATATACTTCTATGATGAGATGCAGTTGGGGATTATAGTGTTTTGTGGTGTTTTGGATGGAACTTGAGTCGTGAATAAAATGTATTGTTTACACCAGTTCTTATTTTAAATATTAAAGTTTATAATACTCCTACATTTTAGCACCACTTTCTTAATTGAATTTTAATTCTTAAATTAAGAGTTATGGGAACATTGAAAAGAAGTCGTCGGAAATTTAGTTCCTCATTTAAATCTAAGGTAGTAATAGAGGCACTAAAAGAGCGAGAAAGCTTGCAAGAGTTAGCTTTACGCTATGAACTACATGTGAACCAAATATCCAAATGGAAACAAGAGTTCCTGTCTAACAGTAGTATTGTTTTTACTCAAAAGAATAGAGAGAAAGATGATTCTATCAATAAAGACGAGCTGTACTCTAAGATTGGACGCTTGGAAATGGAGAATGAGTTTCTAAAAAAAAACTTAAATCTCTTCGAGGATCTATAAATATAGATCTTCTCATTGAAAGAGAGTCTCCTCTTAGTATTCGTCAACAGTGTAACATTTTAGATGTTTCTAGATCGTGCTACTATTATAAGTCCAAAGGAGAATTTGATGAGAATATTGAGATAATGGATCTAATGGATAAGTGTATTATGGAATATCCAACATTTGGAGTTATTCGAATGCAGTCGATGTTACAAGATAATGGGTTATCTGCATCATATGAACGTGTAAGAAGGTTGATGCGAAAAGCAAGAATTAGACCTATCTATCCACGAAAGAATCTAACGAAGAAAAGAGAAGACAAGAATATCTATCCATATTTGTTAAATGGATTGAATGTCACAAGGAGAAATCAGGTCTGGCAAATAGATATTGTAACTACTCAGGTTCTTTTTGAGTCTAATAATCACACAAAAGTTCCAAACACGTTGTTTTAGTGATGATTGTTAATAATAATAGGCCGTATTGTTGATTACTTTCTGTTATAATATTTTCTAATTTGTCAAGATCGATGAATCTTTGTAGTCATGAGAACAATTGATTGTTTAGAAGAAGAAAATAGAGCTTTAAAGAAGCAGGTTGAGTCCTTAAAGGAAGAGCTAGACAGAGTGATGTCACGAGTTCAAGCTTTGTCACAAGAGAATACTATGCTTCATGAAAAAGTAAAGGATCTAGAAGATAAACTATCGCGTAATCATAAAAACAGTAGTAATAGTAGTTTTCCACCTTCAAGAGATTTACATACAGTAAAGAAAAATCAATCACTTCGAAATAAATCCACTAGGAAACCCGGAGGTCAACCCAAACATAAAGGATCGACATTACAACAGAGTGATTTTCCAACAAGCATAGAGTCATATTATCCTCCATCGACATGTCAGTGTGGTAATACATTAAATCAAGAAGACGCTAGCTTGTTATGCAAACGTCAGGTTTTTGACATACCACCTGTTCTTGAACAAATCTGTACTGAGCATCGTCTTTATGAAAATAGATGCAGTTGTGGTCAACTACACAAAGGTTCTATGCCCTCGAATATAAAAGCACCTGTCCAATACGGTTCTCATTTACGATCACTAATTGTAAGCTTGTATGTTGAACATTATATCCCTTTAAACCGTATTGGTTCACTAGTGGAAGAGATAACATCATTTAAAATTGGAGATGGGACTATTACTAATATTTTAAATAAAGCTCAAGAGGTGATGACTCCTTTATATGAATCACTTCGTGAATCGATATCCAAATCCACTGTAGTTGGCTCAGACGAAACAGGTTGCAAGATCAATGGAGGCAAAGGGTGGATGTGGGTATGGCAAAATCCTGAGGTAACATTCATTACAGCCAACAAGTCTAGAGGGTATAAAGTTGTTGTAGAAAACTTTAAAAAAGGATTTATTAATGCGACCTTAGTCAGTGACTGTTATGCTTCACAATTAAAAACTCCAGCCAAACATTATCAACTATGTTTAGCACATTTACAACGAGAATTAATCTACATTAAACAACAAACGAATAACAGTTGGGCAGAGGATATTTTGAATATATTCTATAAAGCCATGAAATTAAAGAGAGAATCAGCCAAGAACCAATATCCTTTAAAAGAAAAATCAATATTTAAAGAACAGCTTTTATTACTGTTGGAAAATGACGAGTATGACGATCAGCTAGATGAGATCAAGACATTACGGAGTCGATTAATTAAAAGGATTGATAGTGTGTTTACTTTCTTAGAGTATTACGAAGTTCCTTTTGACAACAATGCATCCGAAAGGTCAATACGTAATATTAAAATAAAACAAAAAGTATCTGCAGGTTATCGAACAGAAGAAGGAGCCCAAAGGTATGCCATGTTACGCTCTATTGTTGATACACTTAAAAAACAAGGAAAGAGTGTAGTGAGAATGATTGCTCATTGGTTATCTCAAAACCATCTTAAGGTCAGTTGGCAATAAAATAATTTACACATTATATATTTTCTGAACCTCCATTCTTTAGCGAATGGAGGCTAAACTATAAATGAAGCTGAGTAGTTACTAGATATTACATATATTCCACTTCTAAAAGGTTTTATGTACATGACAGCAATTATTGATGTTTTTAGTCGATATATTGTAGGTTGGAATTTATCAAACTCTCTTGATGCATCTGCAAGTATAGATGTTGTAAAGAATGCAGTAGAGAAGCTTGGTAAGCCTGAAATACTTAATAGTGATCAAGGTAGTCAGTTTACTTCAGAAGCTTATTTAAATATATTAAAAGAGTATTGTATCGCCATAAGTATGGACAGTAAAGGTAGAGCTCTGGATAACATCTATATCGAACGGTTTTGGAGAACAATCAAATATGATTACATTTATATCAATCCACCTTCTGATGGAATAGCCTTATACAAAGGTACAGGGCTTGTTCATGAATTGCTGAAATGATAAAAGGTCGACTATTCATATTATATTTGGATTGCTAAAAACAGATATAAATTATGAATAACGACCTTTCAAGTGCCGAAATTAGAAGATTCTATGAGAAATTACAAGTTAAATTAGTCGATAATCGGAGTCATGTAGGACGAAAGCATGAATTGGCATTTGTGATTACGCTTTTTATTATCTCAATTCTAACAAGTTCCGATCATCTTAGCATAAATAAGATTCATCGTAATATGGTTCGTTATTATGAGAAGTTATGTATCTGTTTACATAAAGATGTTGATCATTGTATAAGTCGAGTTCAGTTGACAAGAATTCTGTCTGAGTTTGATTATGAGTCCTTTTTGACAATTTGTGATGAAGTATACTCTTCTACAGAATGGATATCTATTGATGGTAAAGAACTTCGAGGTAGTATCGATTCTAAAAGCAATAAAAAGAGAGGGTTAAGTATTGTTTACTCTATTGGTCATAACACAAATGTACAACAGTTATTAGGTTTTTATGATGGGACAAAAGAGAGTGAAAAGAGTATTGTTTATGATCATATTCTTGAGTTGCCAGAGCAGGCAAAGATAACACTCGACGCAATGCACAATTCAGAAAATCTGTTGTCTAATATTCACCAAAATAGTCGATTCTATTTGACTCAAATAAAGTCAAATCAGAAGAAATTAAAGGATGACTTAGTGCATACATCCAATCATATAAAAGTAGGTGATGTGATGACAGAAACAGACAAATCGCATGGAAGAATAGACATTAGAAGGTACGAAATATTCCCAATCAATACAGAGATGTTAGAGCCTAGATGGAGTAATAGTGGTATATGTAATATGATTAAAGTGACAAGAGAGAGTCACAATGTAAAGAGAGGTAGAAGGAGTACAGAAACACGATATTATATCACCAATTATAATGGGGAAATAGGTGAAATTGCTGGTGCTATTAGAGGTCATTGGAAAATAGAAATAATGAACCGTATTCGTGATGTTAATTTTGGAGAAGACAAATTAAAGTCATTAGATCATGGATTACAAAAATCAATATCCTCTGTTATGTTGTTTATTTGTAGTGGATTAATGAAAATAAATAGCTACAATAACTTGAATATTTTAAGAGAAGAGCTTGTGCGCAATACTGATAAAATACACGATTTCTTCGCCGCTTAAATTTCATGAACAAGCCCTGTACAAAGGTATACAGAATTGGTTAGAACATTACCATTACAGAGCACACCAAGGAATTAATAGAAAAAAACCATTTGAGCTCTATAGTAAAGTGGCATAATACATTAATTGTTTATGAAAGTTGGTTCAGTAAATCGAGGGTATTATACTTTTCTTTCTCTGTAGAGAACATTTGTTTGGTGAAGTATCGGTAAAAAAAAGAAGGATCCCACATGGAGATGCCTTCATAAGTATATTAACCCTAAATTACTTTCATTGATAGAATATAAAAAGAAGTGAACCAATATAGATTCTAATGAGTTGTCGTATAGCAGCCTACTCTTCTTACTTTTTATTGTTGTTACAAATCAAGTGAAAATTGTTCTCTTATCAAACCTATATTCATATGCTTCATGACATCTTTTTTTTAGATTTAAAAATGGGGTATTAGAAAATGATTTTGTATTGAAAAAACTTGGTAACTGTTCTTTACGAGGAGATCCGTTTCTGTATAATGTTATTACTAATGCGAATCAAGAGTTGGATTTCATATCTAACCAAGTGGTTTAATTACCTATATAATAGACATTTATATTGTTTTTATCCTTGAAAATCAGTATCTTATAGTTGTTTTCAAAGCGACTTTAAAATATGATAATCAAGGATAAGGACTTCAATTTAATAAAAATATACGATCTAATTTGTTATTATTTCGATGAGTTAAGATATTATTGTGAACGATTTAGTAACAATAACTCCCCTTGCTTTACTGATCAAGAGGTGATGACAATATATCTTTTTGGTGTTCAATATCAAGAATACACCAAGATAAATCAGATTCATAAATTTGCATGTGATTACTTGTCTGACTGGTTTCCAAATTTAGGATCTTATCAAGCATTTTGTAATCGCCTTAATCGTTTAGGTGGAGCTTTTACAAGATTGTCTGAGTTATTACTTGAAGACACTCAGCCTAATGATTGTATTATCGATCAATGTTTACTTGATTCGATGCCAATTATAACGTGTTCTGGCAAACGAAAAGGCAAGGTGGCCAATGAAGTAACCAATAAAGGCTATTGCTCTACGAAAGGAGTTTACTATTATGGCATGAAGCTTCATATGCTGGGGATAAGACGACAAGATGCTTTACCATTTCCAGAGCAAGTCCTTTTTACCCCTGCATCTGTGAACGATATTGTCGTCTACAAGGAGAGATGGTCAGAGATGCGGAACAGAACCTTCTTCGGAGATAAAATTTACATGCATAATGAATTTAACCAACAAGTGAAGAGTCAGTATAATTCAGAAATGTTGACACCTATTAAGGCAATAAAAGGGATGCCTTTGATAATCAAACAAAGAATAAAAGCAGCAGATGATTTGTATAATAGAGCTGTATCTAAAATTAGACAACCTATTGAAGCAATGTTCTCTTGGCTAATCGAAAAAACAGATATACAAAGAGCTAGTAAAGTAAGTTCTACAAAAGGATTAATGGTACATGCATTCGGTAAACTAACTGCAACGTTTCTTAATTATGTTTTGAACCCTTGATTCGCATTACTATTTATTAATTTTCGATTTAGATCTGTTATTGATGAAACTGATCTGTTTTATCTTTGCAAGACCCTTAAGTTCTCTTTTTATTTTGTTCTATTGTTATTTATCTAAGTCTAGTCATTCATTCAAATGAAGATAATTTAGCGTAAATACATTTACAATTTATTATCTTTGGGATGTTTTGTGAGACTGTTCGTCTTAGACATTAAATTTTATTTTCATGAGAAACATCGATATTCCAAAACTTCTATTATTTATATTGATCTTTTTTATTTTTGGATCGATAGTTTTTTCTATCGTGGTAAGTTATATTTTGATTGCCTCTTTAGATCTCTTTCATATCAATATTGTAGAAACTACCTCTGCTTTTATGGATTCTATGATTGAAAAATGGGGAAACCTGGGAAGATATGCTGCGATTGCTAGTATAGTGATTTACTATTTTGTATTTGCAAAATGGGGATATCGACTTTACAGATATTTTGATAATAAGTAAATGAAGAGTCATTACTGACTTCTATACGTATGTTACCTTTTAGTCAATTATTCTAGTTGGCTACCTCCCGTTTTTTTAGTCAGAAATCTAGATTGAGTCTCATTTGTCCTACGTCTACTTGTGTCTGTTTACTCTGTATTATATGTTTTGTGTAAACATTTGCCAATAAAATTTTAATTATCGTACTTATCTTATAATAGATAAAATTTCTGAGTTCAGATACCTTGTTTTTATCAAGTATCTTAATTTTGCTATCTAGCAACAACCTTAGATGCATGGACTCTAATGTGTTATAAAGGATTCCCATTGCAATGGTTAAAATTGCCAACATGCATTGCAGTCCATCAAACTTCTTTATTTGTATATTCTCTAAATCATAGCTTGATTTGATATGTCTATGGTATTCTTCTATTTTCCAACGAAAGCCATATGCTTGAAAAGCTTCACTAATAACTTCTGTTATTGTATGCTTCGGTGAGTTGGTTAATAACCAATATTTCCCTCCTGATTTGCGTTTTGTAGCAACAAGCCATAGCTCAAATTCCCTCTGCTTTATTCTATATTTAACCTTAACAGCACCACACTCAAAGTTTATCTTTTTACTTTTGTTTTTGCCTCTTTTATTGGCAGTTAATTCCATGAAGAATGGAATCTTTTTCCCAATTGTAGATACAGTAGTTTCTTTGCCTTTGTATATTAATTTGGTATTCTTTTTCAATCTGATTATGAAGTTATTTTGTTGACTAACAACATAATCCTTAATAATCTGACGATCAAATCCTCGATCAAACACACAAGTTACATTCTTTGAAATAGCATTATCTACTTCTTTTAATGCTTCGATTGCTTCATTATCTTCACTCTTGGCTCCATGATCGAAACTGTACAGCTTATTATACAAAGGTGTCATCTTATTGGCCTTATCAATATGTACAACATTCATAAGCCAATAACCTAATCCAACCTTATTTTTCTCATCTCCATCTTTTACAAAATCCAGACCTTCCATGGTCTTAGCATATTTCTTTTGAATATCTGATCCATCAAATAGAATGTAGTCTCCTTCATGAATTGTATCTGACACACAATCCATATGGCCTCTAAGAAGTTTTAAAAAGAAACCTTTTTTATTGTAATGATTTCGAAGCCTTTTGGTTGTTTGTCTATAGAATCCCCTATAGCTGTTGCTATTTGATTGATAATAACAGACCCTGTCTTAAGAATACCTGTTGTTATCTCGCGTGTACAACGTAATTCTGGTTTGGTTAAATGACTATTTAATTTACAAAAATATAGACTTAGCTTGTTCTGTATTTGTTTTGTAAGTATCTTGTTCATGAGCTAGGTTTTAAATGATTATGTTTACACACTTAAAATAACATTTTTAATCTAGCTTTCCTCGTTTTTATACATATATTATATTGTGAATGTCAGATACTTGCAGTAATAATACAACTTTTTTCGGGAGGTAGTCAATACGGTTTAAAGGGATATAATGTTCAACATACAAGCTTACAATTAGTGAACGTAAATGAGAACCGTATTGGACAGGTGCTTTTATATTCGAGGGCATAGAACCTTTGTGTAGTTGACCACAACTGCATCTATTTTCATAAAGACGATGCTCAGTACAGATTTGTTCAAGAACAGGTGGTATGTCAAAAACCTGACGTTTGCATAACAAGCTAGCGTCTTCTTGATTTAATGTATTACCACACTGACATGTCGATGGAGGATAATATGACTCTATGCTTGTTGGGAAATCACTCTGTTGTAATGTCGATCCTTTATGTTTGGGTTGACCTCCGGGTTTCCTAGTGGATTTATTTCGAAGTGATTGATTTTTCTTTACTGTATGTAAATCTCTTGAAGGTGGAAAACTACTATTACTACTGTTTTTATGATTACGCGATAGTTTGTCTTCTAGATCCTTTACTTTGTCATGAAGCATAGTATTCTCTTGTGACAAAGCTTGAACTCGTGACATCACTCTGTCTAGCTCTTTCAGTAATGTCTCAACCTGCTTCTTTAAAGCTCTATTTTCTTGTTCTAAACAATCAATTGTTCTCATGACTACAAAGATTCATCGATCTTGACAAATTAGAAAATATTATAACAGAAAGTAATCAACAATACGGCCTATTATTATTAACAATCATCACTAAAACAACGTGTTTGGAACTTTTGTGTGATTATTATACTCAAAAAGAACCTGAGTAGTTACGTCATATTTAGTTGTTTTGTTCGTATATTTATGATGTGATAAATGACATATCAGATGTCATTATACGCTTTCTAACTATTTAACATTATGCTGAAAATAAACACATTTAAAGCTTCTATGCTTTTTGCATCGGTGGCTTTGTTTTCGTGTGGAACGAAAAAGAAGACTCCTAAACAACCTAATATTATCTTTATCATGAGTGATGATCATGGATATCAAGCTATCAGTGCATACGGTCATCACTTAAATCATACTCCAAATATTGATAGGATTGCTAATGAAGGAGTCCTTTTTACGCATGGATATGTCAATAATTCCATCTGTGCTCCAAGTAGGGCCGCAATGCTTACGGGAAAACACAGTTTCAAAAATGGAAAGGTAGATAATTTCCAAAGATATGATTGGTCGCAGGACAATGTGGCTAAGGAACTTCGTAAAGGAGGATATACCACTGCTTTGATTGGAAAGATTCATCTTAAAGGTTTGCCGCAGGGATTTGATTATTCTAATGTGCTACCTGGTCAAGGCCAGTACTATAATCCTGAATTTATAGAGAATGGGAAACAGAAAAAATATCACGGTTATTGTACCCAAGTAACGACTGATATTACGCTTGATTGGTTGAATAATAGGCGTGATAAAACCAAACCTTTTTTCTTAATGTACCATCAAAAAGCCCCACATAGAACCTGGATGCCTGATCTAAAGTATTTGGGTAAGTTTGATGATGTTGATTTTAAATTGCCTGCAAATTTCTTTGATACCTATGAAGGAAAGACAGCAGCAAAGCATCATGAGATGGGTGTTCTTAAGCATATGGATGTTGTTTATGACTTAAAGATGCTAGATAAGGAGGGGGATATCAAGACAAAATATCGTGGATACGCTCAAAGTATGTATAATAGAATGGATCCTGAACAACGTAAAAAATGGGATGCATATTATGATCCTATTATTAAGGCATTTAAAGCTTCAAAACTTACTGGAGAAGATCTTGCAAAGTGGAAGTATAACCGATATATGAGAGATTATCTTAGCACGGTTCAATCAGTAGATGATGGTGTGGGTGAAGTACTAGAATATTTGGAACGTGAAGGTCTTGCAGAAAATACGATTGTTGTCTATACTTCTGATCAAGGCTTCTATCTTGGGGAACATGGTTGGTTTGATAAACGTTTTATGTATGAAGAATCTTTCAGAACACCTATCTTAATTAGATACCCTAAAGGATTTAAAGGAGCAAAGATCGAAGATCATCTTGTTCAGAATATTGATTTTGCTCCTACATTCTTAGACTATGCCGGTCTTGAAATACCAAAAGATATGCAAGGAGAATCTTTAAAATCTCTTTTAGATGGCTCTGCCAAGAATTGGAGAGATGCTCTATATTATACTTATTATGAATATCCAGGAGAGCACAGTGTAGAGAGGCATTGTGGAGTGCGTACAGATCGTTATAAGCTCATACATTTTTATTATGATTCTGATACATGGGAGCTGTATGATTTAAAAGAGGATCCTTCTGAGATGAAAAACCTATATGGTCTGCCTGATTATAAGGAGATTCAAAAAGCAATGCATGTTAAACTTGACTCACTACGTGCTAAGTATGGTGACTCTGAGCAGATAGAGAACGAAAACCTAGATCGTTATTTGAAGAAGAAAGGTTTAAAAAGAAAAGTGATTAAAAAGTAATTTGATTTCAAGATTTATTTTTTTTGATATTAATTACTTTATAATATAATAGGGTTTCACTGAATACAATGTGAAGCCCTTCTTTATTGAGGGTCTTGATAATTATATCCTAGGGATTTATATATTGTAAGAAGAAATGGCAAATACAACTAATGTATTTGCCATTTTTAGTATGTAGTAAAATAGTCTAAAGACTCTATTTAGCAGGAATGTGCTTTAGTGTCTCTTTGAGGTATTCCCAAAATTTAGATACTGTTTCGATATTTACTTTCTCATCAGGTGAGTGAGGAGAACGAATAGTTGGTCCAAATGAGATCATATCCCAGTTAGGATAATGTGACCCTAAAAGTCCACACTCAAGACCTGCATGGATTGCTCTGATTTCTGGAATTTTTCCCCAATTTGTTTTGTAAACTTCTTGCATCTCTTTTAGGATAGGAGAGTCAAGGTTTGGTTTCCATCCTGGATAAGAACCAGAAAGAATAACCTCAGCATCTGCTAGTTCGAAAAGACTCTCGATCCTTTCACTTAACTCCATTTTTGCTGTTTCTACAGAGCTACGAATAAGCATGTTTACTTTAATCACTCCATTCACAGATTTTACAGAAGCAAGGTTTGACGAAGTCTCTACCAATCCTTCCATATCGTCACTCATACGTATTACTCCATTAGGACATGCGTATACAGCGTCGATTAGGTTGTCTTGAGTATATTCATCAATCAAAGAATCTGGCTTGTCACATCCTTCTATTTTGAAAGATAGATTTGGTTCTTTCTTAGAAAATTCTGATTTATAGGTGCTCTCAAATTCTGAAACTTTTGCTTTTAATGCCTCTACTTGTTCAGTAGGAACAACGATCTCAGCGAATGCTTCACGAGGAATCGCATTTCTTAGGCTACCTCCATCAATATTTGCTAAACGTACATCAAGTTCTCTAGTTGCATAACGAAGGAAGCGAACCATTAACTTGTTTGCATTAGCCAACCCAAGGATAATATCCATCCCAGAGTGTCCTCCTTTTAACCCTGTAATAGCTAATTTGAATGGTTCAAAGTCTTTGGGAACGATAAGTTGATCATACTCAAATTGTACAGAAGCATCTATACCTCCAGCACATCCAACATAAAGCTCTCCTTCGTCTTCTGAATCTAAATTAAGAAGAATGTCTCCTTTAACCCAGTTTGGTTGCAAACCGAAAGCACCAGCCATACCAGTCTCTTCTTCAGCAGTAAAAAGAGCCTCTACTGGACCGTGTTCCAAATCGTTTGATGACAAAACAGCCATTGCAGCAGCAGCACCAATACCATTGTCAGCACCTAATGTTGTTCCTTTTGCAGTAACCCAATCTCCATCAATATATGCATCAATAGGATCTTTTGTAAAATCGTGTTTAGTATCGCTATTTTTTTGAGGAACCATATCGAGGTGTCCCTGAAAGATAACCCCTTTACGATTTTCCATACCAGGAGTTGCAGGCTTGCGAATCAATACATTTCCTGCTGCATCTTTTAATGTCTCTAAACCAAGTCCTTCTCCAAAGTTCACCATAAACTCTTGGATTGCATCCTCGTGCTTTGAAGGGCGAGGTATTTGTGTCAAATCATAAAAGTGTTCCCAAACAACTTTGGGATCTAGGTTTTTTATTTCAGAACTCATAATACTTTAGCTTTATTATTTTTCTTAAATCTACAATTTAATTTGGAACAATTCTATGATAATTAGTCTTAATATTTGCTTTTTCTTGCTACTCTTTTAATACCATATCAATAGACATAACCGATGCCATAATTAATGTTCTAGCTACAGAGTTTTCTACAACTCTAGGGTCGATTGTAAGAAGATAGTTGTCTGCTGTGGTGAATAACTCTTTTGCCATTCCTGCAAATTTCTTTGATACAAGTGCTAATTGTACATCCTCTTTTTGGAAAGAAAATTCCCACGAAGTCCATTTTCCTTGTAATTGACATATTTCAGTCTCATTTACATCAAAAACTCTAAATCTACCCCCTAGTGATAGTAGCTTCTGTCTCATAGTGCCGATAAGTTGGTCGTTTTCATCAAGAACCTCTACTTCGGATCTCCAGAAAGTCCATCCTCTTTTAACTGTAAGTACCTTATTGTCTTGTTTATCTGTGAGAACGATTTCGAATGGAGTCATTCTTTTATAATCTTTATTGAAACGAAGGAGTTTTGCAAATCCTGATAAATTAACCTCGCGGCATTTAATGATTGGATCTGTGTGATCTCCTTCAGGGTCAAAGATATCATAGTTGTTACTCGCTTTAAATACACCAGTGTGTTCTTTTACAAAGAAACTATTTCTATTAAGTATAGGATTCATATATTAAATTTTATTGTTTCAAAAAATAGAGTGCGAAATTATGTAAAAAATATTGGTTGTTGTTATCAACTATGGTAAATTGTTATTAAATGTCCTCTAATGTCAAATTTATACTATAATGAATGACATTTGTTGGTCGTGTTTTTCAACAGGGACTTTATTTATTTTTTGAAAGTATAGTCCTAACCCTATTTTGGTTCCGTCAAACTTTGTCAGAAGCCTATCGTAGTAGCCTTTGCCTCTTCCTAACCTTGCCCCTGTTGAATCAAAAGCGACTCCTGGAATGATTATAAGGTCCATTTTATTCAAGGATATTGAATTAGATAGAGAAGGTTCATATACACCAAAAGTATTCTTATCATCTAACTCTTCGTCTGTTGTATAGGGTGCTATATGAAGAGAATCACCAACCATAACAGGAAGGAAAATATTTTTACTCTTTGCCTCGTTTCTTATAAAATCATGAGTGTTTATTTCGTCAGGAAGAGACCAAAACATAAGAATATTCTGTGCGTTCTGAAATGAAGAATTTTTTTTCAACTTAGAGAGTGTGATCTTTTCTGCTTCTACTCTATCTTGAATGGTAATATTTGCCCATTCCTCTTTTATCTGTTTTCGTAATACCCTTTTTTCTCTATGGATAAGTCTTTTCTGATTCAACTCATCACTGTATTCAAGATGATATATATCTTTTCTTGCATCTCGTGATTTATGGTTAAAAGAATTTAATTGCTTGTTTCTAGAGATTGTCGTATCTATCTCTCCATAAAGGATCTCTTCCTTTTGAACTGATGCTTTGCAGATGAGTTCAGCTGATGGGGAAATAATTGAAGATAGTCCAGTAAATGACAGGTCTCTTTCAGCACCAACTCTGTTTACTTGAGCGATATAGTAGTGGTTCGAAAACGCGTAAGTTTTGACCATTTCTTGAGCATGTGGCATGACAAGGTTGCAGATGTGGCATATAACATCTACCTCTTCTTTAGCCATCAATTGCCACATTTCAGGGAAAGTCCAATCATAGCATATCATTAAACCTATACGAACATTTTTCCATGTAAAAGTAGGGGCTATGGTTTTACCTTGTGTAAAGTATTTATTTTCGGTATTAAAAAGATGTAATTTTCTATAAGTATGTTCTACTCCATTAGGTGTAATCCATAGTGCACTATTGTAGCGTTTTGTGTTTTCTTTTTGACAGAAACCTATTCCTATTGCACTGTCTTTTTTCTTTGCATAATCGATTAAAAACTCGACTAGTAAGCTGTTGTCTACTTCTTCAGCAGATGCTTCAGCTTGTTCTATATTTTCAAAATGGTATCCGGAGTTGGATAGTTCGGGGAAGAGAATGACGTCTGCCTCTTCTTTCATATTGTTGAGGATAGACACAATACGATTATAATTGGTCCTATTCTCTCCGAGGATGGGAGAGAATTGAACCATTGCTATCTTTAATTTCATATAGTTTCTGTTTTTTACCGATCAATCTCCAAAGGAGACCCCAAGGTTTCTTGCTTTCAGAATAAGTTTGTTATCTGGTTTTACCAGACTAAGCTTTCCTCCAACATCTGAAAGAGGGACTCCGATTAATTCATTGTTATGGAAAGCAACCATCTTACCATAGTCTTCATTCGCAATTAGGTCGGCGGCATATGCACCATATTGAGTTGCTAAAATTCGATCCATTGGAGTTGGGCTACCACCTCTCTGAACATAACCTAACTGTGTCTGTCTTGTCTCAATACCAGTCATTTCATTAATACAATAGGAGACGTAACTTGCAGCATTCGTTTTATTGGGCTTGTCTATTCCTTCAGCTACAACAACAATTGCGTATGGTTTTCCTTTTTCGAACCTTTTTCTTATCGTATTACAGACTTTCTCCATACTAAAGTTAATCTCAGGAAGGAGAATTACATCGCCTCCGCCTGCGACCCCAGCATAGAGAGCAATCCATCCTGCATGGTGTCCCATCACCTCTATCACCATTGCTCTTTGATGTGAGTTTGCTGTTGTGTGTAGTCTATCAATGGCATCTGTAGCAATATTCACCGCAGAGTCAAATCCAAATGTTCTATCCGTACCATACACATCATTATCGATTGTCTTAGGTAGTCCCACAACATTTAAGCCTTCTTGTTGTAGTTTGTTGGCTGTTTTCATCGTTCCATTACCACCTAAACATACGACACAATCCAAGCCAAGATCCTTATAGTTTTGTTTAATCAGAGCTACTTTATCAATAGGGTTTTCTTTGTCAACTTTAAAGGGCTTCTCACGGGATGTACCTAAAATAGTTCCTCCAAGAGTTAGTATTCCTGAAAGTTTGGAGGCATCTAGAACCTGGTAATCTTTTCTTATGAGTCCACTGTATCCTGCATTGAACCCCAACACCTCCATATCATAATTCAATATTGCTGTTTTTCCTATGCCTCTTATGGCAGCATTTAATCCTGGGCAATCCCCTCCAGCTGTTAGGATGCCAATTCTTTTCTTCTTATGTCCCATATTATTAAATTTTACAGAATAGAGATGATCTCTAAATAAAGCTGAGAACAGGTACTGTTATATTTATTATAACAGATTGCCATCAAAAATGATTCATTATAAAAGTAAATAATATGATTTTAAACATGCTAATCTATCAATAGCTTTACAACAGGTATTGGTATTGTAAAGTCTTTGTCTTTCGAAATGTCAGGAATTTCGATGAAATGAGACTCAGGAAAATTATCCTTTAAGTATGTTTTAATTACTCTTGCACTATCCCTGATCATCAAGTCATGAGTGTCAGGAAGATGATTGTAGAGTACCCCTTTCAGATTGATCTGATAGTGTTTGATTAGTTCTAAGGATATCAGAGTGTGGTTGATACTACCTAGTTTGGATGAAGAAACTAGGATTAAAGGGATTCCACTATCCTTAATAAAGTCTAAAGTATTATAGCTTCTCGTTATTGGCACCATAAGCCCTCCTGCTCCCTCTAACAAATTATATTCGTATTTCTCTTCAAGATCGTTCATGGACGCATAGACCTTCTTTATGTCTAACTCTCTTTTGTCAATCTCTGAAGCAAGATGTGGAGAAACAGGAGTACTGAAGATAATTGGAGCTGTTGTATGGTTTAGATCCTCTATCGTAGGATCTATTCCCATTACTTCTCTATGTTTGGTAATATCTTCAGAAAAATCAGTACAGCCTGTTTGTACAAACTTTTGGGTTATGATTGAAGTTCCATTTGCTGCGATACTTTTTGCTAAAATTCCTGTGGCTATAGTTTTACCACAATCTGTGTCTATGCCTGATATAAAAAATGTTTTACCCATGAGTCTATTTCTTTTTTAGTATAAAGTATGATGGATTATATTTAAGAGTGTAGAATTTCCCATCTTTAGGGTAGTTCTTGATAAAATTTAAATGCTTCGACTTAGTCCACTGCGTCCCAACCCCATTAACTCCAGTCTCTTTCATATGGAGGAGAATCTCTCTAGGGCTCTCAAATTGGAGTTCTATTGACTCATTGTAATCATGAATAACTTCATATTTTTTTTCAATCATTTTGATGATCTCCTCATGTCGGTGGTATTGTAAACCGCAATCAGCTGCTTTATGAAATGTGGAAAATGTCCCTTTTGTATAGATCGAGAAAGCTAAATGATCTCCACTACGTTGTGTTTTAGATAATTTATCGAAAAGTTTATTGAGATTCTCAATCCATTGGAAAACAGAACTAGAGATTATTAGTGTTGCACTGTTCGGTACTTGTATCGACTCAATGTCTCCCATACACCTTTCAATTAATGGCACTTTATAGGTGCGAACGATGGATTCTACAGTAGGGAACATATTTTGGACTATATCGTTTATGGTATATTTATTAGGCGAAAATTTTTGAAGATAATAGTTCGTCAATTTGCCTGATCCTGATCCTATTTCAAAAGTGTGTTGTTGTTTTTGTGGAAGAAATGAGAGTTGTTTAACCAAGTTTTGTGCTACCATATCTTGTACTGTCGCTTTGTCATCATATGTGGTAAATCCTTTTTCAAAGCACTTACTTACATGTGATTTCTTAATGGTTATATTTAGATCCATTGGTCCCATGATTTTGTGTCAATAAATACATTATGAAACATGTCATCTATGAAAAACAACTGTTGTTTTTTCCAACAATTCAACAAGTTGTCTATAGGGTATATTTTCTCATTTCTACTGATATATATTTTAATTTTTGGATCGTTTTCTTCTAGACGAGACGATTGGATATTATCCTCGTTTTGTATAAGATATAGAAGTTCATTTTTTTGGTCTTTGCAGCTTCTTTGACTTAATGATGAATCTTTTTGTATGCCATTCATTTTTGTTTCAAATCTTTTACGTACCTCAGGATTCCATCTATTTGCCGTTAGTTTAGCCATTGTTATAGGTAGTCCACTCTCTTTGTTGAAACCATCACAAGAGCCATTAAATATGATATATTTAGTAATATGTTTACCATTCTCTAAATAGAAGCTCGTAGCCTTTTGTGCTCCCAAAGACCATGCAATTAAGATGACCTCACTAGCTTCTTCTACAATCTTAGGAGTAGTGTATTGGTGATACCTATTTATCTCTGTGATAATGGTATTCTTATCTTTATGGATATGTACTATATTGTTGATATCCATGCCCCAGCCATTAAAGAAAATTATCTGTTTCATACTTGTATTGTTTTAAGAGTGTCTATTACTTTACTCAAATCTTGCTCAGTCAATGTAGATGTTAAGGAAAGACGTAATCTTGCTGTTCCTTTTGGCACAGTTGGATGACGAATTGGTAATGAGGATATCCCATATTTTGCTAATCGTTCTGAAAACAGCATTGCATGCTCATTGCTTCCTATAAGGTAAGGTATGATATGGGAGTCGGATACTACATTTAATCTTTTAGCGAAGTCTCTGGCAAGGTTTTGAAGTCTCTTTCTTTGATCCTCTTTGGTATATAGATATTCAATTACATATTGAGACCATCGAATATTTATCTCAGGAAGTGCTGTTGTATAGATTAAAGATCTTGACTTTTGAGTGAGCCACGTTTTAAAAATTTTATCGCATACAACAAATGCGCCCTGAGAAGAGATTGCTTTGCCAAAAGTCCCAATAATGAAATCGATCTCTTGAATTATACCTTCTTCCTCAGCATTCCCTAATCCATATTTCCCAGTTACACCAAATGCGTGTGCCTCATCCACATATAACAAACAGTGAAACCTATTTTTTATCTCGACTAGCTCTTTTAAATTGGCATGATCTCCATCCATACTATAAATCGATTCGACCACAATAATCACTTGGTCATACTCTTTTCTGTGATTTTCAAGATATTGTGATAATTGGGTGTAATTGTTGTGTCTAAAACGCCATTTTTGAGCCTCAGATAGTTTAATCCCATCTAGGATACTAGCATGAATAAACTGATCAGAGATGATAAGATCTCTTTTGGTGGTTAGTGTTGGAAGTATTCCAATATTTGCATGATAACCGCTATTATACAACATGCACTCTTCCTTCTTATAGAGTGATTGAAGTAGGTTTTCTAACGATTTAAAGGCAAGATGATTTCCAGTTAATAGTCTCGAAGAACATGCCCCCATAACAAAATCATCTTTGGATAATTGTTCAAAAAAAGATCTCTGAAGAGAAATATTCTGTCCAATCCCCATATAATCATTTGACGATAGTTCGATAGCTTTATTAGGTGGTTCTGGTAAGACCCTACAGTTATCATTTTCTATCAGCTGTTGAATCTTATTATGAAGTCTTTCTTTCATGGTTTACATTCATTAAAATGTTACTTGAAATATTTCAGAATAGATGTTCTTTAGGCCTGAGATTAGTTTGGTTAGTTCTTCACTTGATATAATATATGGAGGCATCATATAAACAAGTTTGCCAAATGGACGTAACCATATACCATTCCTCACAAATGCCTCTTGAAACTGTTCCATATCTATCTCTTCATACATCTCTATCACACCAATAGCTCCTAGTACTCTTACATCTTTTACGATAGAGAGATCTTTAAAAGGATTGAGCCCTTTGACTAACTCTCTCTCTATTCTATGAATTGATTCTAAGGTATTAGGCTGCATGATAAGATCAAGGCTTGCATTGGCACAGGAACATGCAAGAGGGTTTCCCATAAAAGTCGGACCATGCATCATTACTCCAGGGGTTCCTTTAGAGATGGTTGTTGCAACATGGGCCGTAGTAATTGTTGTGGCAAAGCTGATCATTCCACCTGTTATTGCTTTTCCTAGGCATAATATATCAGGAACAACTTGTGCATGTTCCATTGCAAACATTTTACCTGATCTACCAAAACCTGTGGCGATTTCGTCAAATATTAAGAGTATATCATGTTTAGTACATAATTTTCGTAGCTCCACAAGATATTGAGGGTGGTAGAAACGCATTCCTCCAGCACCTTGTACTATTGGTTCTAATATAACTGCAGCAATTTCAACTTGGTTTTCTTCAATTATGTTTCTCATGGAATTGAAATCTGAAGAGTCCCATTTTCCATCAAAAGTTGTTTTGGGAGAATCAGCAAAAAGGGTTGGTGCAAGTCTATTTTTGTAGATAGCATGCATCCCATTTTGAGGATCACATATTCCCATTGCATGCCATGTGTCACCATGGTATCCATTTTTAATTGTAGCAAAACGGGTACGCTGTTCATTTTCTTTCCCCATCTGATATTGAAGAGCCATCTTTAGGGCTACTTCAACAGCTACTGATCCAGAATCGCAATAGAATATCTTGTTTAATTCAGCAGGTGTAATATCCAATAATTTTTTTGCTAACGCTACAGCCGGTTCGTGTGTTAGTCCTCCGAACATGATGTGTGACATTTTTGAAAGCTGTGAAGTGATCGCTTCATTAAGCTTAGGATGTTGGTAGCCATGAACTGCTGCCCACCAACTAGACATCCCATCTATAAGTTCTTCTCCTGTTGTTAGTTTTATTGTAACCCCTTTGGCACTTTCGACTGGGTAACATGGAAGTGGATTATCCATTGAAGTATATGGGTGCCATAAGTGTTTTTTATCAATGCTGGTTATATCCTCTGTATGCATCATGGTGTTTAATAGTTGAATCCATTGTTTTTAAATGTCTCTAAGTCTTCACTAACAGAAGATCCCATGGTAGTTAGTAGATCTCCTACTATGGATGCGTTGACCCCTGCTTTTAATAATTGTTCTTCTAGATGTTTTATTTCACATCTACCTCCTGCCAAGCGTATTTGGGCTGTCGGATTGATTAAGCGAAAAAGAGCAAACGTTCTTAATACCTCGTCATCTTTTAGTTTGGTACTTTCTGAAAGAGGGGTTCCTTCAATTGGCATGAGTATATTGATAGGGATAGACTGAATATTCAGTTCTCTAAGTTTAAGAGCCAATTCTATGCGTTGTTCCATTGACTCTCCCATGCCAATAATTCCGCCAGAGCATACCTTCATTCCTGCTTTTTGAGCATGTGTAATAGTATTGATCTTATCCTCGATAGTGTGCGTTGTACATAGTTGAGGAAAATATGATGGGGCTGTTTCTAAATTACAATGGTAATGGTCGACCCCTGCTTCTACTAAATCCTGTATCTCCTCTTCTCCAATGAGCCCTAGAGATGCACAATATTTTAATTTAGGAGCCTCGTTCTTAAGCACTCTATATGTTCCAACCAACTGCTTCAGATTGGCTTTACTAAGACGTTTCCCACTAGTAACTAAGGAGTGGCGGTGAACTCCCTGAATCTCCAATTTCTTAGCCTCTTGTACAACCTCCTTCAGAGGAACAAATTCATATTGTGATACATCGGTATTGAAGTGCATCGATTGAGAACACCATTGGCAGTCTTCACCACACAAGCCAGATCTTGCATTGGTTATAGAGCAGAGATCAAAGTTATTACCACACATTTTTGCTCTAATTATATTTGCATAGTTGCATAACTCTTCAATATCCTCATAATGTACTATGCGGTTTGCTTCAATTTCGGATATCAGATATCCATCAAGTATTTGATCAATAAGTACTTTTAGTTCTTTTCTATTCATCTTTTTAGGCATAAAAAAAGGGTTGATTCCCGTTTAACTGGAAATCAACCCTTCATATGATTTTATAATAATTTTTAATGCAATACTCTTTGCTTTGGTTTAATAAAGCGTAACTCTCCCATGCAAGCATTTCTAATAAATTCGTTGCTAAATCAAATTCTTCATCTAAAGACTCATCTTTATCTAAGTTTAATAAACATTGGAGATGTTGTTTAATTGTGGTTATCTCGACCTTCGCTAAGTCTATTTTCAACACACCAATTCGTACTCTTTTGCCAATTACTGCAAAAAGAGCATAACTTTTTCTACTCCAATGAGAGAAAGTGATAAGTCTATTCTGATTATGTGTAGCGTTATATCTCACGATAAGGTCCTTTCGAATATATGATAACAAAAGAAAATAATATTATTAATTTTTCATAGCAATAAGCATAGATATTGATAAAAATTCTGTGGTAAAAACATAAGTTAGAATCATTCTTAACATGATATACGCCTATTTAAATTGGATTAAATGTCGATCTTAAACAAACCTTTCGAATAAGTTTCTATTTTGGAGAAAGCATTATATTTGTGCCTTAAAATATAGGAAAAATGAACTTCACAGGAATAACTCCGCAATCTATTGTGGAACTTTCAAAACAAAATAGTCAAGAGATAAAAGAGCTTTTTAAAAAGCTTAAGAAGAAGAAACCAAAGAATTTAGATGCTGTCATTCATTCACTTCATCAAGAAGCTTTTGAATTGTATGATTGTTTAGATTGTGGAAACTGCTGTAGTAGTATCAGTCCTATTGTGAAGGAGAAAGATATCGATCGCTTGAGTAAGCACTTTAGAATCAAATCTTCAAAATTTATCGATGAATACTTGCAAGTGGACGATGAGAACGATTTTGTCTTTCGTAATCAACCGTGTCCTTTTTTAGGAAATGATATGTATTGCATGTGTTACGAGAGTCGTCCTAAAGCTTGTCGCGAATATCCACACACTGATCGCTCTAAAATGCATCAAATACTTAAATTGACTGAAACCAATAGATCTTATTGTCCTATCGTTTATGTAATCATAGAGGAATTGCTAAAAATGAATTGGTAAGAGACAATATAACACAGATTATTTGCGTTAAGTTGATGAATAAGTCTGTTCAATAAATCAACTATGACTAAAAAGTTTTTTTTTATAATTCCCCTTTTAGTTTTATTTTGTGTGAATACATCAGCACAAGATAATTCATATCAAACCTATCCTATTTTAGATCTTTCTATAAGTCCTGCCTCAAAGGCATTGGGCGGTTTGTTATATAGTGATACGGAGACTAATTTTGGGGCCGCTTTCTTCGCTCCTAGTGTGCTTGATAGTACCTATAGCAAAAAGATACAGACTGCATATACTTCTCTTTTTAAGTCTACAAAACAGACCTCTATTGCAGCTGCTTGGGGATTGACTAGTTCTGATATTTTTGCCGTTCAATTTCAAACAGTTGATTATGGTACATTCGATAGGAGAGATGCAGAAAATGTTTATTTAGGTGAATATAAAGCTGCAAGTTATGATGCCTCTCTATCCTATTCAAAACGATTAACTCGAGAATGTAGGGCAGGAGTCTCTTTTCACTCCATTTGGTCTCAAATGGATATCTATAATGCTTTTGCAGTATCGTTTAATGCTTCAGTAAGTTATAAGGTGAAAAACTTTTCGGGTACTCTAGCAATTCGAAATGTAGGAACCTCTATTAACAATCTTGGTCAAGAAAGTGTCTCTATGCCTTTAGACGTTGGTTTTACGATTGTAAAATCACTTGAACATGCTCCTTTTGCCTTTTTTATTACAGCCCACCATTTAACAAATTGGGATGAAGCCTTAGAACAAGAAGGAATATCGAAAGGCTATGACTATAAAGAGTGGACCAACCATCTGAATTTAGCAACTCGTCTTCGTCTTAGTTCTCATTTTGCTTTGATGTTGGGTTATAATAATCAGGAACGCAATTTAGCAGGTTTATCTTCGTCTAAAGGTACCTCAGGATTATCATTTGGAATTCAGATTGATAATTCTAGGTTTCAATTAGGTTACAGTATGTCTCCATTGCATAAAAGTACAACACAGCACAACTTTGGCTTTCAGTTAAAACTTTAAAATAGTTCTCTTTGTTTATATTGGGCAGCCTAAAATCTGTATCTTTGCAGACGTTTTTTTAATTATTTATATCTATTTATGGAAGGCAAAAAGACTAAGTTGGTAATTGCTATTGATGGATTTTCATCTTGTGGAAAAAGTACAATGGCAAAAGATATTGCAAAACGAATGGAATATATTTATGTTGATACTGGCGCTATGTATCGTGCTGTAACACTCTATGCTATTCGTCACCAAATGATTCTAGAGGATGAAGTAAGTAAAGAGGCACTTGTTCAGGACCTTGATAAGATTGTCATCACCTTTCAATATGATGAAAATAGCAAGTCTAATGAAACCTACCTTAATGGAGAAAATGTAGAAAACGAAATTAGACAACTTGAGGTATCTAATAGTGTTAGTCTTATTGCTGCAATTGCCGAGGTGAGACACCATTTAGTTCGACTTCAACAAGTGTTTGGTAATGATTCCGGAGTCGTGATGGATGGTCGTGATATCGGAACCGTTGTTTTTCCGAATGCCGACCTGAAAATATTTATGACTGCCGATCCTATGATCAGAGCAAAGAGACGCTTTGATGAGCTAACGGAGAAGGGAGAGATGGTCTCATTAGAAGCTATTTTAGCCAATGTAGAGAAAAGAGACCATATCGATCAAACTAGAGATGAAAGTCCTCTTGTAAAAGCTGATGATGCTATCGTCCTAGATAATAGCCATCTGACTCCGAAAGAACAAACTGCTCTAGTAATGCAATGGATTGAAGATAAAATAGACAAAAAGGACCTGTAGGTCTTGTTTTAGAGCTGTACCTTTTGTAAAATTGTAAGGTAATCTATGACGGTATCGTTGTAGATACTTATACCTTAAAAATCAATCTTACCGATTATGATCATAGAGATAGACGATAATTCAGGCTTTTGCTTTGGTGTTATAAAAGCAATAAACAAAGCCGAAGAAGTGTTGAAACAAGATAGCACATTATATTGTTTAGGTGATATCGTTCATAATAGTTACGAGGTAAATCGCTTGGAGTCTTTGGGATTACAGACGGTTGATCGTGAACAATATTTTACGATGTCTAATTGTACGGTGTTGTTACGTGCACATGGAGAACCACCGGAAACTTATATGTATGCAAAGGAAAATAATATAAAGCTTATTGATGCCACTTGTCCAGTAGTCTTAAGACTACAAAAAAAGGTTAACGAGGGGTACCAAGATATAGAATCTAAAGAGGGACAACTGTTGATATTTGGGAAAAAAGGACATGCAGAAGTGAATGGTCTGGTTGGACAAACGAAAGGTAATGCAACTGTCATTGAGGGGCCAGATGATCTATCTCATGTGGATACGAATAAAAAAACATTGCTCTTCTCTCAAACGACCAAATCATTAGATGGATATCATAAGTTGATTGAAAATTTACAAAGCAAAATAGGACAAGAAAATCTACTTTATCATGATACCATTTGTCGTCAAGTAGCAAATAGAATTCCTAAATTGCGTGAATTCTCTCAAAAATATGATATTATTGTTTTTGTCGGGGGTGAAAAAAGTTCTAATGCAAGAGTGTTATACAACATGTGTAAGGAGAATAATACAAATAGCTATTTTATTTCTAACCCCGACCAATTAGACTTCTCTTTGTTTCACAAAAACAGTAAGATAGGAGTGTGTGGTGCTACCTCTACTCCTCGTCATTTGATGGAACTTGTTGCCTATAAAATTAGATCATATTTTGAAAATTAATGTTTTGGTCCTATTTATTTAACCTTAAATTTTTGTCATTTCAATCGATTGCAAGTAATATTGTAAAAAGGAAAGCTTTTCGACTAGAAAGCAATTAAGAATAAGAATTAGCGATATATTTTAATCATGGTAGAATTAGGAAATACAACCATAAAAAGAATTGGTCTTCTAACTTCAGGAGGAGATGCACCAGGGATGAATGGTGCGATTCGTGCAGTAACTCGTAGTGCAAACTATCATGGGCTTGAAGTGGTCGGAATATCTCACGGTTATCGTGGTATGATCAACAAAGCATTTAAGACTTTAGAATCTAAAGATGTTAGTAATATTCTTCAGCAAGGCGGTACAATTTTAAAGTCTGCTCGTTGTATGGAGTTTAAAACAATAGAGGGTAGAAAGAAAGCTTATGATAATCTTATTGAAGCTAAAATTGATGCTTTGGTAGTGATTGGTGGTGATGGTACTTTTACTGGTGCTGGACTTTTTGCAAAAGAGCATAACTTCCCAGTGGTGGGCATTCCTGGTACTATTGATAACGATTTATACGGTACGGATTTTACCATTGGTTACGATACTGCTTTAAATACCATTGTGGATTGTGTTGATAAGATCAAAGATACTGCAACGGCTCATGAGCGCCTATTCTTTATTGAGGTAATGGGTCGAGATGCCGGTTTCTTAGCTCTTAATGGTGGTATTGCCGCAGGTTCTGAAGCTGTACTTATCCCAGAGATTCCTACTAGTTATGCAGACCTTAAATCCTACTTGGCTAATGGATATCGTAAGTCAAAGAATAGCTCTATTGTTCTTGTTGCTGAAGGTGAAAAAGAGGGTGGTGCTTTTAATTGGGCTAAACGTGTTGAGAAAGATTTCCCAGATTATGATGTTCGCGTAACGATCCTAGGTCACATTCAGCGTGGGGGTACTCCATCTGCTTCTGATCGTATTCTTGCAAGTAGATTAGGGGCTGGTGCTATTGAGGCTTTAATGGATGATCAAAAGAGTATTATGATTGGTATTGAAAATGGCGAAATTGTACATGTTCCATTTACAAAAGCGATCAAAAATCAAAAAGGAGTGAAGCAGCAGCAATTAGATTTGGTAAAAATATTATCGAACTAAGAATAAACTCTTTGATATAGAAGAAAGGCTCTCATATTTATGAGGGCCTTTTTTGATAATCTACACCTTAATATGATAACTTAGAATTAAATGTTAAATAATGTGACAAAAGTTGTTTCATGACTAGAAAACTCCTCTTATATTTAGCGAAAAATGAATAATAATCATGAACACTTTTTTCAAATCAACCATTCAAGTCTTTGGATTACTTTCTCTTTCGATCTTTATTTGTTGTTCGAGCCCTCAGAACAATAAAACCAAAGACGATAACAAGCACGTTGTCTCAGAAAAAAAATCCTTTCCAAAAGATTTTAACAAACTATTTGATGGCGATCCTTTAGTGGGAGGAACTCGTGTTGCTGTGGACAAGCTTATAGATGCAGTAGTTTTTTCTAATGTAATGAATTGTGAACTTAATGATCACGGAAAGAAGTGGTCCTTTCACCTAGCAAAGAATTCCATCAATGAACTAGTCGACAATAAAGCAGACCTGACCATGATGGTGTGGGAATACCACAATGAGCATTCCGTAGAGCAATCCAATCCTGATATTGAGTTTGTTACTTCTATATCGACTTCTGCAAGAGAGGGGTTTGTGGTCCCGGATTATAGTGGCGTGCTTTCTTGTAATGATCTAAATATCAAGCGAGAATCATTCAATGACACAATTTTTGTGTTAGAGAATTGGGATTTTCACATAAAACAAGCCAAAGACATCAATAATTTTTTGGATGAGAAGATGATCATTAAAGAGTGCTCTGAACTAGAGTTGCTTTCAGATATAGAGCGTTTGTATCAGAATAATAAGAATTTTGTAGCTTCTGGATGGTATCCTAGTGTCATGTTTGGTTTGATGGAGCTTTCTCTGATAGATAGACCCAATAGAAGTGCGTCTGGGATAGTGGACATCAATATCTATGCAAGAAAAGATTGGGTTAGGTCACACCCTCACGAAATTATAATGATGAAGAAACTACGATTAAATAATGATTTCTATCTTTTTGCTATTGATGCAATACTTAAAAATAGAGATGATCTTTCTCGTGCAGCTAGGGTTATTTATGACTCAAAAAAAGTCGATTTTGAACGTTTAATGCACTCTCATTAATCATACATTATATCGATTCTAAGATGTGATTTATATACCATTCTATAAAAAATATCATTAGAGTAATACCTCAATTTGAGACAATGAAAAAGATATTTGTATGTTTATTTTTGACTTTCTTTTATCCAAAAATATTCAAAATTATACAAGCTCAGGAGTTAAGTTCGCCCTCATTTTTTAAGAGGAATTTATCTATGCCTTTGGATGTGAATTTTGAATTTCTTAAAGAATCCAGAGATATTGATTACGGTAGATTTAGAGACAAACAACGGTTTTATTATACCAATTTTCAGTTTGACATAAAGGGGGCTCTGAATCAAAATATAGGGTTTAATTTTGAAACACTTTTAAACTCCACTACTTTAAATGAGAGTGATATCCTGGAAAGCATTACCAATGCGAATATTGTTGTAAGATCAAATAATCATAAATGGAGTTTCTGTTTAGGTCGGTACATTGTCAAATTTGGATCCTGTGAACAGTATTATAGTGGGAGTGATGTTGCTGTTTATAGTTTAGTAGGAGGTGCAATTGGGGTCTTTAAAACTGGAGCTAGTATAGCTTACACTCCCAATGATCATCAGGATATTGGCTTTCAAATAGTCAATGCCGATAATGATAATACGGTTCTGTATATGGAGTATAATCTCTATTGGAGAGGAGATATTTTTCCAGATCTTTTGCGGACATACATGAGTGTTTCTACAGTTCAAAAGGGGCAATTAGACCGATTTCCTTATGCACTGAATATTGGTTTGCAATGGCATATCGATGATTTCGTTTTAGATACCGATTATCGACAATTGAAGAATATGACAAACTTTTATAAGGGGGTGCGGTATGCCAGTATTCCCATAAAACTACAATACGAAACAAACCATTTTTGTCCATACGTCAAGTATATTTATAATAGGGTTGACTTTAATGGATTGAATTTTAATGTGGAAAATAGTCTTTCTTCTCTAGATGCATTAGATGATCTTTCAAGCCATACTTATTTGCTTGGTTTACAGTTTTATCCAAAGCAAGATGGGTGTCTAAGTTTTTATCTTATTGGAGCGTATACTTCGGAAGAGGATATTCTTTCTAGTATCCCAAATTTAGCTTCTTCCAATTCAAGAGGTGTACACTATGGAAAATATCAAATTCAGGCTGGTCTTAAGTTGAAGCTTGACTTTTTGAAATCACGAACTTAAGAAAGTGTTATGAGTCGGTGGTGTTTGGTCTATTGTATTCGTTGTTTTCCTTATGACTTTTTGTGCCATTCTTAATATCCAAATCGACTTCAAATAAGCAATAATCGTTTCGTTATGATGGCGAACTAATAGTTGTTTGTTTTTGTTTAATACTTAGGTGCCAATGTTTTATATAAAAGTTTCTTCCTATGAAAAATATATTAGTAACTATATTTCTTACATTTTACCTATTGGGAACCTCCATGATGGCGAATGGTCTGGAAAAGAATAAAGATTATAAAAGCTTTTTTTTTGATAACCTTTATATGCCTGTGAATGCTAGAGTAGATTTTAACGAGCTCCATTATGAAGAGGACTATAAAGTGTTTCAAGATCAACAGAGGTTTCAGATGTCGAACTTAATCTTTGGCATCAATGGTCTTTTGTCAAATAATGTTGGATTTAATTTTCAAACTGTATATAATTCAACCCAATTGAACTATAATGGTATTTTAGAAAACATACAATGTGCTAATGTAACCTATACGACAAACGACGCACATTGGTTCTTCAGTTTAGGTCGTTTCTTTTTAAATGTAGGTACCGCAGAGCAGTCGTATAATCCTAGTGATGTTCCAATGTATAGTGTGATTGGAAATAATCTAGGTGTTTATAAGACGGGTGCTACTTTTCAGTATACCACCAATACAAAACAGTCTTTTGGGCTTCAAGTGGTCAATGCTGATAATCCCGATTATGAGCAAAATATGGAGTATAACATATATTGGTATGGGCATATTTTGCCTGATAAGATTTTAACCTATATGAGTTTTACTACGATCCAAAACAGCGAGGTTTCTAGAACTCCATATGCAGTAAACCTTGGATTACAGTGGCTATTTGGGGATATTGCTATCGATACAGATTATGCAAGGGTAAAGAATATGACCAACTTCTATACTGATGCAACCTATACCAGTGTACCTATCAAACTTGCTTACAATGGTCGTCATTTTAGGCCTTATTTAAAGTATATTTATAATGAAGTAGATTTTGGGGATGAATCTTTTGATATTGAGCTAGAGGATGGAACAAGCCAGACCATCGTAAATACAGCTGCACATACTATTGAGCTTGCACTTCAATATTATCCTTTCGATAATAAAAACTTTAGGTTTCATCTAGTGGGTGGATATACTTCTGATGGTAATATCTCAGTATCTGCTCCGGAAGGATCTGCAAATAACTCTCGTCAGCACTATAATGCAAAATACCAGATCTTGGCAGGAATATGTGTTAATTTCGATCTTCTCAAAGGATGGTAGTTTTCTTGTATTGTCTTTTAGAATAAAAGAGCTATATCTCCATCTCTCTATTGTATGAAGGTGATTGCATAATATCAAATTAAATGTGTTTATTGGATAATAATATGGAGTAGATCAATATTCTTGACAAGTCTATTTAAGAGAGCCTTTCGAAATCTTCATAAAGTTTTGTTGATGAGGGGATCTATGGGCTTTAAGACAATACTAATACTTTGTCTAACTTGAAGTAGGAGTCTAGTTAAACCACAGATGTTACTCCTCGTAAATGCAGGGAAGATTTTTATCCATAGAAGTGCCCGTAATTCCAAGTAAAAATGTATGATAACAAAAGGAGCGTAATTCACAGAATTACGCTCCTTGTATATTTAAAATAGTCGTTAGACTATTGTAAGATCTGTATCTTACTTCACCTCCTCAAAGTCAACGTCTGTTACCTCGTCATCTTGTGCCCCTTGGTTTGGTTGCGCTTGTTGTGCCCCAGCATTAGGATCTTGACCAGCCCCAGCATTATACATGTCTTGAGATGCTGCTTGGAAAACAGTATTTAACTCCTCAGTTGCTGCATCTATCGCTGCAACATCCTCTGCTTTGTGAGCCTCTTTCAATTTCTCTAGAGCAGCATCAATTGGCGCTTTTTTATCAGCAGGAATCTTATCACCAAACTCTTTTAGTTGTTTTTCCGTTTGGAAAATCATACTATCTGCTTGGTTTACTTTATCGATTTTCTCTTTTGCTAATTTATCTGTTTCAGCATTTGCTTCAGCCTCATCCTTCATTCTTTGGATCTCCTCATCACTTAGACCAGAAGAAGCTTCAATCTTAATTGACTGCTCTTTACCTGTTGCTTTATCTTTTGCTGAAACACTAAGGATACCATTTGCGTCAATATCGAAAGTTACTTCAATTTGTGGCTCTCCACGACGTGCTGGTGGAATATCAGCCAATTGGAAACGTCCAATTGTCTTGTCATCTTTTGCCATTGAACGCTCTCCTTGAAGAACATGGATATCTACTGCAGGCTGGTTGTCTGCTGCTGTAGAGAATACCTGTGATTTCTTTGTAGGAATGGTTGTATTTGCTTCGATCAATTTTGTCATTACTCCACCCATCGTCTCAATACCAAGAGATAGAGGAATTACGTCTAATAGAAGTACATCTTTTACCTCTCCAGTCAATACACCACCTTGGATTGCAGCACCAACAGCTACTACCTCATCAGGGTTAACCCCTTTAGATGGAGCCTTTCCGAAGAATGACTGAACTTTCTCTTGAATAGCTGGGATACGAGTAGATCCACCAACAAGAATTACTTCATCAATATCAGAAGCACTCAAGTTTGCATTTTTCAATGCATTTTGACAAGGAACAATTGTTCTTTGAATTAGGCTGTCAGCCAACTGCTCGAATTGTGCACGAGTAAGTGTTCTTACCAAGTGTTGTGTTACATTATTTACAACGAATATATATGGTAAGTTGATCTCAGTAGATGTACCACTAGACAACTCAATTTTTGCTTTTTCAGCAGCTTCTTTCAGACGTTGGTGAGCCATAGGATCTTTGCGGATATCTACCCCGTGCTCCTTTAGAAACTCATCAGCCAACCAGTTAATGATCACATCATCAAAATCATCTCCACCAAGGTGTGTATCACCATCAGTAGATTTTACTTCGAATACACCATCACCAAGCTCAAGGACTGAGATATCGAATGTTCCACCACCAAGGTCGAAAACCGCAATCTTTCTATCCTCATCTTTTTTATCCATACCGTATGCAAGTGCTGCTGCAGTAGGCTCGTTGATGATACGTCTTACTTTCAATCCTGCAATTTCTCCTGCCTCTTTAGTTGCTTGACGCTGTGCATCATTGAAATATGCTGGAACTGTAATTACTGCTTCACTAACCTCTTGTCCTAGGTAGTCTTCTGCAGTTTTCTTCATTTTCTGAAGCGTAATAGCCGAAATCTCTTGTGGAGAATATTTACGGTCATCGATTACCACGCGAGGAGTGTTATTGTCTCCTTTTACTACGTTGTAAGGTACGCGATTGATCTCTTTTGCAACTTGATCAAAAGTCTCACCCATGAAACGCTTGATAGAGAAGATAGTTTTCTCAGGATTAGTGATTGCTTGACGTTTTGCTGGATCACCGATCTTTCTTTCTCCATTCTCTACAAATGCAATTACAGATGGTGTAGTTCTTTTACCTTCGTTGTTGATGATTACAACTGGTTCGTTACCTTCCATTACAGAAACACAAGAGTTTGTTGTTCCTAAGTCAATACCAATAATCTTTCCCATTATATTTATTTTTTAATTTGTTTCTAACCAATACGGTTCAGTAAAATACCAAAACCTTTATATTTAATTTGAATGCTATATGTTTTTGCGATGTCATTCTACATTATTGCATTCGATAGGATAAATATCAAATGGTGTGCCAAAAATAATTTCCCCTTAGAATATGTAATATTGGCAGAAAAAAATGAAAGAGTCCAAATGTCGGCCTATTTTTAGATGTCAAAATGACTTATCTTACTACTCTTGCGGCATTGTGTCAGCTATCTCTAACTTCTGCCAAGATATTATCACTCTTTTTATGATGATTAATAAAATCTTATTTCATAATTTTGTGGCTCTATAATCAAAAATATAGGTAATGTCTGTACATAAAGAGATAAAAAAGGTTACAACCCATGTGCTTTCAGAAATGAAGCTTAAAGGGGAAAAGATTGCGATGCTTACAGCATATGATTATAGTATTGCAAAGTTAGTTGATCAAGCTGGAATCGATGTTATTTTGGTTGGGGACTCTGCTTCCAATGTGATGGCAGGTAACGAAACAACACTTCCAATTACTCTTAATCAAATGATCTACCATGGTAGTTCTGTCGTAAAAGCAGTGAACCGTGCTCATGTAGTGGTTGACCTTCCTTTTGGATCATATCAAGGAAATTCGAAGGAGGCTCTCTCTTCTGCTATTCGTATTATGAAAGAGACTCATGCTGATTCTGTGAAGATGGAAGGTGGAGAAGAGGTTATTGAATCTGTAAAACGTATTCTATGCGCAGGAATTCCTGTGATGGGACACTTAGGATTGATGCCTCAGTCTATTCATAAATATGGTACTTATACTGTTCGTGCGAAGCAGGATGAGGAAGCAAGCAAACTTCTTGCTGATGCAAAGCTACTAGAAGAAGCTGGTTGTTATGCGATTGTACTGGAGAAGATTCCTGCATCTTTGGCTGCAAAGGTTGCTGCTGAAGTGAAAATACCAGTAATTGGTATTGGAGCGGGTAGTGACGTGGATGGTCAAGTATTAGTTGTCCACGATATGCTTGGGATCACTCAAGAGTTCTCTCCAAGGTTCTTACGTCGTTATCACAATTTGGGTGCTGAGATTATTGGTGCTGTTGGAAATTATGTAAATGATGTGAAAGCCGTTGATTTTCCAAACGAAAGAGAACAGTATTAATATATCCATGTTATGCATGGTATAAATTAAGGACAATCAGATCATCAAAGATTTGATTGTTCTTTTATTTTAGTCTTATGTATCCAATTCTATTAGAAGACAATCATCTTATTGCGATAAACAAACCTTCTGGTGCTATCGTTCAAGGAGATCAAACGGGTGATACGCCAATCACTGATGAAATGAAAGAATTTATTAAGAAACGTGATAATAAGCCTGGTAATGTATATCTTGGTTTGCCTCATCGTTTAGATAGACCTACTTCCGGGGTTCTACTTCTTTCAAAGACATCGAAAGCATTAACGCGTCTGAATAAGATGTTCCAAAGTAAAGCGGATATTCAAAAGACTTATTGGGTTGTTGTAGATAAGAAACCCAAAGTCCTTGAAGCCACTTTGGAGCACTATATGGTAAGAAATACCAAGCAGAACAAATCATATGCTTATCCTAATAATCGAACAGATTCCAAAAAGGCTTCTTTGACTTATCGTTATCTGGATGCATCCCAAAAATATTTCTTGTTAGAGGTGGAG
Organism: Prolixibacteraceae bacterium; assembly: GCA_019720755.1. Classification (NCBI taxonomy): domain Bacteria; kingdom Pseudomonadati; phylum Bacteroidota; class Bacteroidia; order Marinilabiliales; family Prolixibacteraceae; genus Halosquirtibacter; species Halosquirtibacter laminarini. The sequence continues at coordinate 3,615,950 of CP081303.1, forward strand.
CTACATACAGGAAGACACCATCAGATACGTGCCCAATTGGCAGCTATCGGATTACACATAAAAGGAGATTTGAAATATGGAGCTTCTCGTTCTAATGAGAGTGGAGGAATCCATCTTCATGCTCGCAAGCTCCATTTTGCTCATCCTGTTACAAAAGAACCAACAACGATTATCGCTCCAACTCCTGAGGATCCTGTTTGGAACTATTTTGAAACAAGGAGCTAAATATTTTTTAGTTCTTCCCCTGAGAATCTAAATGGGAGTAGATTATTTACTCCCTCAATAACCTCAATCTGATCTTGTCCATCTAAGATGACTGTCATGATGTTTTTACTTCGTTTTTCGACCTCTGATAGTACTTGACAGCATGCACCACATGGTTTAATGGTCTCTTGTGTTAAGTTGTTTCTAAAGAACGCGGAGATAGCAATGACATTAACCGCAACATCTGGGTGTTGACTTTGTGCATAAAAAAGGGCTGTTCGTTCTGCACATAATCCAGAAGGATAAGCTGCATTTTCTTGGTTGTTTCCGCCAAAAACTGCGCCATTTTCTAGAAGTAAAGCTGCGCCTACTCTAAATTGAGAATAGGGTGCATATGATTTCTGTGTCTCTTCTCTTGCGCGAAGCACTAGTGCTTTATAACTATCTGGTAACTCCTCTATGTTGCAATATATTTTATATTGTAGTTTTTTTTCTGCTATCTTCATAAAATGACGTGGGTTTATCCTGTAATGTTATTTTATTGTCGTTAAAATTAATTATTATATGATTGCCCCGACAAAACTACTTCAAATTCTTACGGAACCGTGATATTACATCATATTTTGCAATAAAATGGTGAGTATTGTCAACTTAGCTAAAAAGCTTTCATTTTCTTGAACTGAATCTTATAGAAGTATGTTGTAATTAGTAGCCCCTATGATTAAGTTATGGCATATATATTGTATGCGTAATCTAATTCGCATATTATTATTTCAATTTTCGTATAATGAAGTACAGTTTTATATTGTTTTTTATGTTGCTTGTTTCTGGATGTTCTCTCCTTAAAATTGAAACAGAACAAGTACCCTTAACTAATTATGAAGTGAACATTCGAGAGTTATTACAACGACAAGGGGTTACCTCGATCGAATTGTTTAATAACCATTGTGATTCTCTGTTATATGCCACAAATTCCATTCAAGAAAAGCAGTCTCTGATAAGATTAAAACTTAATTTTCTCTCTGGAATAGAGTCCTCAATGTATCAAAATCCTCCTATCTATGCTTTAGTGGACACATGGATATTTATAGGTCAAGTGGATGAACTGTTGTCTTCAGACAGACTGAAATATGATGGAATAAATCATAATATGAAATTAGACTCTCTCTATCGTGGTTTTTGTGAATTCTCAAAGAGTACATTAAGAAGAGCCGATTATAAACAGAAACTTAATTTTGTCTCTGCCTATATAAAAGAGCATAAGATGACATCAATTGAACTTGATAAATCTAGTCCATTGGATGCTTATCTGCAGTCTGAGCAGATTCCAGACACTGCGTTTATTCATACCACAGGAACACTTCCTCAAGTAATGTCCGATATGAACAATAGAATTACATTTAAGAGTGGGGCTGTCACAGATAAACTACGAATGGAATCAAAACTATTAGCACTAAAAGCAGGTGTCGATTCTGTGAATGTTCAAGCGACATTAGATTCTATTCAAATTCAATTTGATCGATTTAATACACTAGTGCAACAAACACCTGATCAATTTCATGAAGAGATGCAGCATCTCATTCAAAATGTATCTCCACTATTGGTACGTATTGATAGGCAGTGGGGAAACACACTGACCCTTATTCATCATGAGCGTGTTGCTGTAGATTCACTCATCGCGCGCGAGCGATTCAATATGGATCAATTGATTGCTCGGGAAAGAGAAATCGCATATCAAAGGATCGATGATATGGCAGTCAATGTAACCAAACAGGCAATGTCTAGTGTTGAAGATATGGTCTCTTCTGTCTTAATCTATGTAATACTATTTTTTATCGTTATCCTAGTTGTTCCTTTTGCTATGGGTTTTCTTTCTGGTCGTTGGTCTGAAAAACATAAAAATAGAAAAAAGTAGACCTTTCTATATTTTTACTGTCTTCTTGCTAATTTCATAATGGGTTTCGAAATGAAAGTATGTATCTTTTATTTCGAAACCCATTTTTGTTTTTTTCTCCTTTTTGTTTAATTATCGAGTATATGTGTCATAAATTAGATGTTTATTCTGACTATTTGTAAGTATTTTATTCTTTTTGTTAACAATAATTTAATGTTGTTATAACTATCTGATTTAATGATAGTTATTATAGTCTAAGGTTGGGGTGTTCTGTGCATATTATCACTTTGATACAGGATTGTGTTTGAAATAATCTGTCTAATATGTATATTTGCTTACATATTCATGGTAAAATAGCCTTATTAGTTATTGATTGTAAGGTTCCCGATTTGTATATCACTTCCAAGAAAATGATTATCATGAATAAGTTACGTTTTCCAAAATTCAAGTAAAATACTATATAATTATGCAGAGAAGATTTCCGAAAGCTCAGGGTCTTTATGATTCTGTCCATGAACATGACGCATGTGGAATTGGTTTTGTTGCCCACATTAAAGGTCAACCCTCCCATGATATTGTTAAACGAGGTTTGGTTGTTCTTCGTAACATGGATCACCGTGGTGCGACAAGTTCAGATAATCAAACGGGCGATGGTGCAGGAATTCTCCTTCAAGTTCCACATAGTTACTATATCTCAAAAGGTTTACTAACATCCCAAAATGTAGGAACATACGGAACAGGCCTTATCTTTCTTCCTAATAATGAAGAGGAGGCTACATTATGTTGTGATGTTATGGATCGTTATGCAAAGGCTGAAGGGTTGTCTCTTCTGTCATGGCGAAATGTACCTGTGGATAGTAGTTGTGTTGGAGAGATTGCATTACGAACAGAGCCGCAGATCAAACAGGTGTTTTATACTGGTAACTTCGAACAAGATGTCATAGAGAGAAAGCTTTATCTTGTAAGAAAGCAAGCAGAAGATGAGATTAGAAAATCAACACTTGCTGAGGCGGAGGCATTTTATGTTTGTAGTCTCTCTACGAAGGTGATTATCTATAAAGGGATGTTAACACCAGACCAATTAAGAGATTACTTTTTAGATCTTAAAGATCCTGATTTTAAGAGTGCTATTGCTTTAGTTCATAGTCGTTTCAGTACCAACACTTTCCCAACATGGGATTTGGCTCAACCTTTTCGTATGATGGCTCACAATGGGGAGATCAATACAGTGAAAGGAAATAGATTATGGATGGGAGCTCGAGAAAGTCTTTTTAAATCAGAAGTCTTTGGTGAAGATATCCAGAAGCTTTATCCTGTTATAGAGCAAGGAAAGTCTGATTCTGCTTCTCTTGATAATACATTGGAATTTTTACATATGACTGGGCGCAGTCTGCCTCACTCTATGTGTATGTTAATTCCTGAGTCTTTCAACAAAAAGAATCCTATTCCTGAGAGTTTGAAAGGTTTTTATGAATACCACTCAACGTTGATGGAGCCTTGGGATGGACCCGCTTCGATTGTTTTCTCGGATGGTCGTTATATTGGTGGTACCTTAGATAGAAATGGTCTTCGTCCTTCTCGATATGTGATTACCAAGAACGACATGATTGTGATGGGATCTGAAGTTGGAGTGCAGACATTTGATGCAGAGGAGGTAAAAGAGAAAGGTCGTTTACGTCCTGGAAAACTTCTTCTAGTGGACACAAAATTAGGAATTATTATTCCAGACCATGAAGTGAAAGCCGATCTATCTCGTAGATATCCTTATGTGAATTGGTTGAAAGATAATCGCCTTATGATGGATCAACTAGAGGTAAAGCAACGTGTACCTTCTAGTATGGGAAATGAGTATCCTATCTATTCAAAGACCTTTGGCTACTCAAAAGAGGATTTAACTCAAGTGTTAAAACCAATGGCAGAAACAGGAAAAGAACCTACAGGTTCTATGGGTAATGATGTCCCATTTGCTGTTTTCTCTGATAAACCACAACGTCTATTTTCTTATTTTAGACAGTTGTTTGCTCAGGTAACTAATCCCCCTATCGACCCAATTCGTGAAGGATTAGTGATGTCGCTTACAAATTATATTGGTGCTTTGAGTACCAATATTCTTGATGATACTCCAGATCACTGTAAACTAGTTAAGTTTGATAGTCCGATTATTACCAATACAGACCTTGGTAAGATCAAAGACTTAAAGCATGACTCTTTTACCCATGCCATCATACCTATGGTATTTCCAAAAGCAGAAGGGGTAGAAGGGCTTAGTAAAGCAATCGATTTGATGCTACAAAAGGCTGAAGAGGCTGTCGATAAGAATAAAAACTTTATTATTCTTTCCGATAGACATATTAGCCCAGAGATGGCTCCAATCCCATCTTTGCTTGCCACGTCTGCCGTTCATCACTATTTGATAGAGAAGAAGAAAAGAATGCAAGTTGGATTGATTGTAGAGAGTGCTGAACCACGAGAGGTAATGCATTTTGCACTACTTGTTGGATATGGTGCTAGTGCGATCAACCCATACCTGTCTTTTGCATCTATCAATGAGATGGTGTCATCAGGAGAGCTTAATAAAGATTATGCTGAGGCTAGAAAAAATTATATCAAATCGATTGATGCAGGACTATTAAAAGTTCTTTCAAAGATGGGTATCTCTACTCTTAGGTCTTACCATGGAGCCCAACTGTTTGAAGCAGTAGGTATTTCAGATGAGATCGTGGACAAATATTTTAAAGGAACACCATCTCGTATTGGTGGGGTTTCGTATAGTGAGATATATAAAGAAGCAGTTCATTTTCATGATAATGCTTTTGAAAATACACAAGACTCTTTTAAACCGAAAAGCAGTGGGGTGTTTTCTTATCGTCAAGATGGGGAACATCATGCATGGAATCCCCAAACAATGGGACTCCTTCAGTGGTCTACAAAGGTTAATGACTATACAATGTATAAAAAGTATAGTAAACTAGTAGATGAAGAGAACTCAAAGCCTGCATTCATTAGAGGTTTATTGAAATGGAAAAAGAATCCTATTGATATAAACGAAGTGGAACCGGTAGAAAATATTCTAAAACGTTTTGTGACGGGAGCCATGTCGTATGGTTCTATCTCAAAAGAGGCTCATGAAGCATTGGCTATTGCCATGAATGCAATTGGTGGTAGAAGTAATACCGGTGAAGGTGGGGAAGATCCTGCTCGCTTTGGTAAAAATACTCGTAGTTCTATTAAGCAGATTGCATCGGGACGTTTTGGGGTGACCAATAACTACCTTGTGAATGCCGATGAACTACAAATCAAGGTTGCACAGGGTGCAAAACCAGGAGAAGGAGGTCAGCTTCCTGGCTTTAAAGTGAATAAAATTATTGCCAAAACTCGAAATTCAACTCCAGGAATTACGTTGATCTCTCCTCCTCCCCATCATGATATCTACTCTATTGAGGATCTTTCTCAGTTGATTTATGACCTGAAGTGTGTGAACCCTCAGGCTAAAATATCTGTGAAGCTTGTGTCGGAAGTGGGAGTTGGTACGATTGCTGCTGGGGTATCTAAGGCACATTCCGATCTAATCGTAATTAGTGGTTCGGATGGAGGTACTGGTGCTTCTCCAATGAGTTCTATTAAGCATGCAGGTCTTCCTGTGGAGATGGGAATTGCTGAAACGCAACAGACTTTGGTGATGAATAACCTAAGAGGTCGTGTAAAGCTTCAAGCAGATGGACAGCTTAAGAATGGTACGGATGTCGTAAAGTTAGCCCTTTTAGGAGCTGAAGAGTTTGGTTTCTCTACCTCTGCGCTTATCGTCTTAGGTTGTGTGATGATGCGTAAGTGTCACTTGAACACTTGCCCTGCAGGTATCGCAACACAAAGTGAAGAGTTAAGAAAGAGATTCTTAGGTAAGTCTCAGAATGTCATCAACTTTTTTACTTTTATTGCACAAGAGATTCGTGAGATATTGGCTGAACTAGGATTCAAAACATTTGATGACATTGTAGGTCGTGCAGATCTTCTTGAAGTAAACGATACGGTGAAGAATTGGAAGATGGATGGCATCGACCTTTCTAAATTGATTCATGTTCCTGCAGAGTCTCAAGAGTTCGATATCCATAATACACATATGATGGATAGAGACTACTCTCAATTGATAGACACGCATATGTTGAAGAATGCTGGTAATGCGATTAAGAACAAGCACAATGTGTGGTTTGATTTACCTATTAAAAATACAGACAGAACTGTAGGTGCACTCATCTCAGGGGAGGTGTCTAAAAAATATGGGGAAGAGGGTTTGCCTGACAATACAATACACTCTATTTTCCATGGTTCTGCAGGTCAAAGTTTTGGGGCTTTCTTAGCCAAAGGAATTACTTTCCGTCTACAGGGAGATTCTAATGACTACTTAGGTAAGGGACTTTCTGGAGGACGTATTATTGTGGTACCACCTTCGGCTTCTACTTTCGTTCCTGAAAATAATATTATTGTTGGTAATACAACCCTTTATGGTGCAACAAGTGGTGAAGTATATATCAAAGGAGTTGCAGGAGAACGTTTTGCCGTTCGTAACTCTGGTGCTACTGCTGTTGTTGAGGGTAGTGGGGATCACTGCTGTGAATATATGACTGGAGGTCGTGTAGTAGTACTTGGTGAAACAGGGAAGAACTTTGGTGCAGGTATGAGTGGAGGAATCGCTTACGTGTATGATGTAAATGGTGATTTTGAATACTTCTGTAATAAAGGACTTGTGGAGTTAAGTTCATTGGATGATCGTACAGATATCAATGAACTGCAGGAGATGATCAGTAATCATATGACTCATACACATAGTGCTTTAGCTGCGAAAATATTGTCTAATTGGGATGAACATTTGCCAAAATTTGTCAAAGTGATTCCATTAGAATATAAGAAAGTTTTAAATGAGATGAAGCTTGCTGAACTGAATCGAAAGCTTCAGTTAACAGAAGATGATCCTTCTAGACACGAGTAGTGTAGGGTTGTTGAAATGGTGGGTGAAACGAATTTAAATTAAAGTGATCATGGGAAATCCAAAAGGTTTTATTGAAATAGAGAGAAAAGAGGGAGGATATCGTCCTGTCCTTGAAAGAATATATGATTATGGTGAAGTGGAGCAGACACTAGATGCGAAGGATCGCAAGCTGCAAGCTTCACGTTGTATGGATTGTGGTGTGCCTTTTTGTCACTGGGCATGTCCTGTTGGTAGCAAAATGCCTGAGTGGCAAGATGCTATCTATAAAGGGAAACATCAAGATGCTTATGATATCTTGACTTCTACCAATCCTTTTCCTGAATTTACGGGCCGAGTATGTCCTGCATTGTGTGAGAAGTCTTGTGTCCTTGCGATTCATGATGAGGCTGTAACGATTCGTGAAAATGAAGCGTCGGTCGTAGAACGTGCTTTTGATGAAGGCTATGTGATTCCGAAGAAGCCCTCTTTTCGTTCTGGAAAAAAAGTAGCAGTGATCGGTTCTGGTCCTGCAGGTCTTACTTCGGCTTATTGGCTGAACCAAGCGGGACATGAAGTGACAATCTTTGAAAAAGATAGCAAACTAGGTGGTCTGTTGAGATATGGAATCCCTGACTTTAAACTGAATAAGAAAGTGATTGATCGCAGACTTTCAGTATTGAAAGCGGAAGGAATTCATTTCAAGCCAAATACGCATGTTGGTGTCGATATCAGTAAAGAAGATCTGAATCGTGATTTTGATGCCATATTGCTAGCATGTGGCGCAATGAAACCTAGAGATCTTGTTGTGGAAGGCCGTGACCTGGATGGAGTACATTTTGCGATGGACTTTCTTTCCCAACAAAATAAAGTGGTAGGAGTTGAGTCACTTAATACAACCCAGATTTCGGCTAAAGATAAAAAGGTATTGGTCATTGGAGGTGGAGACACTGGATCGGATTGTGTGGGTACATCTATTCGTCAAAAGGCCCAATCGGTAATGCAGATCGAGATCATGCCTAAACTATCAGAGAGTAGAACAGAGAATAACCCTTGGCCTTATTGGCCTAACGTTTTGAGAACCTCTAGTTCTCATAAAGAGGGGTGTGAGAGACGTTGGAGTTTGTCTACCAAAAGATTTATTGGAGAACAAGGTGTGATCAAACAAGTGGAGGTTGTTCAAATTGAATGGCAAAGTGTAAATGGTCGTATGACTCCTATTGAGGTCGAAGGAACTACTGAAATTATAGATGTAGACCTAGTGTTTTTATCAATGGGATTTGTGAGTCCTGTGCAAGAAGGCTTATTAGACTCTCTTATGGTGGATTATGACCCAAGAGGGAACGTGTTGACAGAAGAGAACATTACGAATGTAAACAAAATATTTGCTGCTGGAGATGTTACCACTGGTGCTTCTCTTGTGGTGAAAGCGATGAGAAGTGGAAGAGATGCAGCCGAGAAGATCGATGCCTTTTTCAAATAACTAACTAAGCACTTTTACTTCTAATTTATATTTCCATATAAAGGGTTGTCAAAATTATTTTTGACAACCCTTTTTGTTGATGATTTATCGTAAGAAAATGGATATTAAATCATGATCTGTTCTGTAATTTTTGTTTTCAATCATATTATCCAAAAATTATGCGAAGTGCTCTATCATGTATATTCTTTAATTTTCACAAAACAGGGTGAATGAGAATATTATTGAATCAATTTGACAATATATTCTATATGGATTTTTTCTGAAAACTAAAAATAAGAGCACTTTACTTGGCAACATAATCCATAAAGTGATAGACCTCATAAAAGGCCACAATAAGTGATCCCTTTTAGAGGTCTATAAAAAGTAAAATAATGATAGAATATTTGAATTGGTTGAGGAACCATACTCTAATTTACATACAAAGTCCTCTATTTTTAGAGAGCCCTTGTATGAGAATAATCATTTAGACTATTTTTTTTCAAGATCAACACAGATATTGCTATTCTCAAATTTCTTCCATGCTCCTGTTGTTGGATCTGTTAAGAATGCAAACCAGTTTAGACATACATCAAAGACAACCCATCCAGCTTGAACATGTGATTTTATAAGCATGTTTTCAGACTTGTATCCTTCCTTTTTTACTGTAATTGTATGTCCTGTTCTTCTTGTTACTTTTGTAACTGCATTATTTTCCCCTACCAAATTTCCATCTACATAAATCTTAGATCCATCTGTTAGAGATGAGATGTTAATGGTTTGTTTGCTTCCGTTGAATAGAAGTGCACACGATGATAGAGAGTTTAACAATAGAAAAACTACCAAGATCTTAATTAATTTCATGATTTTAGATATTAAAAGTTAAATAAGGTGCAAATATAAAAATAATAGCAATTATTAACATATAAATATAACAAATTGCATCAAAGTGTTAATTTGGTGTATTTATCATTTTACAAATAGATATTCTACCCATTATATGGAGTATGATCTTGAAAAAATTTGATATTCAGTAAACTCGGATTGATTTATATGTGAAAAACGATATTCTACTTTATGGAAATAGTTGTTCTGTATGTAATAAAACAAATGTTTGAAAAACACGAATTAGCTGTAGATCTATATAAGCCTCTTGTCTTTACCTTAGAATGGATTAGTGTGATGGTAATTTTTAGATAATTATTTTGTTTTAAGAATGATAGGATTGCTGTAATTTTAATTAGAACGGACTTTAATGGTTAAATAGAAACTTGTCATCAGATTGATTTAAGACCTTAAGTTGTATAAGATAAACAATGTGATGAGAATCTTACAATAGACTTCATAGATATGATGGAGAAGAATAGAAGTGCACAATGTTCAGCACCATTTTTTTATTAAAAGTGCTCTTTATTATAGATCTCGATTATTCTCCCTGTAATGATATGATAGTGAATTGTAATGGATGAAACTAGTTATAGATCTTTTTCATCATTTTTTTGAAAACTCAACCCATTAAATACGTATAGAGTTTATTCAAATCATAGACCTCATATAAGACTAGAAACGGTAATCTTACTGAGGTCTATAAAATGCTTTATCTGGGAAAAGAGATTTTATTGTTTGCTTTAAAATTCTTATAATCTAAACAACATGAATGTCCATTTAGATTCGGAAGGAGTAAAATATGCCTCTTACTATTTGGGCAATGTGAATCCAATTTGTAGGTCCAACTTAGAAGAGAACCCCTTGTTATAAATTTTATTTAAATCTGTAAAATACCATTGATTCTGTACTCCTGCTCAGAACTCGAAGCTAAACCGATGATAAACTCTTCGTATTCCCCACTGGCAAACACAAGATATGCGATAAGGATCACTTAAGAGTCTATGGTCTATCACAACCCCATCACTGGCAGAAAGGATATTCTGAAATCGATAGCCTACGTTGCATAAAAAGAAGTCTGCACTATTTAACTTACTTCGTTTTTCCTGATGTTCTCTTCTCAAGATATTATAGTAATATCGATACCCTGTTTGTATCTCAGGAAACAGATACCACGCACTGTAGGAGTAACTGTAATTCATCAAAGCTTTCAGTTCTACGACATCTCTTAATCCTAATTTTCTCTCCACCCCAATCGATGGATCCCGTAGTAACATCAACTTAACAATATTTTCAGTACCAATGTCTTTCTTTTTCTCTGTTGCCAATGACAGCATGGAAAGAGACAATAGTACGATTAAAATGCAATTCTTTATCATAGAAATGTGATTATTTAATATAATACAATCGTAGTTAATAAAACAAAAATAACAAGTCGAGTCTGAATTGTAAATTGATCCCTATTGTTAGGTAGTAGATTGAAATAGATTTGTTCCTATCTTGGAAGTAAGGCCGTGAATAGTCAAAAGCTTAGGCTTTCTATGCAGTTGTATGGTCTCTGGCTATCAATTTTTATGATGTTTTCATTGAAAAGTATAGGCCTTTTTAATAATAGTCTGTAATGATATGTTTTAATGATGTTATCTACTGTTATACAAGATTATACTTCTTCTTGCAATGTCATCAAATATTTTAGATCTCTTTTAAATATCTATAGCTCCCTAGTCTGTTCCTTAGATCATTTAGGGATTCGTTACCCCTTCTTTACCCTTTGGTTACCCCTAGAGTAACTAAAGGGTAACTAAAGGGTAAACGAAGGGTACGGGAAGGTAGAATGAAACCACATTAAAAAGAGCACTGAAAACAATACGATTTAAGGAGTGAAACCACAATCATATTCTCTTGAGATAAGGATAGAAATACAAGATTCGTAACGATTTACACACCTTTCATAAGTCATGTATAAGTAGTATGCGCATACAGCCACATATTTTACTGAGTTCACAAGTCTTCAGTCTACAATCCTTTTTAATGAAATAGAGATGAGCCGGCTTTCCAACGAAAACACGGCTCACCTCTAGATAAATAAGTTTATGATATTTTTTCTATGTGAATATAATCTTTAGAATAAAGACAAATGCTAGAACCCACATTGAAATAGTAGTCTCCTTCTGTCTTCCTGTAAACAACTTGATAAATACATATGAGATCACCCCAAGCATAATACCATTTACGATAGAGTAGGTTAGTGGCATCAACATAAAAGTAAAATAAGCAGGGACGGCCTCAGTAAAGTCTTTAAAATTAATCTTAGACATCTCTCCCATCATCATCACGCCAACAACAAATAGTGCTGGAGTTGTAGCTGCAGCAGGCACCATTAGAAAAAGTGGTGAAAGAAGAAGTGCAACTAATAGGAAGGTTGCTGTAACGATAGATGTCAAACCAGTTCTACCACCCTCTGCAATACCCGCAGCACTCTCCGAAACGGTAGTGACGGTTGAAACACCGAGTAAAGATCCACATACTGTTGCAATAGAGTCAGCAGTTAATCCCTTTTTAAGATTTCGTATTTCTCCATTTTCATCTACCATATTTGCACTATTTGAAACTCCAACAAGGGTTCCGATTGTGTCAAACATATCGATAAATAAAAATGCAAATAGGACAACAAGTATATCTAATGTTTTATCAAGACTACCAATCCAACTAAAATCTAGATGAAAAGCAATGGGTGCGATAGATGGGATCGAGAAGTCCCAATTGTGAGGAACTTTAGTGACACCTAAAGGCAGACCAATGATTGTACAGAGAACCATTCCAATCAAAATTGATCCTGGAACTTTCTTATAATACATCGCACCGGTGACGATAATTCCCAAAATGGCAATGATTGCAGACGGTTCAGTAAGATCCCCTAAATTCACTAAGGTCGCTTTACTATCCACAACAATACCAGCTCCTTTTAGTCCAATAAGAGTGATAAACATACCAACACCTACTGTAATCCCTTGTCTTACAGCGAGAGGTATCGCTCCAATAATCTTTTCTCGAACATTAATAAGTGTCAAAATAATAAAGAAAATTCCTTCTAAGAATATCGCAGTTAAAGCGACTTCCCAACTATAGCCCATACCAATACATACAGTAAAGGCAAAAAACGCAGTGGTACCCATTCCTGGGGCAAGTGCATAAGGTAAGTTTGCTATAAGAGCCATTAATAATGTTCCAATCACAGAAGTCAGAACAGTAGAAGTGAACAGCGCTCCTTTGTCCATCCCTGTTGCCGACAACATGCTAGGCGCTACCGACAGGATGTAGGCCATGGTCATGAAAGTTGTTAATCCCGCAAGAATCTCGTTTCTTACGCTTGTCCCGTTTTCTTTAAGCTTAAAGAGTGTCTCAAGCATTTTCTGTTAGATTTTAAAGTGGCAGTTGTAAACTTTCCCCCTCTTTAGATTTTAAAATAAAAAATTTCGGCAAAAGTAGCATTTTATAATGGGATATTAGAGTAAAATATCAATTTAGTAACATCTATTGTAAATATTTTAATGAATACATTTCGCAATAAAGAAGAACAAGCGCTTAGGATGAACGTGAGAGATTCGTCGCATCCCATGCCTTAATGCAAAAGCACAAAAAAAAAGAAATAACATAAATTACAAAAAATCAAATCAACATTAAAACAATCTCTATTTATACGATGTTGAATAGATGCCACATATAGTAAGTTGAAATTAAATTGGGATACCATCCATTTTCTTTTTTTACTTTCATCGACTCTTTGTAAATTTATCAAAATTATATTATCAGTTACGTTACTAAACAGTAGAGTAAAATGCAGAGATTCATCACACTTTTGACACTAATAATATTTGTACTTCCTGCACTAGCGCAAGAACAAATTACAATTAAAGGAACTGTAGTAAATCAGAAAACTGAAGAACCAATCCCTTATGCAAACCTAGGAATGTTAGGTACCACCACTGGAGCTGCTAGTGATATAAATGGAAAATTTGAATTTAATGTACCCAAAGACGCACAACAAAAAGATATGATTGTCTCGGCTATTGGCTACTTCAACATTAAAATTCCATGGAACAAACTAAAAACAGGTGCTATATTAAAAGTTACTTTAAAAAAACAGACTATTTCCATTAGTGGTGTAGATATCCAAGCTCAATCTCTAGTTGTATATCGTATTCTACGAACAGCAGCAAAAAACACGAGTAAATACTTTATCCAAGAACCTTATAGTTTAGATGCACGCTACGAGTATGCCCAAAAAGATAGTACAAGTCTTTTCAGTCATGAAGGAAATATTGAATACACCGACCTCTTAGGATATAAAAATATTTCGGATACAATCTTGTATAAAAACTATGGATTTAAAGTCTCTAATATCTCTTTTAACAAACCTAAAAACAGACAAATAAATCATCGAGCTATTTTTGTCAATGATCTTATTCAGTTTGATTTTGCGAAATGGAAAAGAGGGGTCTTCAACCCAAATTTCACGAAAGAGTTTAAATTAATGCTCAACAACAAAACGACACTCAACAACAACCCAGTATGGATTATCGAATACGAGCTGCCAGAACCAAATTTTGAAGTGACATTAGATCCGTATGCTAAAGACTACAAAGGAAAAGTATACATCAATATGAAGGATACTACCATCATTAAGAATGAAGTGTGGGTCAAAGCAATGAATCATTCACCGATATCAATGAGACACTTTACAAAAGAGCAAAACAATAGTCCAATTCGTTACTACGTGGCAACAAACTATTCAAAGGAAGGTGGCCACTATTTCTTAAACTCGATTCAATACTCTCAGCATATAGAAGAAGAAAGAAGTTCTGAAACAAGAACCAATCTTACGATTACAAACATTACTCTTAGACCAAAATCAAAAACACTAAACAAATACTTTTACAACTGGAAATAAGAGGTACTAGACATCATTTGTTAACAGCAAATGATGCCCCTGAAATTGTTAATATTATACAATACACATGTAAAAATGTTTACTATATTTGTAGCATAATCGACAATTTTGATATTATCTATGAGGAATAAGAATGTAATACATCTCATTTCAATACTTTGTCTCATGATGCCGATTTTGGTATCATGTAAGTACGCACCTATTAATAGCAGATCAACAGGACCTGAATATTCTAGATTAAAGTCGGTTACGGTCTCCATAGACCAAAACAACCAAACGAAGCAAACCAAGGCATTTAACGACTACAATAACGATGGATTGCTTATTCGTTCCAACACCTACGATAAATCAAACGAGCTGATCCACTACAAGTTATATTACTATAATTTAGATGGAAACATTCAAGACATTATCACCTACTTCAAGAAAAATAGCCATCAAAAACATTTTGTTGTAAAAGAGATGATAATCTATGAATACGACAAAAGAAACCATGTTACGGAGAAGATCGTCAATAGCTTAGTTTTAACCAAAAACAGAACGGTTCGTTTCTTTTATGACCAGGATGGACTATTAATCAAACAACAAGTTATTAAAGATAAAAAGATAACGAAAGAGTCAGCATACACCTATGATCATGAAGGAAAACGAACAAAGAAAAAAATAGATTTTATTTTAACAGATCACACCAATCAAATAAAATACGATTATACAGATGGGGTACTTACGAGCGAGACAACCTATAATGAAGAAGGTAAAGTTATCTCTTGTAGAAATTTCTATTACAATACCATCAACGAGCGAATATTAGAAGAGCACTATATATATAGTCCTAAACACACCTCCACTATTCGTAGACACTTTAATTACGAAGTGACAAATAAGCTATTATCTAATATGAACACAGAAGGAGAAATAGACGAACTTTAAGAAGAAGAGATATTTGTTGATTTATACCTTGTCATCCAAGAATTAGATTCCAATTGTCACATCCTATTCGTTGAATATAATATATCAAAAAAAGCCACCTTATCTTAAGGTAGCTTTTTAATGTTGACCCACCAGGGCTCGAACCTGGACTCTTCTGAACCAAAATCAGATGTGTTGCCAATTACACCATGGGTCAATCTTCATGGAATTGTCTCTTTAATTAAGACAATACAAATATAAAATCTCTTTTAATATTATCCAAATAAATATTTAAATAATTCCCATTCAATGGGATTCAATAAAAAAATCAACAATAAAATAAGAGCTTTATTGTTGACCCACCAGGGCTCGAACCTGGACTCTTCTGAACCAAAATCAGATGTGTTGCCAATTACACCATGGGTCAATCTTTAAATGTCTAATTTGTTTAAGACGGGTGCAAATGTACGCTCTTTTTTTTATTATGCAAACAATTGAATAAAAAAGTAGCGAAAAAAGATCATAAGGCTATCTTTGTGATAGTATCAAAACGAATGGGAAAGATTAATGACAAACAAATGTAAGAATACTCAAATTGGCTGGGCTCTATTCACTTTTAGTCTTATTGTATATCTCCTCACCTTATCCCCTACTGTTAGCTTCTGGGATTGTGGCGAATTTTTAGCATCCGCAAACAAATTAGAGGTGGGTCATCCACCAGGAGCTCCTCTCTATCTAATTATCTCGAGAGTATTTGCCTCTTTAGGGACCAATGCTCATAACTCCACGATTCTCATCAACGCAGTCTCTGCAGTCTCAAGTGCTGCAACAGTAATGTTTCTTTACTGGACGATTGTATTAATCTTAGATTCTGGATGTCTAGAGAATAAAAAGACATATAGAGCAAAACAGATCGGAGCTACTATAGGAGCATTAACCTTTGCCTTCACCGACACGTTTTGGTTTTCTGCAGTAGAGGCAGAGGTCTATGCTCTATCCAGTCTCTTTACGTCATTGGTATTTTGGTCCATTCTCAAATGGAGAGAATCTGGCGATACCATCTACTCAAGATGGATACTGCTCATATTCTACTTTATCGGCTTATCAATTGGCGTTCATTTACTCAACCTATTAGCTATTCCCGCAATTGTATTTGTCGTATATCAACACCATTATGAAGTTCGGTTTAAGAACTCTATCATAGCACTATTGATCTCTGCTGCGTTCGTTTTGTTCGTCAATTATGGAATCATTCCAGGAATTCCACTTATCACCTCTAAACTTGAATTTTTTGCTGTAAACACACTCTCATTACCAAAGCATACAGGTATCTTCATATTTATATCACTGTTTCTGTTATCGTTCATTTTCTTCAATAGATACAGTCTTTCAAGAGATAAGGTTAAGTTGAACCTTTGGTTTAACTCATTTGCATTAATCGTGTTAGGATATAGCTGCTATACCACTATTGTAGTTCGTACAGCAGCCAACCCTCCATTGAATGAAAATGCACCATCAGACATGTTTCGTCTTCAGGAGTATTTAAATAGAGAACAATACGGATCTCGACCACTGTTTTATGGCAATTATTATACTGCTCCCGTTATAGGACACAAAGAGGGTTCCCCTAAATATTTCTATGAATCAGGAAAATATGTAAAATATACAGGAAGTTACACCCCAAAATATGACCAAAGATTCAACACATTTTTCCCTAGAATGTATAGTTCTAGAGGGCAACACCCTAAAGTATATGAATCTTGGACTGATCAGAATGGGAAATGGCTAAACATTACAGAGTCGGGACTCACACGTAAGGTTTATCGTCCATCTCAAATAGATAACTTCACTTTTTTCTCTACCTACCAACTCGGCCATATGTACTTTCGTTACTTTATGTGGAACTTTGTTGGTCGTCAAAATGAGGTACAAGGATACGGTGATGCTCTTTATGGTAATTGGATAAGTGGCATTCCTGCTCTAGATAAACTAATGGTAGGAGAACAATCACTGAGACCAGATAATAAAAACACATCAAAGAGTCATAACACCTACCTCTTTCTTCCTTTAATATTGGGATTAATAGGACTTTACATCCAAGCGACAACGAAGAGTAAAGAGGCAAAAGACTTTAATCCTTTAGTTTTACTTTTCATCGCTACAGGTATTGCCATCGTAGTATACCTAAATCAAACACCTCTACAAGCGAGGGAAAGAGACTATGCTTACGTCGGTTCATTTTATACATTCTCTATATGGATTGGCTTAGGGGCATTTTATTTACTAGAGATCGCAACAAAGACAAAAAGTGTTCTTTATCTGTATATCACTGGCCTTCTTCTTTTATTAATCCCAGCTAGAGTATTGCAACAAAATTGGAATGACCATGACAGAAGCAGACGGTTTTTAGCAAAGAATATTGCAAAGAACACTTTAGCTCTCCTATCTAAAGATGCGATTCTTTTCACTTATGGAGACAACGATACATTTCCTTTATGGTATCTTCAAGAGGTACAAGATACACGCACAGACATACGAGTTTGCAACACAAGCCTATTGTCTACCAATTGGTATATAGAGCAGATGCAACGAAAGGTGTACGACTCCTCTCCTCTCCCAATAATCTTTATGAAAGGCAAAGGGGCTAAAGATATTCGTGATTATATTCCAGTTATTTCTCGCTTAGAAAAGCCTTTCTTGATTGATCCCCTTATGCACCAATGGATTGGATCCAAAGACATTCGTACTAAAGTTAAAATGCAATCAGGCAAACGCATAGATTATATACCATCTAAAACGGTTGCACTCCCTATTAACAAAAACGATATTCTAAAAGGATTTCTTAAAGATTACGTAAAGGGACAAGAGATAAAAGACACGCTTTTCATTCCACTCAAGGGAAATGGAATCATGAAAAGTGACCTAATGATTTTAAATATGCTCAGCAATTATCATTGGGAACGACCACTTGTTTTTGACCCAAGTGCCTTGGAGGGAATACAACTAGATCTAAAAAAACTAGTGCGTTTCGATGGACTAACCTACACACTAGTGCCTTTTAAATTCGACTCTACAGAAAAACTAGTCGGGCAATACAATGAGAAAAATCTCTTAGGAAATCTAAGTAAGTATCAATGGGAACAGCTCGGCGAAAAGGATGTGTTTTGGGATGATACATCTATAAGAACCTTGAAATCGGCAAAAGTAAAACAAGCTTATGCAAATACATTGGTAAAGTTGATGGAAAACAAATCCTCCGCTAGTGTAAAAACACTTTGGTTAGATTATAGAAAATATATTCTTGACACTCCTGGTATGATTGGAGATGAAGATACCCCATTTGCAGCAAAACTCCTTGATAAGGGATATACAGAAGAGGGGGAAGAGTTGATAAATAAAATTTTCAATCATTCTTATCAATGGATTCAATACTACATATCGCTGCCTGATTATCTATCAAATAGTTATCAGGATAGGGTGCAAAAGAACGTATCCACACTATCCAATTGTGTCCAGATAGTCAGACAACAAAACAATCACAGTAAACTTGAAAAAGAGTTAAACATGAAACTAGATTTGTTGATTCAAGAACTTGAATAAAATAAAAAGCGATATATGAAGATCCAAACTCCATATATCGCTTTGTTCTGTTGCTAGTAATCAAACACACTACTTTCTTGACAAAGAACGGTAATAGTTTGAAAGCCTTTTATTGTTGATTCGTGCATATACATTAGAAATATAAAGAGCAATAGACTTCTCTTTCTTAACTTTATATACGGATTTTAACTTTGTAAGTGCATAATTATAGTTCTTACCACTTTTCTTCAGCTCTTTCAAAAGAATCGCATAATTACGTCTTGTTTTATTTTTATTATAAGCATTCATCACTCGACTATAATGAGACTCTGCACGATTATAAGCATCCATAGCCATAATCTTTTTTGCATCATACGAGTTTGGATCTGATTGTAAGATTGTCTTTGCGACAGCCACAGACTTTTTCTCTTTTTTTAGACTAGTGCAAACTTTTAAGTATGCATTCAAAGCCCTCCCATCACTCTTGAAGGTTTCAGGAAGAGATGTCCACATAGAGTCTGCTTTTTCATAAAGTTCTGCTTCTACATTCAAAAAGAAATATCTCTCGCTCTTTTCTTTAGCATACTGACTATCCGAGTGCTTCATCAAATCATTAAGAACACGCATCTCGCGCGACATTTGATCCTCTTTCTTATATATCTGAGAAAGGTCGAATAACATCTCAGGATTATTAGCTCCCAAAGAGTATGCTATTTCGTAGAACTTTTTTGCTTTCTCCATATCAGCAGAGTGAGATGCAGCTCGACCCGCCATAAGATAAGTTTGTACCGGCACTTCTCCTCCATCTTTCCCTTGGGCTTCAATTAGAGACTCTGCATAAGTTAACGAAGCCCCATAATCTCCACTTACAAACGAAGTATCATATTTCTTTTGTAGTCCAGCAATAGGAGAACATTGGACAAAAGCAAGTGACATCAAGATCAGTCCAATGCAATAAACAAACAGTTTATTCATAAATAAAATATTAACATATTCAACACACATACAAAACAACCTCAAAAAAAAAGATCTACAAAGAATAATTTCACTATTCTTGATAAAAAGAATCTTTTTGAGTTCTTTGAGTTTATTAGTAATTGTAATTATTCATATTCGTCAATAAATTTTTTTATTTTCGTGGTGAGATGGTTTATCACAGAATAAACACGTCTAAACAAATTGAATAAAAATCAATCCATTATACTTTTTTATACAAAAAAGATGAAGCAATATAAATTTTACAATAAGATCATTGGATGGATCGTATTTGCAATCGCAGCAACGGTCTATCTCATGACTATAGAACCGACAGCAAGTTTTTGGGATTGTGGAGAATTTATAACCACCTCCTACAAATTAGAGGTAGGCCATCCACCAGGAGCTCCATTTTTCCTTCTCTTAGGTAGATTTTTCACCCTCTTTGCTTCAGGGCCATCCCAGGTAGCTATGATGGTTAATGCAATGTCTGCACTTGCAAGTGCTTTTACCATTCTATTTCTTTTTTGGACCATCACTCATTTGGCTAAAAATATTATTACAGGAAAAGAGACCCCTAGTAAAAGTGATATGATTGCAATATTTGGATCAGGAGCCGTTGGAGCACTAGCCTATACATTTTCTGATACTTTTTGGTTTTCTGCAGTAGAAGGAGAGGTATATGCAACTTCTTCACTGTTCACAGCAATCGTATTTTGGGCCATTCTTAAATGGGAAAATGAAGCCGATGACCCACACTCTAACAGGTGGCTTGTGTTCATCGCCTATATGATTGGACTTTCTATTGGAGTTCACCTATTGAATCTACTAGCCATTCCAGCAATTGGACTAGTTTACTACTTCAAGAAATATAAACCAACATGGAAAGGTGGAATAATTGCATTACTCATTTCAATGGTAATTTTAGGAACCATCATGTGGGGTATTATTCCAGGTGTTATCAAATTTGCTAGTTGGTTTGAACTTTTTGCAGTAAATAGTCTTGGACTACCATATAATACAGGAGTCATTCTTTACTCTATTCTTCTCATCGGAGGACTAGTATATGGAATACTATATACAACAAAAAAGGAGATGCCGTGGACAAACCTTATTCTTGTATCCACAACGGTTATTATTATCGGGTACTTCTCCTATGCAATGATCGTAATAAGATCGTCTGCAAATCCTCCAATGGATCAAAACAATCCGAATAATGTATTCTCTCTTTTAGACTATCTAAATCGTGAACAGTATGGTGATCGTCCTCTTTTCTATGGACAATATTACAACACTCCTTTAGATCAAGAGAAACCTTATAGCGATGCCAAGCCTAGCTATATACAAGAAGGAGAAAGATATAAAGAAGCGAAAGTAAGACAGTCACCAAACTATCAAAAAGGTGCTTGTACTTTCTTTCCAAGAATGTATAGCAATCAACCAGCACACGTCAATCAATATAAAAGTTGGGCAAATATCAAAGGTACTCCTGTTGCTGTAGATGGCGATAGAGGACAAAAGGAGCAGATAATGAAGCCTACTTTTGCTGAGAATCTCTCTTTCTTCTTCAAGTATCAAGTAAACTACATGTATTTCCGCTATTTTATGTGGAACTTTAGTGGTAGACAGAATGATATTCAAGGAAATGGGGGCATCACCCATGGAAACTGGATAAGTGGAATTCCATTTATCGATAATGTTCGTTTAGGTGATCAAACGAACCTTCCTTCTATTTGGAAAAACAATAGAGGTCACAATAAATATTATATGCTACCATTCCTTCTAGGCTTGCTCGGAATGTTCTTTCAATATAATAAAAGTGAAAAAGGAAAATACGATTTTGCTATAGTAATGATGCTTTTCATTATGACAGGATTGGCAATTGTGGTCTATCTTAACCAGACGCCTTTACAGCCAAGAGAGCGCGACTACGCATATGCAGGATCGTTTTATGCTTTTACTATATGGATTGGTTTAGGTGTACTTGGTCTAACAGACATACTTAAAAAAGTGGCTCCTTCCACAACAAGTGCTATCGTTGCAACCATCGCATCCCTAATATTAGTTCCAGGAATTATGGCTTCAGAGAACTGGGATGATCATGATAGATCGAATAGATATACTTGTCGAAGCACTGGATTTAACTACCTTAATACTTGTGATAAGAATGGGATTATCTTTACCAATGGAGACAACGATACATTCCCTCTTTGGTATTCACAAGATGTAGAAGGAGTTCGAACTGATATGCGTGTATGTAATTTGAGCTACCTACAAACTGATTGGTATATTGATCAGATGAAACGTAAAGCGTATGAATCAGAACCACTTCCTATAACATTTAAGAGAGAACAATATGTTTTAGGAACCAATGATTATTGTTATATATATGAACATCCTTCTTTCAAAAACCGTAGACTTGAACTTCGTCAAGTAATTGATGATTTCATCAAATCGACAAATAAAGCAACAAAGCTTCAAGATAATATCGCATTCTTCCCAACAAGAAAGCTCAAAATTACGGTGAATAAAGAACAGGTGATTGCTAGTGGACTTGTGGCAGCAAAAGACTCAGATAAAATTGTATCTCAAATAAATATTGACTTAAAAGGCAATATTATCACTAAAGATCAATTGATGCTTCTGGATATGATTGGTCACACAGATTGGAAAAGACCTTTTTATTTTGCAATCACCGTAGGTAGTGACAAATATCTAGGCCTTCAACAGTATTTCAGAACTGAAGGTTTTGCTTATCGTCTTGTTCCAATTAAGAACGAAAATATGCCATCAAACCAAGAGGAAGTAACCATGGTAGATACAGATAAAATGTACTACAATATGATGGAGAAATTCACTTGGGGAAATATGAATGATCCTAAAGTATATATTGATGAGAATAATGCTCGAATGGCAATGAATATCCGAAATAGTTTTGTTCGTTTAGCTGAAGCACTTCTTAACGATAGTACCAAAATGAATACAAATATTAATCAAGGAACCGAAATTGCAGTTCTTGACAACCGTTTAAAGGCTATCAAAGTATTGAATCGTTGTGAAGAGGTAATTCCATCTTCTAAAGTTCCTTATGATTATTTTGGTTTATTGATGGCACAATCTTACTTTAAAGCGAACTCTCATGAAGAGGCTAAAAAGATCTTCAAAGAGATGCTTATCAATTATACCGAGCAACTGAACTTCTTTACCAGTTTAAATGATAATGAAAAAGTTGCACTTCAGACAGATATCCGAAGGGCTTTATACATATTAAAAGAGATGAGTGATACAGCAAAACAGCATCACGAAGTTCAATTACAGGAGTCTATTGACACCATCTTTAATAGCTCGTTAAAAAGATTATAGTCATATATTTAAATCAAAAAAAAGACTCATACGGGACAGCATGTCTTGTATGGGTCTTTTTTATTTAAACGAAATAAAATAATCTACTTAAATAAATTGTCTACTGCTAGTTTAAGTTTCAAAAGTGCAAGAAGGGTATTATGGAATTACATAATACCCTAAACATATTAGAATCTTTATAATATACAATTTCTGAATATTCTGTCTTGCATATCAATTCCATCGATTCTAATATCTCTTATGATCATTCATTTTAGCTCCCCCCCACGAGAGTTCGAAAAATCTCATCGATGGAATAATCATAAAATACAACTACCTTCTACTAAATAGGTATATAGAGTATTGTGATAATGATATATCGAGAAAGATCATAATGATATTTCCTAAGATATAAGGGACAAATTCCAAGACTCATTACTTTGTTAAAACGCAAGATTCAAGGAATTTTCCTATCCTAAGAATAATATGAGGTTACTATAATTTTCATAATTATTTCTCCTAAAGGGTTCTACACCATCTCTGAAATCACACTATCATTATGATAAAAAATTCAAATCTGTCTACCACATAGTTGTCAAACAAGAATTATCAAGAGGTGAGGTCAAATTGACCTCACCTCTTTAGTAAAGGGGAAATCATTAGACTCATTACATTGTTGGCAAGTAAGAATCTAAAAACATTGGTAAAGTATTAATTTGAGGTTACTTCCATTTTGTTTAATAATAACTTTATACAAAGTTTAAATCATCACAAATATCGATAGATATCCTAGTCTGATTAATTATAAAATTACACATTACTCCATCTCAATGCAAACGCGATATGTGCAGATTCGAGAATCCACACAAAAACAGAAAAATCAACCATAACACAAAACACTAAACACCAATAGATTAACAGCAAAATGTCTTGATTCATACTTAAAATAACACATTGTATCAGGTCATCAAATGTCATAGCCTTTTATTCAAAAGAAACACTTCATTTTAATTTAGTGCAACATGAATAAGACAAGTTTTCACACACTATGACTGAATAAAGAGCTCAATTAGATATGCCTATTAGAAAGAGGTCAAAAACCCACTTTTTTGCATATAAAGTTAGAATCGTTACCTTTGAACCGTAATTTTACAGTTAAAGTCTATTAAACATCAAAATATTTTGGTCTGATTTTTGTTGACACTACCAATGTTTATCAACAAAAAATTGAACCATTAAGAGTGTTTGTGCATCTGCCAAACTCTCATTTGTGTATGAAATTTAAACTACAAGTACATCTACCAGATACGTTAACCAAATGGTTTCCAGAAGCCATTTGGAGAATGGAAGAAGAGGATAAGTGTTGTTACCTCACCTTTGACGACGGCCCTATTCCTGAAGTAACCCATTGGGTACTTGATCTTCTCGCACAATACGACATCAAAGCAACTTTCTTTGTTGTAGGGGAAAATGTATATAAATACCCCGATCTTTACAAAAGAATATTGGATGAAGGACATGCTATAGGAAACCATACCTATAACCACCTACAAGGATTAAAAACCCCCAATAAAGAATACTTCAAGAATGTTGAAAAGTCAGATAGACTTATTGGTTCCAATCTTTTTCGTCCACCTCATGGTTTAGTAAAAAGAAGCCAATATAGATACCTTAAGCAGAAGTATAAAATTATAATGTGGGATGTCATAAGTTGTGATTACAACAGAAACATATCCAAGATAGAAGTACTTCGAAATGTTTTAGACTTTGTAAGGCCTGGAAGTATCATCACTTTCCACGACTCTATTAAAGCAGAAGAAAACCTGAAATATGCACTTCCTTTGGCTATTCAAGCACTCAAAGGGGAAGGTTACGAATTCAAGAAAATAGAATTTCCTAAAATTAGACCTCTTTATATCAAGCCAGCTATCGACATTATCGATCGCTTGAAAGAAAGGATACGTAAAATATCACGAGCATAATCAAAAGCCACTCTGTTTTGTAAAGATTATGTGAACAATCTTTATTGCATTCGCATTATTACGATATATAAGTGAATTAAAACTAATTTTGTATAGGTGATGATCCAAAACCATCATTATTTATACTCATAACCCTAATTTCATCGTCATAATGAGAACCTTAATAATTGGCTCCGGAGGTAGAGAACATGCTATCGGATGGAAAATATCTCAAGATATTAAAAGAGACGAACTTCTTTTCCTTCCTGGAAATGCAGGTACTGCACAAATTGGACACAATATTGCAGGAGATATAATGGACTTTAATCATATCAAAGAGGTGTGCCTAGCAAATCAAGTAGAATTGGTTATTGTAGGACCAGAAAATCCTCTTTGTGAAGGAATTGTCGATACTTTTAGAAATGACAAAGACCTTCAAAAGATAGCCATTATTGGTCCTTCTAAAAAAGGTGCACAACTCGAAGGGAGTAAAGACTTTGCAAAAGAGTTTATGCAGAAATATAAGATTCCTACTGCCAGATATCAAACATTCACGAAAGAGACTCTTAAAGAAGGAAAAGCGTTCTTAAAGACACTTAATGCTCCATATGTTCTCAAAGCAGATGGACCAGCAGCAGGTAAAGGGGTCGTCATTCTAGAGAAATATGAAGAAGCAGCCGAGGAACTTACAGAAATGCTCAATGGTAAATTTGGGGCCTCCTCATCAAAAGTAGTTATCGAAGAGTTCCTTTCTGGGGTTGAATGCTCTGTTTTTGTAATAACCGATGGCAAGAACTACAAAATCTTACCCGTAGCCAAAGACTATAAGCGAATTGGAGAAGGAGACACAGGCCTCAACACAGGAGGAATGGGTGCGATATCTCCAGTACCATTTGCAGACAAACAATTTATGGACAAAGTAACCCAACAAGTGGTACTTCCTACCCTTGAAGGGATTCAAAAAGAGGACATTGATTATAAAGGCTTTATATTCTTAGGCCTCATCAATGTTTCAGGAGATCCATACGTTATTGAGTATAATGTTCGACTAGGAGACCCTGAAACGGAAGCCATCATGCTTCGTATACAAAGCAGCTTATTAGAACTACTTCAGGGAGTTGCTAATCAAACTTTGGATCAAGTCGATTACAAAGAGAATCCACAAACAGCAGCTACGGTGATGTTGGTATCCAAAGGATACCCAGAACAATACGAAAAAGGTAAAACAATAGATATTGCTCCGAATAATAATGAAGACATTGTTATTTTTCATGCAGGGACGAAAAATACAGAGAATACATTTGTAACCAATGGCGGACGTGTTATATCCGTAAGTGCAATAGGAGAAAACATGGAAGAGGTTTTGGAGAAAGCATATGCCGCAACAGAAAAAGTTTCTTATGACGGCAAATTCTATCGTAAAGATCTTGGATTCGACCTGTAGTTTTTTAATCTTCGTATAAACTCTCCATTTGGTTACTTTAATTGGTATCTAAATGGAGATTCTATCTATACTGTAAATTAAATTTGTTCCGATACCATGTTGATCCGTATACTCAAAACAGACCACTACTCCAATTTCTTTATCCTGTTTTTTACTACCATACTCTTATGGACTTCAGCATGGTTAGACCCTATCGAATTTTATTTTTTCCCTGGAGAAGCATCCATGCCCCTCTACCATCCTATTGACAATCTTTTCTTAGGAACAACATCTCTCGTTGTTGCCATTGCAGGAGCCATCATGACTTTGATAAATGCACTTTTCATATATCTGCTCAACTCAAAGTTTCTGTTTATGAAAACACGGACCTATCTACCAAGCTTTCTTTACATTGTCTTCACGAGTTCAGTAAAAGAATATAACACCTTACTCCCATCTCAATTTGCAACGTTTATTATTATTATTGGAATATATTACATATTTAAGACGTATCAATCAGAAGGTGCTATTGGCTATATATTAAAAGCATCCATTCTACTTTCACTCGCATCCCTATTTTATCTTCCGGCCATTTTATTTTTACCAATCATATGGATATCTATACTAGTTCTTCGACAGAAGTTTAATTGGCGCCATTTGGCTATCCCAATAATCGGAGTAATAATACCGTGGTACATATGTGTGTCGATATACTACTTACAAGACAACCTCTATTCTTTAAAGAATATCCTTAGGCTCAACACGCTAAGCACAAATATTTTCCTTTCTCACAAAGCGATTATATTCCAACAAGGATTCATTATTGCACTATTTGTTATTTGGGGGATACTTAGTGTAATAAGACGTTACGGACTAAAAAAAGAGGCATCTCGGAAATATCTAAATATCTTGATATGGATGATACTTTGCTCTATCTCAATCTTTTTATTGGTACCAACCTGCTCCTATGAACTAATCACAATAGCAGCAATACCATTATCATACTTAACTGCCCATATATTTCAATTTAACACCTCTAGTTTCTGGTATAATATTCTTTTCGCACTATTTGTTGCGACGATTGTAGCCTCACCATACTTTCACGTTATCACCTTATAAATGAGGGATCTCATGCAAAAATTATCACTAAATACTACATATCCAACATTAGCGATATATGGAATACAAGATTGCGTAGACAGCAAATATCCTGGTTTCATTCATGACCACAACATAGCCTTGTTTTATCAAGGAAAGGTAGAGAAGATGTTACAACTGGAACGTATATCCCGAAACAAAAGGGACAACAAATTATCACAACAGATTACTTCTCTTCTCAGAGAAGAACGACTTATTGGACAACCGCTAGACATTGTATTTGTAGATCACGAAATAGGCAGAGCTTTTATAAGTAGCGATGGACAAATTCGTTTCGAAGCACCATTACGTCAAACTCTTACTCCCTATCCTGAAAAAGGAATGCTGAGATGGTACGACACTCAAAATCAAGGATGGTGCCTCAATCATGAAATGGCTCATATTGGAACTACTCTTCCTTTTTGTGGGCAGTGGAAAGAGAACAGTTTAATGATTCATTATGACGGAGGAGCTAGCTGTTCCAATTTCAGTGTATGGAAATTTAATAACGGAAAGCTCTCTTTAGTCGATGCACATTGGAAAAACAAACGCATCACCTCTCTTCATAATGCCAATGCACTAACTTTTGCAATTGTAGGAGCCAAACAGTTTGACCAAAATTCAGTCCCAGGTAAGATAATGGGATTTGGGGCTTTTGGAGAAGATATTCCTGAAATCAGGAATTGGCTTCATCAACATAACTTCTTTAAGGATATATGGAAATCAAAAAAACTTTTCTTTCATAAGTCCAAAGAAGAGATGGGTATTGAACTCAATCATTTTGACTTACATCACCCTTTTATTCAAAACATTGCAGCTTCGATACAAGCCGAATTCGAAGAACAACTTCTACAGGATTTAAACTATTACCAAGAGAAGACAAAAACAGAAAATCTCTACTATTCAGGAGGATGTGCTCTCAACATCAAAGCAAACTCTAAAATTATCGAGTCAGGACAATTTAATGAGGTCGTTATTCCTCCTTGTTGTGAAGATTCAGGTTTGGCTCTTGGAGCAGGTGCATGGGTTGAGTATCTAAAACATGGAAAGTTATTTCAACATTCTGCATACCTTAATAATTGGGGGTTAAATTCTTCGAAAGAGCATTACTCTAAAGAACTTATACAAAAGATTGCTAAGGAAATAAATGAAGGAGCAGTATTTGCTACCTGCATTGGTAATGGAGAGGCAGGACCAAGAGCATTAGGAAACAGAAGTATTATTGCAAAAGCAAGTAGTAAATCTCTTGCCCAACGCGTCAGTGAATACCATAAAAAAAGAGAATGGTATCGACCTATTGCTCCAATTATGCTTACACGGAACGCCGTAAAAGTAAGTGAGTCCCCGATCCACTCTTTATCTAAATACATGTTACTTGACTACAAAATCAAAAGAGAGTATAGAGATAAAATGGCTGGAGTAGTTCATGTAGATCACACATCTCGAATCCAAACTATCACCCATAGGGAAGAGAATCCTTTTCTATTCGACCTATTAAAAGAGATGGAGTCCTCTTATGGAGAAATTGCACTTATCAACACCTCCTTTAACAAACAAGGTGAACCAATAGTACATTCATTTGAAGGCGCATTACACTCCGCAAAAAAACTAGAAATAGATGGTGTTATTGGAAATAGTCGACTAACGTTAATTGATCTTTAAGAAAAGAGAAATAAGTGGTAGCCTCCCCCAAAACATAGAACAATTAAGCTACATTTATAGTGCCTTTTAACCAAAACACCTTTTTTTAAACACATTGTTTAAAAATCAACTAAATGACCACAGCTCCCAAAACCTCGCTGTGGTCATTTTTATTTTTACCCCACAACCTCAGGTTTACATATTTCACAATATATCTCAAACTACTCTTTTAGGAGCATAAAAAACACTTTATCCCATCTCTTATATCTCTTTAAAATAGATCTATTTTCGACCATTTACCAATGTAAAGAATCGACCATTATTCAATAGAGTTCAAAAAAATACAAAATAATCATTACGAACTGTAACTATTCGCATACTTTGAGCGTCTAATAGGATGTATAACACAGACAATCAAACAGACGAAATATGCTTAGATTGAACAATATTCACAAATCTTATCCTACAGGTGACACTTTTTTACATGTGTTAAAAGGGATCAATCTCCACATCCGTGAAGGAGAGTTTGTCTCCATTATGGGATCTTCTGGGTCCGGAAAATCTACACTCCTAAACGTTCTTGGTATTCTAGATAATTATGATGAAGGAGAGTATCATCTCAACAATACTTTAGTAAAAGATCTATCAGAAAATGATGCGGCTGACTTTAGAAATCATACGATTGGTTTTGTATTCCAATCATTCAATTTAATCTCTTTTAAGACAGCATTAGAAAATGTTGCACTTCCTCTTTATTATCAGGGTATAAGTAGAAAAAAAAGAAATAAAATTGCGTTAGAGTATCTTGACAAGGTAGGATTAGCACCATGGGCAGACCATCTTCCGAATCAGCTATCTGGAGGACAGAAACAACGTGTCGCAATAGCAAGAGCTCTAATTACACAACCCAAAGTAATTTTAGCAGATGAGCCGACGGGTGCTTTAGACACAAGCACCTCTTATGAAGTGATGGAACTCCTAAAGGATATCAACAACCAAGGAATTACGGTAATTATCGTAACTCACGAGCAAGACATTGCAGAGATCACCAAAAAGATCATCTACCTAAAAGATGGATTAATTGATCATATTCAAGATAATACTCTTGTTAAAGAAAACCAAACTCTATGAAATCACTCTTTGATATAGATGCGTGGCAAGAGATCTTTATAACAATCCAGAAAAACAAATTAAGATCTTTTTTAACCAGTTTCTCTATTGCATGGGGAATATTTATGCTCATGATTCTTCTTGGATCAGGTAATGGACTTCAGAACGGATCGGCAAGTATGTTTGAGGATCAAGCAAAAAACACCATTTGGGTATGGTCATATAGAACGAGTAAAGCGTTCAAAGGTTATCCCAAAGGACGAAGGATTAATTTAGATAACAAAGACTATCATATCATAAACAATGAGGTCGGAAATATCAAAAAATCCACTGCAATTAACTATGTAGGGTCTGTCACGATAGCTTACAAATCTGAATATTGTAATGCCTCATTAAAATCGTGCTATCCAGCAATGAAGGATATTGATAAGTTGGATGTAACGGATGGGCGTTTCATTAATGAGATGGATATTAAACAAAAGCGAAAGGTCGTCGTTCTTACGAACAAAGAGGTGGCTTCACTTTTTAAAAAAAGAGATCCATTATCGAAGAATGTTATTATTGCAGGGATACCTTTTCGAGTGGTTGGAATAATCAAAGGAAAGAATGAAGATACTGAACCACTAATTCCATTAACCACCCAACAATTTGTATTCGGAAAGAGCAGTAATGTCAATGATATTGCCTTAATCACAAAGGATATCACTTTAGACGAGTCTAAAAAGGTAGAGTCGGATATACGAACACGGATGGCACACAAATACGAATTTGATCCTAAAGATACTCGTGCACTTGGCACCTATAATAATTTTGAAGACTACAAAAGAACCATGCAGATATTCTCTGGAATTAAATTCTTTATCTGGATTATCGGATTTGGAACATTAATGGCAGGGGTTGTTGGTGTAAGTAATATCATGCTTATCATTGTGAAAGAGCGGACTCGAGAGATTGGAATACGAAAAGCACTTGGGGCAAAACCTAGAAGTATCATCGCATTAATCCTTCAGGAGTCGATATTTCTGACCACACTAGCAGGTTTTATTGGAATGGCACTAGGAGCAGGAACCATGAAATTAGTAACCCTTATTATGAAGTGGCAGAATATTGAGAGTGAAACTTTCGTCAACCCGACTGTAGACATCAGTATTGCCATCTCTGCAACGATTGTACTAGTTATCGCTGGGGTCATTGCTGGTTATATTCCTGCAAGAAAAGCTGCAAAAGTAAGCCCAATTGAAGCACTTAGATATGAATAGTAGAAACAAAAAGATAGAACATGTTCGATATAGATAAATGGAAAGAGATATGGGCTGTACTCTCCCGAAACAAGCTTCGTACTTTTTTGACTGCTCTCGGAGTCTTTTGGGGTGTCTTTATGTTAGTGGTTATGATTGGTGCTGGCTATGGATTCGAAAGAGGCATATTTGGTCAGATTGATGGAGTAGCTACCAATTCCGCATTTATGTGGTCACAAAGCACCACAAAGCCTTATAGCGGTCTCAAAAAAGGTCGATATTGGAATATTGATATCAATGATGTCAATATCATTTCAAAGAATGTGAAGAATATTAAATATTTAGCCCCTAAGTTACGATTAAACAAGAAGTTCACCGATGGGATGAATATTTACTATAAAGAGAAAAAGGGGAACTACTCTATCTCTGCAGAGATGCCAGTTTACCAAGAGATTGACCCCTTTAAGATTGTTAATGGACGTTTCATCAATGAATTTGATATTAAACAGAATAGAAAAGTATGTGTCATAGGTAAAACGGTAGCAAAGGATCTTTTTGGTCGAAAAGAATCTCCTATTGGCAAATTTGTAAATATTGTCGGAGTCTACTTCCGTGTGATAGGGGTGGTAGATGCTGTGACTCAAATGAGTTTTGGTCCTCGTAAAGATAAATCCATATATCTTCCTTTCACCACAACTCAGGTTGCTTACAATTTAGGTATTAACATTAACTTTTTTGTCCTCACGGCCAAAGACGGTGTAGATGTTGAGCCAGTGAGCAAAGAGGTGGCACAAATACTTCGTAAAAGACATAAAGTCGATCCCACAGATGAAGAGGCAGTAGGTTCTTTTAACCTACAAAAGGAGATGAAGAAGTTTAGCAACTTAATGACAGGAATTAAAGTACTTATCTGGATTGTAGGAATTGGAACACTCCTAGCTGGAGCCATTGGAATTAGTAATATTATGCTGGTCGTTGTAAAAGAGCGGACCCAAGAAATTGGAATACGTAGGGCTTTAGGTGCACGAACCCATCAAATATCCTCACAGTTAATCCTTGAAAGTGCTGTCATCACAACCATTGCTGGGCTCCTAGGGATTATGCTCGGAACACTTGTCCTCGGAGGCGTAAGTACTGTCATGGCAAGTAATCCTGAAATTTCCTTTATGTCTAATATGGTAATTCAATTTGATCTAGCCATCTACTCCCTATTGATGATTATTGTAATTGGAATACTAGCGGGAATCATCCCTGCACAAAAAGCACTATCAATTAGACCAATTGAAGCATTAAGAACAGAATAATAGAAAATACATAGATACCATTGTTATGAAAAAAGTTATCAAAATAGTCCTAATAATTCTTGTTGTACTTGGGGTCTTCGGCACATTCATGTACATATACCAAAAATCTCAACCAAAGCAGGAGAATTATGAAAAAATAGAAGTGAAGCGCGACACGATCATAATCAACACCATTGCGACAGGTGCAGTAGTTCCGAAAAAAGAGATTGCGATCAAACCTCAAATTGCAGGTATTATCAGTAAGATCTATGTAGAGGCTGGAGATACTGTGAAGCAGGGAGATGTGATTGCCAAGGTTAAGATTATTCCTGACATGGTGAGTCTGAACAATGCGAAATCACGTATTAAGAGAGCACAGATTGATCTAGAGATGGCTAAAAATAACCATGAAAGAAATGACAAACTCTTTAAAAAAGGGATTATATCTGAGGCAACAAATGTTCAAACAGAACGCAGTTATAAATCAGCTAAAGAGGAGTTAAAGGCAGCTAAAGACAACTTAGACCTTATCAAAGAAGGGGTAACGAAATCGAGTATCACCCAAACAAATACCTTGATTCGTTCTACTATCACAGGTATGGTACTAGATGTACCTATCAAAGAGGGTAACTCTGTAATCCAAAGTAACTCCTTTAATGACGGAACAACCATTGCTACTGTAGCCGATATGAGGGATATGATCTTCGAAGGAAATATCGACGAAACAGAAGTTGGAAAAGTCAAATTGGGTATGCCGATGAAACTAACTATTGGTGCGATGAGCGAAGAGAAGTTTGATGCAAAAATCACGCATATCTCTCCTAAAGGAACCAATAATGGAGGTGCAGTACAATTTAAGATAAAAGGTACTATTGCTCTTGTTCCTGGTCAATTTATTCGTGCTGGATATAGTGCTAATGCAAGTATTGAAGTGGAGCGTAAAGAGAATATCCTTACTATTCCTGAATCGACAATATTCTTCGAAAATGACTCCAGTTATGTATGGATCACGAAAAAAGATGCAGAAGAAGTAACTTATGATAAGACAAACGTTTCTTTAGGTCTTTCTGATGGTATCAATGTAGAGGTCACCAAAGGGATTAAAGAAGGGGAAGAGATTAGAGGAAACAAAAAATAAGGGTGTAACTCGTAGATAACTAAAGACATTACATAATGAATGAGATATATAGAAGAGGGATGCTTTGTTTACTAGCACTGGGCATCTATAGTGGTGCTTTTGCACAGGACTCCACCACCCAAAAATGGAGCCTAGAGCAGTGCATTCAACACTCACTCGACCACAACACAGACTTAAAAAAGCAGAATTTAGCCATCGAAGTAGCAGACAATAATTTGGAGACAAATAAACTTTCTGCACTCCCTTCTCTATCGGCTGGAATCAACAATACCACCTCTTGGGGACGTACACTTGGAAACGAGAACACTTATGTCGACCGTAACTCGAACTCTACGGGATTTAATGTGAATGCCAATGTACGTCTATATCAAGGAGGAGCTTTGAAAAATCAAACCAAAGCAGCCAAACTAGATGTAGCGTATCAGAAAGAGATGCTAGAGGTAAACCAATCCAACTTGACCATCCAAGTAACCCAAGCATATCTAAATATATTGGTTTCACAAGAACTTCTAGATCTTACCAAAGAACAAACTGCAATCACTCGTAAACAACTAGAGATTACAAGAGCGAAGGTAGAGGCTGGCTCTATCGACAAAGGGCCCCTATTAGAGTTAGAAGCCCAACTTGCGAACAATATTTCAGAAGAGGTGACTAATCAAAACAACTTTGAACTTGCAACCCTAAGGTTGGCTCAGATGTTAGAACTAGAAGACCCTTCAGTCCTACAAATACAGAATCCAGAATTGGCAACTGTAAGAGCACAGATGCAACTAAATGGGGCGGAGATGTATTACCAGAGTGCCCTTACTTTAAGACCTGAGATTAAAGCGGCAAATACCATGATCGAAAGAGGTAATGCTAGTGCAAAGGCTGCCAAAGGGGGACTATATCCAACAATTAGTGCGGGTGCAAACTACTCTAATGGATACTACCACTACTCTGGAACTGACAATGCTAGTTTTCAAGACCAGATGAAAGGCAATGCACGTCAAAGTGTAAATGTCAATCTATCTATTCCTATCTTCAATGGGAAAAGAGCAAAGAACAGCTATAAGAACGCCAAGATACAAGTGATGCAATCTAAGATTGACATGATTAAGGCAGAGAAGCAATTACGTTCTGATGTTACCACTGCATTGACGCAAGCCAAGGGAGCACAACAGAAGTATCAATCGGCTACAGTACAAGTGAAGACAAGCAAAGAATCATTTGATTTCTCACAAGAGAAGTTCAACGAAGGAGCCATGGATGTATACAACTACAATCAAGCAAAAAACTCTTTCATTCGTGCTAAATCACAAAAAATACAAGCAAAATATGAGTTTATCTTTAAAACCAAAGTATTAGATTTCTACATTGGCAAAGAGATTAAACTATAATCAATGTTTGTTCTACATATAGTGAATATAAAAGGAGCCAATTAGGCTCCTTTTTTTATTTGTATACGACCATATTATGGTATTCTCAAATAATAAGATTAGACAAGGCAGTACCTACTCTCTACGACAGAAGCACGATGAAGTGAATATTACAGCCCTTCGACAAGCTCAGGGACCATTCAGCAACAGGGTTCAAACAATATAAATAAAAAGAAATTATTAAAAGAAGTAGTCGACTCTATGACGTTGTTTCGTAAGTTTATTTAAATTTATTGAATCGAATCACCACGTCAATCAAATAAAACTCGATACCAATAATATATAATTTGCATAGCTCTGATACTCCTAGACAAGGCAGTGTCTTGTCTCTAACGCTGAAGCAACACTCTTACTCTTGATATCGATAGATTATATTACAGCCCTTCGACAAGCTCAGGGACCATTCAGCAACAGCATACGAAGCGACAGATTGCAAAACAACAGATTACCATACAACGTTGTGCAGACAATATAGATAGTAACAAATTAGAAGAAATAGTCGGCTCTATGACGTCGCCTACGATATCTACTTCGTCTACCTGAAGGGATATCATAACTGACCATGATCTCATGCGTACTTGGCAACGTGGTCACATCTTTCAAGGAGGTCATATCGTAAGCATACCCCAGTCTCAACTGGTCCGTCATATTAAACTGCATACTCATTCCATAAGTATTTCTAGAGGTATACATCAAACCTGCAGTAAAATTGTCTCTATAGGTAACCATCACATGAAGATCCACTCCAGTACTTGTATTTTTAATATACTGAACCATGGTAGCCAGCTTCATCACCATATCCCGATCCATTCTGAATTTATATGCACCCAAGAAATATATATGCATCATATCCTTGCTGATAGAGGTAGTGGTAATCTCCTCTAAAGTGACACGACTTTGAATCAACTTAGGAACAGAAATTCCAATTAAGAACTTTGGATCACGATACATGATACCCAATCCAAAGTTTGGTAATATCTTATTGGTTTGATCACTCATAAAGACAGGGTCATCTTTCGACTCTCCAATCCCCTCAATATTTGCAGAAAATAGATTAAAACCTCCGGAAATACCAAAACTAAGAAAACGACCTCGCCTATAATCCAAGAAGAGATGGTAGGCATAGTCTACATAAAAACCTGTTTGTGTAATCGGACCATATCGATCATACACAATACGCCCTCCAAATCCCATCTGGTTATTCATATAAGGCATTGTAAAAGCAGTTGTCATCGACATGGGTGCTCCCTCAAATCCAGTCCACTGCATACGCGTAAGCAACTTAATATTCATGGCATCTTGGGCACCAACATAAGCTGGATTGATCGTAGCCAAGTTATTCAGATACTGAGTAAAGAGGGGATCCTCTTGTGCAGATAGCTTTAAGCTAAAAAGAAAGACACAAAGAGTCAATAGAAGCGATTTAAAACACCTATTACATCCTCTTAATATATTTGTCACTATTCTCATAAAAGCCCTTTTAAACACATCTATCTGCTTATATAAACATACCCCTTCTTCACAGGATATTTGTCTGTTTTCAAAATATAGTAATACGTACCAGGATTCACTTCAGAACCCTTGTTCTGTCCCTCTGTAGCAATACCATCCCACCACGAAGTCTCTCCATCCAATCCATAACGATTGTTTTGGTATACCAAGTCTCCAAAACGGTTATAAATATGAATCTCCGACTTCTCACATGCGGTGATGGCTTTCACTCTAAAACGATCATTGATACCATCATTGTTTGGAGAGAAACCA
Source organism: Prolixibacteraceae bacterium (assembly GCA_019720755.1). Taxonomy (NCBI): domain Bacteria; kingdom Pseudomonadati; phylum Bacteroidota; class Bacteroidia; order Marinilabiliales; family Prolixibacteraceae; genus Halosquirtibacter; species Halosquirtibacter laminarini. The sequence continues at coordinate 3,653,221 of CP081303.1, forward strand.
CGCACTACAGTCAAGTGACCTGCTTTGGTTAGAATCTTCACAAATTCAGTAGAACAGTTTCCTAGTAGGTCACAAATTTCATACTCAAACTGATCCTCTCCAATATAGTATTCATCCGGTGTATAACGAATCAAGTTTTTAGATATATACTCGGCCTTACCATGTAGTGGTTTGTTATAGATCTTCAGAGAGGTTGTATCCATATCGTTCTCCAAGTCATAATCATTATTCAACACCTGGAAATCAACATACTCCATCTCTCTTGTCGTTCCAATATCCTCTTTGGTAATCGGAGCGGTACCATTAGAGATCACATCATACTCCACTTCGCTCTTACAGCCATTGCGATCCACCACTCTTAGCACATAGGTTCCTGCATTATAAACGATTAATTTAGACGGATCCGTCGCATCCACTTTGCCCTTTGCATCAGCTTCAGGATCTTTGTTCGACCAGAAATAGAGAAGGTTATTCCCTACCGAACTGCTTCCATCTAACACAATCCACGAATCAGGGAGTACCTTGCTAGCTCCTTCCACACGTACTTCAGGCTCTGGGTCAATCACCACATCCTTCTCTTCACGATCTCGAGAACCATCTTTATCTACCACTTCCAACCATACTTTGACAGTACCAGTGGTATTTCCTTTGATAAAGCTCACCTTCGATTGGTATGGATTACTAAAATACTTTTTAGGTCCCCATTCATAGCGAAGATGTTCCCCGCTAGATTTAGAACCATCAAGCTCTATAGTCTCCTCGCAACTACCCATAAAGGCATTTCTAAAGCCATCTTGTTTGCTTGCAATAATCTTTGCTTGGGTAACCATACCCACCTCTACTACGATCGTAGTGGTCTCCCCCAAACAGCCATTATTTCGTTCTGTAGGGGTCACACTGATCTCATAGGTTCCATCATTATAGAAATAGATTAGTTCAGTAGTCTCGTTATCAGAAGTGATCTTATAATTCATATCCTTCCCTTCCAAGGTGCGAATACTCCACTTATAAGTATACGAAAGTTCTGCTACCGCCGCCTTAAAACGATGCACCGATCCTCTCAAAACAGTGACATCAGGAGTGGGCGTCTGTGCACGACCAACTCCTAGTGTGACTATCCAAAGGATACACAAGGTCCATATTTTAAAACAAGATAATTTCAAACTTCTACGTTATTAATCATTTAATTACTACTCCACAATGGTAATCTTACCAGCACGTGGACGTTTTTTCACTAAGAAAGTGGCACGACGTTTCGACGCATCCACTGCAACAGGCAAACCATTCTGTGTAGTCACCCCTAAAATATCAACCACATACTCGTGGTCTGTCTCAAAATCTGACTTTGGAAATTTGATCACCAACTCCGTAGCATCATGCTCCACCAATATCTCTTGGGTTCGAACCTCCGAACCACTATCTGACATTCGTACCTTAACTCGCAAAGGATAGTATGATTTAAAGTGAGTCGACTTTGGCTCAATATGTTTTTTAATAGGAATCAATAGTGGCACTTCGTCTTCGAATGAAGTCGAACAAGCTTCTCTATCCGAAACAGTAAAACCCAAGTTCATATCATTTACAATCACCTGAACCATGGTAATTCTACTATTCAAACATCCTGCCTCTTCTGTGTCGATACGAAGCACATACTTCCCCTGCTTCATAAACATACAAGAAGCTACAGAGAGCTTCGATGAACCCAAAAACTTCGCTTCATCAGAAGAAGAGGCAGTAGAAATCATGCTATAACCAGCGTAAAGGGTCCAGTTATAGCTTCTATCTACCACCTCATCCATACTAAAACTCTGTATCTCCCCTTCATAGAGGTACAAAGACTCCTGTCCCCACACTTTCGTGGAGACATTACAAAAGCACCACATCAAAAGCAATGGGTAAATATGTCGAAGTCTTCTATACATTAATTCGTTTTAGTAAACAATATTATCTTTCAACAGTAATAGCACCGTTCTGATGACGATTAATTGTAATATTAGTCTTATCGTTCGCTGCATCAACCTCCGCAACAGATTGCTCTACAATCGTTTGATTTGCAAGTTTCAAGACAGGAACAATCTCTGCACGACTATCATACTTATCATTATCTACATATCTAATACGATTATCAATCACTGCGTTCAACTTCACATCCGTCACAGGACCAGTACCTTTAATCTTATAGGTATTATCCCCAAAAGCCTCAATCGTAACTTTATCCGTATAGCCAGTTGCAGCTACCAAACTAGTCAAATAGATATCGCCATTAGTTTTTGGTTCTGCTTCATCTGTAGCACCTTTGACTCCAACATAAGAGATTGTCGTTTCCCATGCATCAATGTCATTGACTCCAGTCACAGAGAAGTTGTAAACAATATTGGCAAAACCTTGGTCATAAACCACAGTTGTATTACCCTCAATAATAGGCGCAACTTGCTCTGCATAACAGTATCTAGTTCCAACCACAGCCAAGTTCATATCGAATGTACTCTGTGTTATCTGAATAGGCAACATACGAAGGTTTTTACAACCATCTTTAACAGTCTCTACTTGGACATAGTAGTAATTTGCAACAGGAGCTTCAGGATTCCAATCAATCTTTACCTTTCTTAGCTTTCGATCAGCAGCAGTTGCTGCATCATTCTCGTCTGCATATACAGCCACAGGAGTCGTTTCTCCTTTGGCATTGGTAAAAGTTGCATCCACCCAAGCAGACCCACTCAACATCTTTACAGACCAACTCTCAGTTGCAGTCTCCTCAGTAGTAATACTATAGATATGCATTGCTCCTGGAAAAGGAGCGGTTCCCGTAGAAGTTACAGTAGACTTAGTTGTAGCATCCGTTCCTGCAGGATCTTGTGCAAAAACAGATCCTGAGATCAATAGAACAATAATCGAACTTGTAAACAATCTCATCATAATTCAACGATCAAGAAATTATATTGAAATATTAAGATTCTATAGAATAGAGCTAGTGTAAAAACACTAGCCCAAACTTGAATCTATTAAATTATTATTTTGATGTTCCGATAGTTTCTGCTGCTGCTTTACCAACTTTAATATCAGAAGTATTAGCAAGACCAGTATAAGTTACAACATCACTAGTTTTAGCTGTATTATAAGCAACAGTAAAATTACCAGAACCAGTTAAATCTGTATTTGTAATATTAGAGCGATCAACTGTAATAGAGTTTGTTATCGTTTTATCTAAAAGTACTTGATTAACTCTTACTCGTACATATACATTTTCATTAGTCAACACATCAGCTGTTCCATCATTAGATATAAAAAGATATTTATCTCCAACTAGGTTGATTGTTCCAAACTCAGTTGTAGAAGTAAAAGAACCTGCATCTTCTTTTACAATAGTAACTTCTATAGTAGAAAAATCAGTTGTTTTAAGAGCTGCAAAAGTTTCATCTGCTTGCTCAATTGTCATGTTATTGGTCATTGAAAACTCCCAAACACCTCCTACATAATTTGTTTTTACATCATAGATAAAATCAACATAACCTTTAGCACCATCGATACTTACTTCACCAGACTGAGTCTTACAGTATTGTGTAGCCATTGCAAATGGGTTCGTTATCAATGCCAACAAATTCTCTTGAACAATAATTGGAAAATCTCTATGAGTGGTACAACTTTCTTCTGAAGTTTCAGTATACACAACGATATATTCTCCCGCAGGCAATTGGTTACCAAATGTAAAAGTTCCTGTACGCTTTGTCGCAGTAATATCTGATGCATCAGGATCGACAACGGTATACCCAACACCCTTATTAGCCATTGCTATATTAGTAATTAATCCAGCATCAGGAATCAATGTATTCACAACAGCAGAGCGATCGGCTTTATTGACAAGAGACCAAGCTCCTGTTGTACCTTCCTCTTTTATATCTACACTATAAGAATAAACACCTCCTTGAATAGGCTTATCACCACCATAAGAAGTAATATTATACTCCATTGTATGTGTAACTTCAGTACCAGCAGGTGTAGTTGGAGTAGGTAATTTCTGTGCTTTTGCAGCCAAAGCGCAAATAAAAAGGGTTAGAATTAATGTAACTTTTTTCATCATAATTGTTTGTATTAATTGTTGCTTGTAAAATTTTAAATATAAATTTCGCTTGGTGAAGGTGTTTTATGAATAACCATTGTATAGATGACACTTTCTACTGTGCAAAATGGATCTTTAACCACAAGAATCACACTATAGCTACCGACAGGATAAGATTTCGTTGGGGCACTAGACAAGTCTGTCACTGTCTCGACCAAATTTCCACCTGCATCCTCTATGCGATAGCTCATCTCTAAGGCATCTCCATCTGCATCATTTACAGGTACAGAAGAAAAATCAAACGTTTCTGAGTAGGGTTTCCAATTTTCACCTTCGTTAGAACACTTTACTAAAACCACCGACGCTGTTGCTGTAATCGTTGGTTTTGTATTCAACTTAATATGAATCCTGGACGTTACTGAATTACAATGTTCCTCTCCTCCACTATCACGACTAGTTTGGGTCACATCCAACGTCACTTCTGTATGGCCACTACCAGTTGATGATACGGGCCACTTCACCTTGACACTAGACTTAGAGCTCTCACCCAGAATTTCCTCTTTACTAGAAAGAGTTTCATCTGGCATAAAAACACCATCACCTGAGACTTCCCACTTAATCTTGTCGAATTTATAATCATTCGCATCAACATCATAAGCAGTAGAGGCATCGACAGAGAAGGGGAATTCAACTCCACGATGACACACTAAAGGATTCGATTTCGAACCCCTTTCACCATCAGGTAATTCATTTACAGTCTGACCAAACAGTAGCATAGAGGAACACATGATTCCCCCCAAAAATACAAGCCTTATTTTTTTTAAACAACACATCAAACACCTATAAGCTTAACAACTTTTACCACTATTTTACGTCAATACACAAACACAACACTAGAGGCGATGCCCTACTAGCGATGCTACAAACATAGAATTTAAGTAGTTATCCACAAAGAGTTTCAGACATGTAAGTCTTATTATGGCACTTAGACGCAAAGGTCAACTCTAAAAATGATTGCTACCCCAATCTATAATAGGCTAATACATAGTTCTTAAAACAGTGAATAATATATCACAATTTAACGTTTACAATTTGTCACCATTTTTAAAAATCATGTCATAGATAAATAGTATTCCACTAGCAAGTATTTTAAGCCCAAACAAAGAAAATAAAATTAAAAACACAACAAACTTCACTACACTATATCTCTATTTATCAACATATTACAAACACACAGTAATCCATAATGACAAACAACAAAAAACCATTAACATAATAATTAAGATCTACATATTTTTTATATGTCATACTAATTTTAGATCATAATTTACTTAATTGATTAAAAGAAAACCTATGACATTTAAAGATCGAAAGAAGCAAAAAGGAGTGAACAAAATGTGTTAAAACATTTTGTTAAATATTGTTAAACATTATTATGTACACCTACAAATCGATCATTTTAACATAAAATGGTCTTTTAGAACATGATAATTAAAGACAATAAAGCACATTATTATACATAAGAATAGTGCCAATTATTCACACAATATTTGTTAATACATCACCCTCAAAAACACGGCAAGAATAGGGTAATGCTCTAAAAAAATCCCTGTCAAATATACAGTTTTACATAACTATAAATTCACAGGGATAATTTATAAAAAGTATAAGTTTAGCGAATCACTACTTAGGTTTCAACACAACAAATGGGATCAACATCTCTTCCATAGAGATCCCGCCATGTTGGAATGTATCGAAGTAGGTTGCAGAAAACTGGTTATAGTTGTTCTTATAAACGAAGTAATCATACGGTTTTGTGAAGATATACTTGGTGGAGACTTGAGGATGAGGTAAACCAATATCATTAGGACGTCCAACCTCAAACACTCCCTTAGAAGGATATTTCAAATTCCTACCCAACTTATATCTCAAGTTGGTATTGGTATTTCTTTCCCCTTGGATCTTCACAGGATTCTTCACACGAGTCGTTCCATGGTCGGATGTGATCACCACATGAATATCTTCGGAAGCCAACTTTTCTAGAAGGCCTTTCAACTGGGAATGCTCGAACCAACTCTTAGCCAAAGATCTAAAAGCAGCCTCATCGCCAGCAAGCTCTTTTATCATATCCATATCGGTGCGTGCATGAGAGATCATGTCAATAAAGTTAATCACCAAAACCGAGAAGTCGGCTTGGGTAATCTTTGCATAATGATCCATCACCTTCCCTCCTGTATGGGCATTCGACGCCTTAATAAACTGTACTTTCTCCTTTCTACGATAGCGTTCACACTGGCGCATAAGAAGGGTCTCTTCATGGAGGTTCTTAAACCCATCCTCCTCTTCGCCAACCCAGCAATCTGGATACATCGTAGCAATTTGATTTGGGGTAAGACCCGCGAAAAGACTATTTCTTGCATACATCGTAGCGGTAGGAAGGATACTGCAACACACAGCTTCTTTCACCACACTATAGTTCATTAGAATCAACTCTTTCAGAGCCAGCCAATGATCGAAGCGTAAGTTATCTATCACCAACATAAAGACCTTCTTTCCTTGATCCAAGATTGGAAATACTCCTTTAGATATTGCATTCACTGAATTCAGGGAGAAGTTCTGTATTCCGCTATCGTGCCAATCGTGGTAGTTGTTCTGGACAAATTTAAAGAAAGCTTGGTTGGCCTCTCTTTTTTGCATAGACAAAATCTCATCCATTGCATCATCCTTGCTATCTGAGAGTTGTAATTCCCACTGCTCAAGTTTTACGAAAAGACGTTTCCAGTCTTCTATATCACGACAATCCCCAATCTCTTGAGATATCTGCATAAAAGACTCACGATACCTCGTCGTCACATTTTGCGAGACTAGTTTCTCATTGTCCAACACCTTTTTTAGACACAAAAGAATCTGTGCAGGGCGAACAGGTTTAATCAAATAATCCGCAATCTTAGACCCCAAAGCCTCCTCCATCACATTCTCCTCTTCACTCTTGGTCACCATCACCACAGGCAAAGAGCTATCCAACTCTTTAATAAGAGGAAGCGTTTGCAATCCGGTTATACCAGGCATGTGTTCATCTAAGAAGACCACATCATAGTGATTATCACGAATAAGATCCAACGCATCGTGTCCGTTGGTAGCCTCTTCCACCTCATATCCTTTAGTATTCAAGAATATAATATGTGGTTTCAACATCTCTATCTCATCATCCACCCATAAAATTTTCATCGTATCCATACATTTAATCCTTCCATAATCTTCACAACAAGATAGGAATCGTTGGGGGGATACTCAAGAGAAAGGCTATTTTTTTATCACAGGATACCCCTCTTTTATATAGAACGCTCGATAATACTCCATCTCTTTCCCCTTCAGCAGGCGTCGTAAGTTCTCTTCAGAGATCATCCAAGCATCCTCTATTAGTGGAACAACCGCATCCTTCATGCGTTGGGTTTGTTGTAATTTCTCTAGATACCTCTTTGCATCTGCCATATTTTGGAGTCCTCGAACAAATATCAAGCTATGAGAGGCATCATAATCCTCGGCAGTCACCTTGAGATCTCTTCGTTTCACATCCTTGATATTGACAAACATCATCTGTTGTCGCACCTTGTTCACCGTTCTCACCTCTTTGTCAGTCACGAGCATCAACACGAAACGAATATCTTCTCTTTTCGTAAAGAGATCCTTTGGTACAGGAGCTGGAACAACAGCAGGTTTAGATACACTATCCACCCCCGCAACAGGAGCTTCTTTGGAGACGGTATTCTTGTCAGTCACTACAGCTGCTGCAGCCACTTCTGGAATCCCAATAGATTGACTCTGTTTAATGATCTCCTCTGTAGACATTGTATTTACCTTTTCAGGAGCACTCTTCTGAGAGGCTGTAACCTCTGAAGAAGATATCTCCGAACCAATCTCTTTCGTCTGTGATGTCGTGGTAGATTCAGGCTGTACAGAAGAAGCTTCCGTTTGCGTCACCACGCTCTCTGTATCCACTGCTACAAAATTGCCACTAGGCTTAGTCTGGCGTTTTTCATTCTCCATCTGTTTTATCAAAGCCATCGGATCGGATACTCTATTTTGTGAAACCACATCCGAGATATGGGTAGAGAAGTTTGCCATAAAGAACTTCTGATACTCTCTAGAACTCTTCTCTTCGACCACCGTGCGATAATTCTTAGAACTAATGACGTAATTCTTAAAAGGGGCTCCGTTGAGAGAAGCAAACACTCTAGACTGATGAATAATGGCATCAAAATATATCTTTGCAAACGAGCGATTCGGAAAATTTCTTACCACCACCAAAGCACGTTTCTCATTCAATTTCTCTACATCTACATCAAAATCATCCTCAGGGAAAAAGTCGATATTAAAATGAGCCACATCAAAACGCAATCGATTCAGATCGATCACCTTATTTGCAGTCACTTCAAGAACATAATAGTAGAATGTCTCTTCTGTCTTCTCAAATTTCTCATTCTCAAACTCACTCTGAATCTCCTCTCCATTTTGAATCTCTGAATGGATATATCCATTCTGCACCATTGTGGCAAAATCCTTCAAAGACTGTTCTGCTACCAAACCTTCAAGCTTAACAACTCTTGCCATCAAAGGGGAATTAGGGTAGTTCGTTTTATACGCTTTGATCAGAGACTCTAATTTTATACTTCCCTCCTGTGCTCCTTGAGATACCATTTGAATATAGGCAACTTTGGGCACCAAAGTAGTATCTTGTGGATTTGCCAACACTTTAGAACTTAGATCAAATGCAGTAGCATAGTCTGCTCTATCCAAGGCGATCACTGCATCTGCATACTGCTTCTCTTCCATTCGTTTTGCTGCAAGGAGTTCATCAAAAGCAGTAGGATCTTTCAAATATGCAGCCACTCGAGAATCTGGATACTCCGAAAGAATGCGTCTTCTATAATTTTGTGCTTCGACCGTTTTTCCATTTTTATCGGCAATATCATAAGCATAATATAACGCAGTCAATTTCAATGCACGATCTTTTGTTTTACGGATATAAAGATCAAACATCTCCAACGATGCTGGAATATCTCTTAAGTCTTCTCCATACACACGAGCAGCTCGGTAGGCAGCTCCTGCAATCTTATGATCAGAAGCAAGAAGCATGGAATCGCCTCGAGGTATATTCACCGTATAATAGGTTCGATCTATTGGAGTCAAGACGACCTCTTTTTTCTGTTCTTTCTCTTCAGCACCTTCAGACTGTGAGTCATCTGCCTGCTCCTCCCCTTGCATGTTCATCTCAGTATCTATCTTCGACTTATCGGTACGACGCCAGTTGTCTGCCAACTTTCGTTTTCCCCAGATATTTTGGAAATTACTTTTTCCAGTAGCTACAGTAGAAGGATTATAAAAATACCATCCCCCCGAAGAGGAATTTCCCGTTCGAGAGTTATTCCGATAGAGATCTGATTGGGTTCTATTTCGAATAAAATCGTTGTTCGACATCTCCTTCTGTTCGGCCTCTTTACGAAGCATCTCTTCTCTTTGACGACGACGCTCCTCTTTTATCCAACCATTAATTTTTTCATTCAGCACCTCTTTAGGAAGACTTGCCATATTCTGCAAACTATCTTCAGTCTCAATAATCTGAAGATTTTCGGTCAGAACAGTCAAAAATTTAGTCTTACGACGAATCTCTTTTGCATTCGGATAACTATCCTGGATCACTGCCACCGCAGTATCATAGTAACATTGACTTTTTCTATACTGTTTCTGATCAAAGTAGATATCTGCCAATCGTAGCGACGACTCCACTCTTTGGGTAGGATTGGTAGAAGAAAAAGATACCGATTTCATATAGTACTCCATCGCTAGATCCTGTTCTCCATGATCCCAATAGATATTTCCTAAGGCGAAATATATACGATCTTGGAAGTCTTCATTTTTCTCATCCCTCAAAAGACGACTTAAAATTCTTTTCGACTTCTTTAATTCCGTGCCATTATTATCAAGTTCATAGATTCCAATTTTAGCATAGAAAGCCATACGGTATGGAGTATTCAATCCCAACACCTTTTTGTAGTTCTCCGCAGCTTTCTCCTTCTCTCCCATCTCAGCATACAACTGTCCCAAGAGATACCAATACCGACGTTTGTCTCTTCCTGAGGATGGAAACTTCAAAGCCCCTTCCAAACGGGTAATAGCCTGAGAATAATTATCCTTTGTTATATGATAATTTGCCCAAACGAGCGAAATATCTCTTCTGACTCTTTTAGACAATCCTTTGTTTGCCTCTAATTTTTGAAGTATCACAATGGCCTCTTCCTCCTCCTCTTGAGCAAAATAGGAACGGACAATTCCGAGATTCGCGCGGTCAATCACCTCACTATATGGATATTTTTGAATCAATGCTTTGTAAACAAAAATAGCATCATCCAATTTCCCTTGACAGTAAAGCGCATCGGCTTTAAGCAGTGTGGCATTGTCCACCCAATCGTTCCACTCCCCTCTTTTCATAAAAGCGGCATCCCCGCTACCCTTCTTCGGTTTTACTTTGATAGAGTGTTTCTTCACCAACTTATCCGCTTTTGCAATCGCCTTTTTGAAGTTTGCCATTCCAGCATTGCGAGCCTCAGGAATATCTTCAATAAAAATAGGAAGAGGAATACTATAGTCTAACACATAGCTTTGTTTCACCCTGTCTAATCCCTCATCGTAAGCCTGTTTACCATTAAAATATACATTATAATGAGAAGTCATATTTTGAAAACGACGAGAAAGCGTTGTGTTGTGTGTAGTACCACACCTCACAAACAGTGCAATAGAAGAGATCGTCCAAAGGACAGTAATAATTTGAAACCTATTTTTAAACATATGTTTTGCGTTACTTCACAAATTAATCATGATACACATAAAATAAACTACTAAAACGATACTTTATTGTTTTAGTGAACCCAAAAGCCCTACGCAAATATTCGGAAAAGTATCTTGGGATACAAAAGGTAAAAACGGACGAATGGAAAATAGCCCTTTTTTACGTCTATTTCCCTAATATTTATAATTTTGTAGGTCTAAAAGTAATTGTCAACGATATGGACAGCAAATTTGTCATTTATAATACGCAATCGCGAAAGAAAGAGATATTCACCCCAATACACCCTGGTGCCGTTGGAATGTATGTCTGCGGACCAACAGTTTATGGAGATGCCCACTTAGGACATGCTCGACCTGCTATCACTTTTGATATTCTATTTCGTTACTTGAAGCATCTTGGACTGAAAGTACGTTATGTTAGAAATATCACCGACGTAGGACACCTTGTAAACGATGGGGACGAAGGAGAAGATAAAATTGCTAAAAAAGCAAAACTAGATGCTCTGGAGCCAATGGAGGTAGTACAACAATACACCAATAGCTACCACAAAAACATGAACGATTTGAATGTGCTCCCACCTAGCATTGAACCTACTGCCACAGGACACATCATCGAACAGATAGAGGTGATATCACAACTAGTAGAGAAAGGGTTTGCCTATGTTAGCAATGGTTCGGTATATTTTGACGTACGTAAATATGCATCGGTACATAGCTACGGAGAGCTTTCTGGTAGAAAAATCGAAGACATGCTCGTCAATACCCGTGAACTCGATGGACAGAGTGAAAAGAGATTTGGGTTAGACTTTGCTCTTTGGAAAAATGCGCAACCTGAACACATCATGCGTTGGCCTTCCCCTTGGGGAGAAGGGTTCCCAGGATGGCACACGGAGTGTACTGCCATGAGCTCGAAATATCTAGGAGATCAGTTTGATATTCATGGAGGCGGAATGGACTTAATGTTCCCTCACCACGAGGCGGAATTAGCACAGGCCAAAGCTTGTCATGGACACAATCATGTGAATTATTGGATGCACAACAACATGATCACTATCAATGGTCAAAAGATGGGCAAATCCTTAGGAAACTTCATCACTTTAGATCAACTATTTGAAGGAAAGCATGCCTTGCTAGAGCAAGCATACGATCCGATGACGATCCGTTTCTTTATTCTTCAAGCACACTACCGTAGTCCTTTAGACTTTTCAAACAGTGCGCTACAAGCAGCAGAGAAAGGGTATCAAAGGTTGATGCAAGCCATACAGAATATCGAACACTTAACGCCAAGTAAAAACGCTACCGTAGATATCGAGGCATTAAGGAACAAGTGTTACGATGCCATCAATGACGATTTAAATACTCCTATTTTGATTGCACACCTTTTCGATGGGGTTAAAACAATTAACTTGATCAAAGAGGGAACACAAAAAGCCACACAAAAGGATATCGATCAACTAAAGGAGCTATTCAACCATTTGGCTATTGAAATATTGGGGCTACAACCTCATATCGAAGGCGATCAACAAGCGGACGTACTATCCAATGTAATGGACCTGCTTTTGGATATCCGTTCTGAAGCAAAAACAAATAAAGATTGGGCAACGTCCGATAAGATACGTGACCAACTGAAAGCAGCTGGATTGGTGATCAAAGACACCAAAGATGGTGCGGAGTGGCATATACAATAGAGATAAAAATATCAGAAAAGAGATTCTGTAAACTTCAAGAGATCACAGACACCTCTTTAAAATAATATCTAAAAAAGGCGATGAAACCACTTCATCGCCTTTTCTATCTTAAAAAAAAACTACATCTCACGCTTTAACTGTTGCCACATCTCTGGCTCCAAATGAGCACCAGAAACAGCAATCACTTTAGAGGCCAAAAGAGCCCCTAGATAGCCACAACGAGAGAGTTCTAAACCATTGGCTACCCCATATAGAAATCCAGCTGCAAAGAAGTCTCCTGCCCCCGTAGTATCTACTACTTGATTCGAAAGGGTTGGGATATGTACTCGCTCCTTCATATGTTGCACATAAGCCCCTTCTGCCCCTACTTTGACTACGACAGTATCCACCATAGTAGACATCTCTTCTAGAGCCTCTATTGGCATCTTATCGGTAAAAGCACGCGCCTCCTCTTCGTTGGCAAAAAGAATATCTACATAATCGACAACAATCCCCTTCAGAAGAGATAAATTTTCCTCTACCACATTAAAGCTAGCCAAATCAATCGCGACCTTCAATCCCAATTGATGAGCCAAAGCTGCAGCAGAGGCAATTAATTCATGATTTTGAACGAGATATCCTTCGATCATAAAGATATCGAACCCATCAAAATAGCTGGGATGCACATCTGCTGCTTCCAAAGTAGCTGCAGCACCCAAATGGGTTGCGAAAGTACGCTCTCCGTCTGGTGTCACAAGCGAAATAGCGACCCCTGTTGATTCACTTCTCTTTTTCAAGAAAAGATCCACATCTAACGAGGAGAGTGATTGAGAAAAGAATGAACCAAAATCATCAGAACCGATGGCACCGATAAAGCCTGTTTTGATACCCATCGAAGCCAAAGCACCAATGACATTCGACACGGAACCACCTGAGGTGATTTTTTTTCTATTTTTTTTTGTCTCCTGATGAATTACATCCGATTGGATACGATCCACCAAAGTCATGCTGCCGCTCTTTAAATTAAATTTCTGTAATACAGAAGGATCCATTAACAATGTAATCTCGTCAACTAAAGCATTTCCTATCCCAATAACCTTGCTTTGCCTCTTTTGATTCATCTTCTTGAAATATTTTTATCTATTTTTTTTGCAAATATATTTTAGATTTCGGAAAAAGCTATTACATTTGCCACGCAATTGAGGAAAACATAACCCCTTTACAAAGGCGGTTTATACACTTCTCAAGACGTAGTTTCACTCCCTAGTAGCTCAGTTGGTTAGAGCGGCGGACTGTTAATCCGTAGGTCGTAGGTTCAAGTCCTACCTGGGGAGCTTTTTTAAAGCTCTGTTCTTTATTTATTTTATACTCCCTAGTAGCTCAGTTGGTTAGAGCGGCGGACTGTTAATCCGTAGGTCGTAGGTTCAAGTCCTACCTGGGGAGCTTCTTATAAAGACGCTTGTCTCTATAAGATCTTACTATATAAATTCCCTAGTAGCTCAGTTGGTTAGAGCGGCGGACTGTTAATCCGTAGGTCGTAGGTTCAAGTCCTACCTGGGGAGCTTTATTGTAAGAACCTCTTTTTTTAATACTAAACTCCCTAGTAGCTCAGTTGGTTAGAGCGGCGGACTGTTAATCCGTAGGTCGTAGGTTCAAGTCCTACCTGGGGAGCTTCTTCAAAGTTGAAACATCTGTTTCAACTTTTTTGTTTTATACCCATCTCTCTTTATTCCTCCATAAAAACAGAACACAGTAAAAACAATCCTCCTCCATTCTCCATTAGAAAAAATCATTTTTTATTGAACTCACTCCTTCCCAATTCCCCATTTTGAATACATTTTGGATAGACATTCCATACCCTTTGGTTACCCTTAGAGTAACCAAAGGGTAAAGGAAGGGTATCCGAAGGGTAAAGGAACCTACTTTAAAGTAGGGATCTAAAAAAATTGGGATCAATCCAGATATCAGGTGAACTAAGCATATATTTTAGTCAAACGATATAGGAAAAAAGGTATATCTGATACTCCTCTATGTGTAGCCCTAAAAGCTTTTATTTTTGCATTAAATGATTCAGCACAAGCATTAGTATCTCTATTCAGGATCATGCATTATTTGTCAACCATGTTATCACGGTATTTGTAGTTGCCAAATTAAGTTTCTGCAGTTAATACAACAAGTTTGAAATAAATAGGTTCATGCCATATTTTTGATGTATATATGTCGTTGAATTTTGTTGTAACAACGCCTGTGATCCTCTGTTTTAGTCAGGTCCCTGAGCTTGTCGAAGGGCTCAGTAATCTATATTCTGACCAGTCCTCCTAAAATACCACCTAATCCAAGGTAGAGGTATAAAAATTACTTAGCACTGTCAGAAAAAGTATGTGACACGATCCAAAACGTACAAATGAAGAAGGTTTCAACCATATTTACGACCACTTAATTGAATCCATAATGTAAAGTTATTTCCGAGTAGGCATCGAAGGTCCATTTTTCTGAAATAATTCACCATCCTAATAAGTCATTTCACCCCATAAAATTAGACTATTCAATAGTTTTCATTCAAAAAAGAGGTGGCTCATAAAATAGATTTGTAACGAATTAATAAACAAATTATAGATGAAAAAGATTTTATTCGTTGCTATCCTATCAATAATGTATGTTAGTACGATCGTTGCACAAGAGAAATATCTAGGAGCAAGAATAGGTTACAATGCAACTTATTTTCAGAATGATGGAAGCAAAATTGGAGAAACACAAGACAACTACTTTGTATCGATATACAAAGATACCAAGATCATTCCTTTTTTGTTCTTCCAAAGTGGTTTAGAGTATACAAAGGCAGGAGGCAGTGTGAATCAGCACGATTATGCAATTCACTACCTAGGAGTTCCATTAGGAATCAAAGCAAAATTGGGCCCGTTATTTGTAACAGGAGGAGCTACTTTCAACGTTCGAATATCAGAGAAAAATAATCTCTTTGAAAATTCTAGTAAATGGTACGATACAAATGTTTTTGCCCAAGCTGGTGTAGAAATCCTATTTTTAACCCTCGATGTGAAATACATATGGGGTCTGACAAATATTCAAAACGACATGACCAACCATGGAGTTCAAGCAGGTATTGGATTTCGCTTCTAATCGACATAAATCATAAAGAAGGATTATATAAAATGGGGATATCACTCATTCCCCATTACTTTTCATAGACATTAAGAACACTATTTGGAAAACGATGTGTCCATTCACAATGAGAATGACAAAGGATTCCAAACACCCAAAATACTATTACCCATACAGAGAGGTTTCTAACGAAACCTTTCTGTATGGGTAAAGTGTCGTGAAAAGAATGCGATCGTTACCACTTCCTCTATTTAGAAGATTGAATCTATGCATTTTATAAACACCATAGATTGTTAAAAGATACAATAAAGAACAAAATCTTCTCCAATCATTTCATTCTTGATTTAGGATATTTCATAAGCATAAAAGAATAACTCACCTAGATTCTTCAAACAATACGAAGTCCAAAGCGGTACTTTTGGCAATATAAAATAAGGATTCGTCTCACTATCAGACGTATTTATCATGAAAATTTGAATTGTTAATTAAAATGAGATATTTCGTAGCAACCATCATATCCTTCCTTATCGTGAATCCGCTAGTCTTTGGGAAAAAGCATTTCACTATTGGTATATGTGCAGACAACAAAGATCACACGACAGTCATTGAGCGTGTTAAGGACGAAGTAGAAAAGATTGCATCAAATCAATACGACCTAGAATTTAATGAGACACGTTATAGCCATAACGATATGGTATTAGCATCCAAACAATACAAACAAGAAGCACAAAAGAGTGATCTAATCCTCACTTTTGGCATCAACAACTTCCATATTTTATCACAAATAAATACCTATCCTGTTCCAACAATAACCTCTGGCATCTCTAGAATTGGATGGTACAACAAGGGGATAGGACGAAAGTCAAATCACAGAAATCGGTTGGTCAACCGATGGAATAAATTCTCTCCAATTAGAGATATAGAGGCATTTTATCATCTCTATCCATTTAAAAATATAGGAATTGTAATAAACAAAAAAGATATAGTTGGGGCAGAAATGAAGCAATCACTTGATTCCATTGCTAAAAAAAAGGCATTCTCATTTAAGCTCCTTCCTATAGTAGGAACAGAAACGTTAGAACAGTGTGATTATAATCAATTTGACGCCATTTACTTTGCCAATTCTCGTGATATAAATCCTCTAAAGTTTCAACCGATCATCGATGAGATAAATAGATCAAAAATTTTCACCTTCTCTAGTACCCAAGGAACAAATTACCAACAAGGGATATTGGGCACATCCCAACCAAAGATCAATATACAACAATTTTCGAAACGACTTGCTATTGGTATTGTATCTGAAATTGAAGAAGAGTTGACCAATAGATACCCTTCAGTATACGAACCAGAAGAGAGACTCTATATTAACATCCCTACTGCCAAAGCAGTGGCACTACCATTATCCTTAATGATGCTTGAGAATGTATCCTTTACAAACAACGTAATCTCCAGTATGGAAGAACCTACTTTAACTCTAAAAGCATCTTTACAGCAGGTGTTAATAGGAAATCTAACCATTGAAGAGGCAAAGAAAGAGGTTGCTCTCTCGGAGATGGATGTAAAAGAAGCCAAGAGTGATTATATCCCAAAGATCGGCATGGAGATTACAACAAATTATCTAGACCCAAAGGTGGCAAAAGCTTCTTTTGGACAAAAGTCCGAAATAAGTGGAGATGCTTCGATAAAAGCGTCACAAGTAATTTACTCCTATGATATCAACAAACAAGTAAATATAAAGAAACACCTTTCGAGTATTGAGAAAGATAAACTATCCATAAAAACCATTGAGGCACTTTACAATACGTCGTCAATCTATTTAAATGCATTAATGTTACAGGAGATGATAACCATAGGGTATCAAAACATGCAATTAACAGAGAAGCATCTAGAGGTCGCCAAACAGAAATACAAATTTGGGCAAACGAGCAAATCGGACTCCTATAGGCTAGAGAATCAAAGAATAAGCCAAATACAAGATCTCATAACCAATACGACCAAACTACAAGAGGCAATAAAAACCCTTTTAGTCCAGATGAACATCGAGGAGAGCGGAGAAATAAAACTAGCAACAGAACTACTTAACAAACATTTTTTTCAAAAACAGTATGAACCACTAAACAGTCGTATTCTCAGCCAAAGAAGGACGCTGGATCTACAAAACAAGTTGACTAATTATGTTTGGACTAAAACCCCAATCATGGGTGCATTTAAACATCAAAGAGAGGCTCTTTATGAAAAGAGGAAGTTATATACTAAAGGGAAATGGATACCGACAATTAGTGCCTATGGAGTCGTTGGAGACACATTCTTAAAAAGAGGAGAAGGATCCATTGTTCAAGAGGGGTTTCCAAGAATTCCAAACCAAATGTATCAAGTAGGGATCAAAATGAGCTACCCTATTCTGAATCAGAATAAACGTCATATCCAAAGTAAGAAAACCAAAATTGAGATACAAAAGATGGAGACACAAGAATCTTTTCAAAGGCAACAATTGGAACAAAAAATCTCCTCAAGCTTGTTTACACTACAAGGAGAACTTCAAAAATTCAGATTAGCAGAATCGAATATCGAGATTAGTAAAAAATCGATGGAGCTGGTACAACAAAACTATGCACAGGGACAATGTTCCATTATTGATGTGATAGATGCACAAAATAATTTTATCAACACCAAACATCAAAGCATCATCATTAAGTTAAAATACTACACCTCGTTGATGGAAATAGAAAATGCAACAGGATATTTCTTCTCACTTCACACAATTGAAGAGAATGAAAAATTTCTTTCTCAACTATAAATAAAAAAAGAAAATGAAAAATATACTCTTATTGACAATGACACTCATGTCAATTCTTTCACTTACATCATGTAACAAAGAAACAAGGGAGAAAAAGGTTATATACCGACCTGTTTCGTTTCTTAAAGTAGCATTAAATCAAGATACGACAGAGCTCTACTATTCTGGAAAAGTAAAAGCTGCAAATAGAAAATCGTTAAGTTTCAGAAAAACTGGAACGATCAGTGCAGTGAATATAAAGGTGGGCGATCACGTAAAGAAAAATCAAGTACTAAGCACCTTAGATCACACCCAAACAAACCTTTCTATAGATAAGGCAAAGGCAAACAAAGAGAGTCTTTATGCACTATTACAAATTGCAAAATCAAACTTTTTCAGGATTCAGAACCTCTACTCGTTTGATCATATCTCGTTGAATGACCTAGAACTTGCAAAGAGCAAATTATCGAGTGCCAAAGCAAACTATCTGTCCGCTTCCAAAGAGTTAAAATTATTACAAGAGGACCTCATTTATGAATCAATCGTCGCACCACAAGATGGTGTAATTGCGGAGGTATTATTTGAGAACCAAGAGAATATTACCCCAGGAACCACCACGATTACTATGAATGCAGGGGAAGAGCTAGAAGTTATTTTAAACCTTCCAGATGAAATCATTAACAAAATAGAAAGAGGAGCTAAATTAAGATTACAGATTCCAGCAACCCAAAGAGAAGGGTTAATAGGTATCGTCAGTGAGATAGCACCTAATATCGATAATAATACAGGTCTTTATCCCGTAACAATAAAAATAGACTCAACTCCCAAAGGATTAAGAGAGGGAATGGTTGCAAAAGTGAAAATAGACACGGATATATTGGGGCAGCATAATGAAGTTAGGCTACCTATTACCAGCATCATTTCAGACCAAAACAAGCACTTTGTATATCTCCTAAACCCAATCAATGACAGTGTCGCTGTTGTCATACGAAAACCTATTGTATTGGGAAAAAATCACCGACATGGAATCACGATCAAAAGTGGTATAGAAAAAGGAGATTTGATCGTCACAGCAGGTCTTCAAACCCTAATGGAGCATCAAAAAGTACTGATAAAATAAAGCACTACTGCAGATGAATTTTACAGAAATTTCAATCAACAAAAGCCGTATCGTCATATCCATTCTTATCATGGTGATGGTTACGGGATTATTAACATACAACACTCTATCTAGAGACAGTATGCCTCCATATACTGTCCGTGTTGCTTCTATTGTAACCTCTTTCCCTGGGGCATCTCCTGAGAGGGTGGAAAATCTAGTTACAGATAAAATAGAGGAGGTCGCGTTAGAACTTCCAGAATTAAAAAAAGTAACTAGCACCTCTAGAATGGGGATCTCTATAGTCAATGTAGAGCTTAAAATGGATGTACATCCTAGTCGCTTACAAGAAGTATGGGATCGTCTACGTCTTAAACTAGACGCACTAACGAATCTTCCACAAGGTATCAAACCGATATTACAGGATGAAAGTATTGGGGAAGTATTCGGTTTGGTAATTGGATTGACTAGTGATGGTTACGAATATGAAAAGATGAAAGAGGTAGCAGAAGACCTTAAAAATCAAATCATCATGATTGACGGTGCTGCTAAGATAGAAATTAATGGGATCCAAGAACAACAAGTTTGTATTGAATATGACAATGCAAAACTTCAACGTTTTGCCATCTCTTTAGAAGTACTAAAACAACAGATCGAATCGACCAATATCCTCAACACAGGAGGCATGATACATGCGGATAAACACAGAGTTGTACTGGAACCAACAGGGAATTTCGATAACCTTGAGTCGTTAAGAAATCTACTTATTCCAGTTGGAAATAGGAATGGATTTCTCTATCTGAGAGATATCGCGAAAGTATCGAAACAGTATATCGATCCGGCGAAACAGCTGGTCTTTGTAGATGGGAAGAAAGCAATCACACTTCATGTCTCCTTAAAGAAAGGAGCAAATATTATAAAATTAGGACAACAGATAGATCAATATATTGCCCAATATTCAAAGAAACTATCTATAGGGCTCGAAATAACTAGGGTCTCTTCCTTAGACCACTATATTGATGACAAAGTAACGAGTTTTGTCTCAAACCTGATTCAGGCTGTCCTCATCGTATTTCTAGTCATGTTGGTTTTTCTAGGATTGCGTACGGGAATGATTATCGCTAGTTTGATTCCTATTGTTACTATTATCACCATATTTACGATGGGGCTTTTTGATATTGGAATTAATCAAATATCACTTGCTGCACTGATTATGGCTCTTGGAATGATGGTCGATAATGGAATTGTGGTGGCCGAATCTATTATGGTTAAGGTAGAGAATGGAGTGAAAGTGAAGGATGCGGCAATAAGCTCTTGTACGGAGCTTATTGTTCCGCTACTGATCTCTACACTAACCACCTCGGCTGCATTCTCTTCCTTCTATATGGCAAAATCTGTCATGGGAGACATTATGGGACCAATCTTTTTAGTAATATCCATCTCACTGATCGCATCCTGGTTTGTATCACTCTCTATCATTACATTATTCTGTATAATATTTCACAAAGATCCCAAAGAGACAAAATGGAGTAGATTTCTTGACCAATGTTTTGAAGGATTAAAAAACAACTATTATGGTATCATAGGTAAAGCCCTGAGAAACAGAAAAAAGATAATCGTTGGAACTGTGGTAATATTTTTTCTTGCAATGCTTCTATTTTCGAAGCTAATTTTTGTATTCTTTCCTGATAGCGATAGGAATATGGTTACGTTGGACCTTCAACTACCACAAGGGGTGCAGATCGAAGAGACCACAAATATAGTTCACAAAATTGAAGCATATATAGACAGCTCTCTTCTTATCAAGGATTCTAAACGAGATGGGGTGACATCTTACAGTAGTTTTATTGGCAAAGGCCCCTCCTCTTACGACTTGGGATATACTGCTGACGAAGCAAATAGTAATTACGCACATATACTTATAAATACCACCTCTTTCACATCAAATCAAGCTATTATTGAGGCATTAGATCACTACTGTTTCAATTCATTTTCAGATGCACAAGTAAAAGTTAGCTTATTGGGAGGAGGAGGAGGAGGTACCCCCATCGAGATTAAGGTTCAAGGAAAAGACCCTAATGTTCTATCATCCATTGCGCAAAAAATTAAACTAAAACTACAGAAAATGGAAGGGACCAAAACGATAAAGGATGATTGGGGGCAAAAAAGTCTAAAATATATTATTCGTATTAAATCAGATAAAGTTTTAAATGCAAATATTAACCATAAAGAGATCGCCAATGCATTAAGTAGTGCATTGATAGGTTTTCATACAGGAGAGTTTAGAGAAAAAGAAAATAGCTTTCCTATCACACTTAAAGAGGAAAATGGAGGAGACAAATTAGTTGATGAATTAAACACTTTATTGGTCTTTTCGGCACAGACAGGAAAAGCAGTGCCACTAGAGCAAGTTGCAGAGGTTGTTCCAACTTGGGAGTTTCCTAAAATATCCCGAGAAAATACACTAAAAACGATTACAATATCTTCAGAATTAACCTTTGATGGGAATGCCTCTAAAATTATGAAAGAGGTGAAGCCTTGGCTAAAAGAAGAGGCAAAAAAATGGCCTCGTGGTTACCATTTTAAAGTAGGTGGAGAAGAGGAAAATTCTGCAGAGAACATGATGGCTGTTGCAAAGTACATTCCATTTTCGTTCTTCTGTATCCTTCTCCTTTTAGTTATTCAATTTAACTCATTTCGAAAAATGATTATGATAGTCGCCACTATTCCACTCGGTGCTATCGGCATGACGATAGGATTATATCTATTTCACAATCCTTTCGGGTTTATGGCATTTTTAGGAATGATATCTCTTGCAGGTATTGTAATCAACAACGCCATTGTTTTAGTCGATCGAATAGATTTTGAACTCTCTAAAACAGTCTTAAATAAAACAAGTGCAGTAATGGGAGCCTGTGTTCAAAGGGTTAGACCGATTATACTATCGACACTAACAACTGTGGCAGGACTAATACCACTCTATGTAAACGGAGGAGAAGTATGGCAACCCATGGCTATAACTATTATGGTTGGTCTGCTATTCGGAACGATCATCACATTGGTATTTATTCCAGTAGTATACTGCTCTATGTATAAGATTCATTAATTTCCAAACAACAACAGCGATAGAGAGTTTGATCCCTTCTTGTGTTAGGGACAAACCACATGTAATCAAAACACAAAACATCAAAACTTATGATAGAGAGTTTGATCCCTTCTTGTGTTAGGGACAAACTCTTTTTTTTAATACAATTTTACGGTGTTCTGTTCTAAAAATATGATCAAGACATCATTTTAATAACTTCTGTTTTTTTGAGTAATAAATAGTAGTATAAAAAGAAAAAACATCTATTATATAGTACATTTGTTATCACACCATGAGATTCAATAACAAAAACAATTTCAGAGTATTAAGAGAATAAATTATCTTCAATAACGAGAAAACAAACAGTTTTTCGTGATCCTTATATTTGATAAACAGTCTAAGTATCACGAAAATTATAGAATACGAACACCTGATGTTTTCACTTAATAAACATCTATTTGTTTGACAATATAAAATTTCGAAATGAAAAAGAAATTAGACCAACTGATTAGCAAAAGAACCATTGGGATCATCTCATTGTTGTTCTCTTTTTACATAAACATACAGGCAACGATATCCATATTCTCCACACAGACAAAAAAGAATGTCCCTTTAATCTATTCAAATGAATTTATAGTATGGCTATTGGGCTTTTTTCTCATGTTTATGCTTTCATGGACCATCCTCTCTTTTAATCTAATTGTTATACAAAAACTGTCTCCTAAATGGAACAGCCGAAAAAATTACATCTCAATTTTAGGGAGTCTCTGCATTATGATTGTAATCTTATCTCTCAATCTATCCATATCACACCTATTCGATATGAAGAATTTTGGAAAGGTTAATATTATTGCTCTATTTTTTGGATGGAGTGTTGTGACCACAATGATTGTTCTTATATCTCGTTCCTTGATGTTTTATCATGATAAAGAAGAGACGAAACTTGAAAAGGAGGTTCTTCGGGCAGAAAAACTAAAGAGTGAACTCAACGAATTGAAGAGTTTTATGAATCCACATTTTCTTTTTAATTCTCTCAATACCCTAAATGCATTGATATCATTAGATACAGATAAAGCAATATTGTTCTCTTCCCATCTATCTCGTTTATATCGATATGTATTACAAAGTAAGGAGAAGGATTTGGTAAATATCGAAGATGAGATGCTATTCTTAGAGAGTTATGAAAAATTATTAAAGATACGTTTTTCAGACTTATTTTCTTTAAGAATCAAATACTCTAAGGATTTTAAAAACCGATTTGTTCCTGTTCTTTCTCTTCAGACATTAATTGAGAATGCCGTTAAGCATAATGAAATATCATCCTCTTTTCCACTTATCGTAGAGATCTATTTAGATAAAAACCATCTTGTAGTTACCCACCAACTAAATGAGAGAAGAAATATCGAGACAAGTATGGGCAATGGCCTGTCTTCTCTTTCTAAAAGATGTCAAATACTTCTTAATAAAGATATTATCATTCAAAAAAATGATAATTTTACCATAAAACTACCCACCGTAAAGAATATAGACCAAAGATGAGAATTTTAATTATCGAAGATGAATGGGGTGCACAAGTGCAGCTTACGAAAATGCTTTCTGAATATGATGAGACGATTGAAATAGTTCAAATGATCACTTCGGTT
Source organism: Prolixibacteraceae bacterium (assembly GCA_019720755.1). NCBI lineage: Bacteria > Pseudomonadati > Bacteroidota > Bacteroidia > Marinilabiliales > Prolixibacteraceae > Halosquirtibacter > Halosquirtibacter laminarini. The sequence goes on from CP081303.1 coordinate 3,677,514, forward strand.
AGAGAGGCCATTGCACTTCTTGAGACGAAGATCGAACTAGACCTTATTTTTATGGATATACATCTTTCTGATGGTATTTCATTTGAGATATTTGAACAAGTGAAAATAGAAGTCCCAATCATTTTTATCACAGCCTATGATCAATATGCAATCAAGGCATTTAAACATAACAGTATCGACTATATTCTCAAGCCCGTAATAAAAGAGGAGTTGTTCGAATCGCTTAAAAAATTCAATAACGTCACCAACATCGGTGTCACAGATCATATAATAACGAAAATTGTTAAAGAGCTAGGAAGGAATAAAACATCATATAGAAAATCATTTCTTATTCAATCAAAAGACAGTTTGGTGCCTATTAATGTAAAAGATATCATGGCTATTTATGTCGATTTAGGATCTGTAAAGTGTTACACCAAAGATCATAAAAAATACACCATCCCATTGACTCTAGACCAAATTGAGAAAGAGTTGGATCCAAATGTTTTTTTTCGTATTAATCGTCAATTTATTCTGCATATGAATGCCATCAAACAGATGAATGTCTATTTCAATGGAAAGTTGAAAATAAAAACCTATTGCAATATCAATGAAGAAATAATTGTAAGCAAACAGAAAGCGACTAAATTAAAGTTATGGCTTAATAGCTAAAAAATACAAGTAACCAAATCATTGCTTTTTAATTAAGAAAACACCCCATCTCTTATTGATAATATTTTACAAGAACAGAAGTGATATACTCAATGCTTTACTTTGGCATTCCATTGCTTCAAAATGAAGAAAGTACAAAATGAGGTATGGAAGGCAAATAAATAGAATCGCTTTTAAAGATTTACATTCACGCCCTCCCTTCCTAAAATTGATTATGAAATATTTCTATTTAAAAACTAATGGTACAAAATATTACCATTAAAAAGAGGAATACACAAAAATACAACACAATAAACATCGTTGTATAGCCCTACAATATATCTACAAAAACTCAAATAAAGGGTTTTAAACGAAGGATACAAACTCATAATAAACTAAACTACAACATCTTATACTCACATAAGATATTAGCATATAAAAGCTGGTATTAACAAGATGCAAACATGCCCTACAACATATTTTAGGCACGGAACTATTTAATACCTTTGCTTGTAATAAGAGCATGAAACAACTTACTTATTGTACTCTGAAAGAGAGTATTCACTCAAAGTTCGCTCCCATCTATTATTAGACCAATAGATCCAACCGATCGTTAAGATCTACACTTAATTTATCGAAAATTACTTACATTATATCATATATTTATGAAGAACAGGATACTTACCTTACTTGTTCTTTTATGTACTACGTTTGGCACGTATGCATCGAAGAACAAAAACTTAGTAGACTATGTGAACCCATTAATTGGTAGCGATTCTGACTTTTCGTTGTCTAATGGGAATACATATCCAGCAATTGCCCTTCCATGGGGGATGAACTTTTGGACTCCACAAACAGGACCTATGGGGGATGGATGGACCTATGCTTATCACACAAAAAAGATTCGTGGTTTTAAGCAGACTCACCAACCTAGCCCATGGATTAATGATTATGCAGCATTCTCTATCTTTCCAGAAACAGGAGATCTTAAGATCTTAGGGAAAGACCGCGCGGCATGGTTTTCACACAAAGCGGAAGTGTCGAAACCAAATTACTACCGTGTCTACTTAGCAGACTACGATGTAACGACAGAGATAACTCCTACTGAGCGTGCCGCACAGTTTCGTTTTACATTTCCTAAAACAGACCAAGCGCATATCTTAGTGGATGGTTTCTTCAAGGGATCTCACGTGAAGATCTATCCTAAAGAGCGCAAAGTGGTAGGGTATTGTCGCAACAACAGCGGCGGCGTACCTGAAAACTTCCATAACTACTTCGTGATCTATTTTGACAAAGCATTCAAAAGTGTCGGTACTTGGGATAGTAAGAAAGCCAAAGAGCCTAAAGCCAACTACGCACCAAATAGCAAAGAGGCAGAAGGCTATCATGTGGGTGCGGTGCTTACCTTTGAAACCAAAGCAGGCGAGAAGATTCATGCACGCGTGGCTTCCTCTTTTATTAGCTTAGAGCAGGCTGAACGCAACTTGAAGCAAGAGGTTGGAAACGACAGTTTCGATAAGACCCATGCAAAGGCTACTGCAGCTTGGAACAAAGAGCTTTCTAAAATACAAGTAGAGGGAGGTACTAAAGACCAATATCGCACATTCTATACTGCCCTTTACAGAACGATGTTGTTCCCTCGTAAATTCTATGAGATCAATGGCAAAAAAGAGATTGTACACTATAGCCCTTATAACGGCAAAGTAGAAAAAGGATATATGTTTACAGACAACGGATTCTGGGATACCTTTAGAGCAGTCTTCCCATTCTTTACTTTGATGTATCCAGAACTAGATAGCCACATTATGGCTGGTTTGGTGAATACATACAAAGAGAGTGGTTGGCTTCCTGAATGGGCTAGTCCAGGTCACCGTGACTGTATGATTGGCTCAAACTCAGCTTCTCTTATTGCAGATGCTTATCTAAAAGGAATCCGTGGATATGATATCGAAACACTTTACGAAGCAATCATTAAGAACACGAAGAGTAAAGGACCGTTAAACTCTGTTGGTCGTTATGGTGCAGAGGATTACAACAAGTATGGGTATGTACCTTACGATTCTGGAGTAAATGAGAATGCAGCTCGTACATTAGAATATGCTTATGATGACTGGTGTATTTACGAATTGAGTAAGGCATTGAAAAAACCTCAAGATCAGATTGATCTTTTTGCAAAGAGAGCAGATAACTATAAGAATCTATTCGATGCAAGTACTGGATTTATGTCTGGTAAAAACAGAGATGGATCATGGTCTGGAGCACGTCCTGATAAATGGGGGGATGCATTTACTGAAGGATCTGCATGGCACTATACATGGTCTGTTTTCCACGACCCAGAAGGATTGGCTACACTTTATGGAGGTAGAGATAAGATGGCAGATAAACTAGATCAAGTATTTACCTCTGCTCCTACTTTTGATGAGTCGTACTATGGATTCCAAATTCATGAGATTACAGAGATGTTGATCGCAGATATGGGACAGTATGCACATGGGAACCAACCTATACAGCATGCAATCTATCTTTACAACTGGCTAGGACAGCCTTGGAAAGCACAATATTGGACAAGAAATGTAATGGACAAGTTGTATACTCCAAATGCTGATGGACTTTGTGGTGATGAAGACAATGGGCAGACTTCTGCTTGGTATGTCTTCTCTGCGATGGGATTCTATCCAGTGGCTCCTGGTACTGGTGAGTATGCAATGGGATCTCCTCTATTCAAGAAGATCACCATGACTCTTGAAAACGGGAACAAGTTTGTGATAGAAGCTGGAAACAACAGCCATAAGAATGTCTATATCAAAAATGCGACCCTAAACGGGAAGCAATATACAAAGACATACCTTACACACAAACAGATCACCAAAGGGGGTACTTTGAAGCTTCAGATGAGCGAAAAAGCCAACAAGAAGAGGGGAACAAAGACATCCGACTTCCCTTATTCTTACTCTAACGAAAAATAATGTAAACCCATTATATTTTCCATAAAAACCTAAAGCCTTATTAGCGTGCTACGCTAATAAGGCTTTTTTTATATCAATAAAAACACTGTAAATTATAGATGTGTTTTGTGGTCATGAAATAGGATCGAATATTGAGAACAGTACGTTTTTTTGGATATGATATTTCGATTCTGTTTGGGATGTTGTATCTATGACTCGGATACGATATTGTGGTTGCAATTACTGTCGTCTCTGCGATTCTGTTTATATTTTAATGGTTCTGCCTACGTTAGAACAGGCAGTACCTTGTTATTCCTTTATCTCTACGGCTCGGATACGATATTGTGGTTATGAAATCTTGCTACATCTGATTGTAGATTGATATGCGAATTGGTTTACTGGCCTTCGATAAGTTCGGTAACCTGTAATATTGAGGAAAGGTCCCTGAGCTTGTCGAAGGGTTAAAACACACAACCAACTGATACTAAAGATATTGTTTCAATCGTATAGACAAGGCACTCCCTTGTCTAATATCATGCGATCGATCGTAAGGATAACTCTTCAAAAGAAAGATCCTAAAATTGTAGTTATGTTTGGAATAGTTCTGATTCTCCTAGGCAAGTCAGCGCCATGTATCAACGGGGTTGTGGTTGTAATTACTATCGTCAGATTCTGCGGTTCTGTTTATGTTAGACAAGACTGCAACGTTTGCTATAAGCAATTTTTTTTATAACCCCACCAATATCTTCTCGTATAATATAGATAGCCACACAATGATTTTATAACTAGAACAACTTATTCTAACATTCGATAGTCAATAAAAATCGCTCAGACTATTTGGTCAGTCGACATTCAATCTGAGACCACCGAAACAACAAAGTTTCAGCCTATACGAAATAAAACAACCTATATTTTATCAGACATGGTAATACTCTGAACTACCATATAATATAGATAAAAAGGAGATTGTATTAAACATAACTCAAGACAACTGCATTATTCATACAATATCCCAAAAAAGTCAAACAATTATGTAAATATGGACATCATTAAGATCTATTTACCAAAAAAAACAAATCATTGGGAGACACGAAAAATGTTGTTTATTTATAAAATAGTCATTTAATATCCTTGAACGGTTTGTATTTTATAACATAAAACTTTTCCTTTGAGCAGAAATAAAGATCATGGCTTATTTAGAACAATAGAGACTCTATTTTTAAAAAAAATTGAACAATCGATTTCACTTCGAATAAAGCCCATATAATGGGAGTAGCGGTAAATACAACATAATAAAGATATTGCCAACTATGTTTGGCAATAAGGGAGATTTTTCACCTGTTTAAGAGACAGACAACAGGTGAATATCTCCCGTTTTTATCTTCCTCTCTCTCGATTATTATATAGAAGAGTAAATAATGTTATTAAGATTACATAAAAGACAATTTTATCGTTATTTTTGTCTTTAATAATCCTATAAGGTATGTGGCTACGAAAAAACAGTAATAATAAAAGGAGAAGTATAGGGGCTTTGTGTCTCTACTTATTCTCATTTGTTATTGCTTTTATTTCTCACACCCACTTTCACCGAAGCCAACAGCAGGAGACAAATCAGACGCATGTATGCACCCATCACACGTCACCTCATTCCAATACTCCATCATGGGGAAGCAAGGAATATCTCTGTGATTGGTTCAAACACTTTCCTCCACAAATTACCCCAACCCTCTTATCTCTTACAGAAAACATAGAGAGCAGAAGGATTCTGTGGATAGATGGAATTCCTGCGAAGTCTGTTATATCGATTCATCTGAATCGTTTTCATCGAGGTCCTCCTATGTAGATTACATACATTATTTTTTAAACAATCATTGTAATCACATAAAATTCACTCAAAATGAAAAGTGTATTTTTAACTATCTTGACCATTTTAACAATGGTCCCAGCCTTGTACGCTCAAAAAAACATCACCATCATATCACAGGAAGACCAAAAAGGGATTCCTTTTGCCACACTTTATAATGCAGACAACCAACAAGGCTTTGTCACAGATAAAGAGGGGGTTATTACACTTCCTACCAACACAGAGAACAGCAAACTTCAAGTAGCTTCTATTGGATTTGAGACACAAATTGTTTGGGTTAAGAATCTAAAATCAACGGATCAGATCGTATTGAAACCTTCTCATCTTAAAATTGACGAAGTAGTGGTGTCTGGATCTACTCCTGTACTACAGAAGCAGGAGGTGATGAATGTGGCACTGCTTAAAATGAAAGATGCATCCATACAAAACTCGCTATCTGAAACGATTGCTAGTATTCCTGGGGTAACACAAGTAACCACAGGGGCCGCCATTGGAAAACCAACTATTAGAGGTCTATCTGGAACAAGAATCGCAACTTACACCCATGGTATCCGATTAGAAAACCAGCAATGGGGTGCTGAACACGGCTTGGGAGTCGATGCTACTGGTATAGAGAATATCGAAGTGATCAAAGGCCCTGCTAGTTTACTTTATGGTAGCGATGCACTCGGAGGGGTTCTCTATTTGGTAGACGATCGTTTTGTTTCAAGCGACACCATGAAGGTAGAGGTTGGTTCAAGTTATAATGCCAACACAAGAGGGATAGATAGCTATGGGAAGGCTTATTGGAGTGGAGAGAAGTGGAGTTTTAACCTGAGCGGTAGTCAAAGAAATCACGAAGACTATACAGATGGAAATGGAAATGTTGTAAACAACACACGCTTCAATACCTATGACGTAACAGGTAAGATTGGTTATAGAAGCAAGAAGTGGTCTTCAAGTCTCACCTACGATCACCTATATGAACAGTATGGCATCAATGAGGATGGAGCCACTGGGGGAGAGAGAGGAAGAGAGATGACTGCGCCTTATCAACCAATTAGAACTGATGTAGTGAGTAGTGAAAACATCTTCTATCTTCCTACTTCTAAGATTAAATTGAATTTAGGGTATGTACTCAACCATCGCCAAGAGATAGAAGGAGAAGAAGAGCATGAGCATGGACACGAAGCAGAAGAAGAGCATCATGAAGAAGAGCACGAAGGAGAGCACCATGAGGACGAGGAACATGTAGGATTGGATATGAAACTGCAGACCTACACCTACAATGCCCAATGGGTTAAGTCTTACGGAGGTGTCAATGAGTGGATCATTGGATCTCAAGGAATGTATCAGAATAATGAAAATCTATCCGAAGAGACATTAATCCCTAATACCATCACCAAAAATATAGGACTCTTCTCAACCTATCATTGGGGAGTGAGCGATAGAGTATCGTTACTTGGTGGGCTTCGTTACGATGTTCAACATATGGATAGCAAGTTAGATGATGGGACACACCAACAGAGAACAGATGGTGCTGCAACACTATCTGCTGGAGTACACTGGAGTCCTAGCGATAATATGTCTATTAAAACGAACTTTTCTTCAGGTTACAGAGCACCAAATATTTATGAGTTGGCAAGTAACGGATCACATCCATCTGCGAATCGTTATGAGATTGGCAACCCGAACTTAGAGAAAGAACAGGCATACCAATTTGATGTAGCAGTATCACAACAAAACGATCATTTCGGATGGTATGCAAACCCTTTTGTGAATCGTATTCAAGATTATATCTATCTGACTCCAACAGGGCAAGAAAAGGAGGGGCTACCTGTCTATCAATACGAGCAGAGCAATGCTACCCTTTGGGGTGGAGAAGCTGGAATACACTATCACCCTCATAGCATGCACTGGCTACACTTTAACTCGGACTTGAGTATGGTTTATAGCAAAGACGATGAAGGAGATTATATTGCACTGACCCCCGCAACGAGTATTAACAACAAGCTCGCTTTTGATATTCCTACGAAATCAACGGTAGAACTAAACCTATTTGTTGCTTATAACTACACCTTCAAACAAGATCGTGTGGCTGCATACGAAACACCTACTGATGGCTATGGTCTGGTCAACTTAGGAGCCAAAGGAACGATCCATTGGTTACATAGAGATTTCCAGTTGGATCTTTCTGTAAACAATCTTTTTGACAAAGCTTATACAAGTCACCTATCGAGATATAAAGATTTGGGACTACTTAATATGGGACGTTCTGTTCAACTTGGGCTGAAGATCCCTATTTTCTAAAGAAGTACATTTTAAAAAGACTACTGGCTCTTAGACTCCCACATAAAAGGGTGTCTAAGAGCCTTTGTTCTTATTTGCCCGATCTCCCCATACTGGCTGATATCTTTAAAATAAAACAGCGTGGTCTTAATTGATAAGAGGTGGTTCCTGTATAATAGTCACTTTGTTGAACTGTATCAAATGATTTTACATCAAAAAGGTTGTTCACATTCAATGAGAATCGAAAACGACCTTTAGGGCTCCAAGTATAGATAATATCTGTAAACAGCGCTTGTTGAAATGGGTGTCCCTCAGAATCTAGAGTGGTGTACTCTACAATACCTGTGAACCATTGATTATCCGAAGGATAAAAACTGACAGTACCCTTATGGTTTTGCTGTCTAAAAGTACTCTTCGCTCCCATCATCTCTTGAACTCCTATGGTATACTTGCCTATATAATCTAACCCTATACCAGTCCATTTCCCTATTCCCAACTGAAAGTTTACCGTAGCGGTGGAAAAATCGGACTGCCTCAACTCATTCTGTGAAAGATAATAGTTTGTTTGGGCAAGGAAATCTGCACCAACCGCAATATTGGTCTGCTGTCCCAACCAATAGTATCCGAATTCACTACTTCCTCCCCATAAGATCGGTTCATTCTCTTTTGCCACCATCTTGCTTGAAAAGACTCCAGGAGAACGCTGGTCTATATCACTGATATAGTCATTGAAACGATGATTGTAGTAACCTCGAATATAGGCATTATATCCTTTCAATGGTTGGTCATATTTAAACTCTAATCGATAGTTGCGGCTACGCTTCTTGTACAAATCACTCTGGTTGCTCTGCATAGAACGATGACTATAGACAATATTCCCCTTTAATAGCCCATTGGGAGAGTTAATACTACGTTGTTCTTGTAAGCTAGCAATCATGGTAGTGAATGAACCTAACTGAAGATCAGAGCTCAATAAAGGGGACCACAACCAAAGCTGTTTGTCTAAAGAGCCTTCATAGATACGATCATCGATGGATATCCATTTACGATAAATTGGAGAAGAGAACATCAGCTTTATGCCCTTGTGTTCATAGGTGAATCTTGGCATAAGGTAGCCATTGGCATTCTTCGTGTTTAAGTCATTGGAATATCCGAATGCATCAATTTTGGCTTGATGCGAATACATATCTGTACTACTCCAATCGGCATTCAATGAGGCTCCCACCACTCCCTCATAAAGCATACGACTCTTTTTATGACCAAACTTCACCTGTGCGCTCATCTTTGCCGAGCGAGTATAGACCTCCTGTCGTGCCACAGAAAGATTACTCTGGTCTTGAAGAAGGTCTTGAAAGACGGTAGGCTCAAAAGATAGGGACTCGGAAGTCTCGTCTAAGTCGATAGTGGAGTTGAAATCTAAGAAACTATCGCCTATGGGTATCGCAATATGAAGAAGATTGTAAACGCTCTTGTGGGGAGTACTTAAGGACAACGTTTGAACCGAATCAGAGGTGATGGTCGAAGATCCTTTATCCCAATACTGTACATATCCTAAAACATTCTCTAGATACATAGATTTTAAGTTGCGAGAGAGCGTTAAGTTCAGATTGCCCATTCGTCTTTTTTGGGTACTTTGAAACGATTCATTGATGCGATAAGGGTTATTGTCTAGCATATATTTGGTTTGGGAAGCCTTTTCACTCTGTATCTCGGAATCAAGAAACTTTCCATTGATCTTTAATACCGATCCATTTTTTAGATTATATAGGCCATTGGCACTTGCATAATAGTCGTTGTTGTCTAAATATCGAGATTCTGAAATCATCGGGACTGCATAGCTTGGAATATTCAGTTTCGAATGGTAACGACTCACAGAACCTGTCCCCCCCCTCGCAGCACTTTCCATGTCTGCTTGCTTCTCAAGTCGATCTCCAATATTATTCATCTGAAATGAGTTGACCATCTGGTACTTCTTGGTAAAGGTCATTGGGGTAAGATTGAGATAGTGAGATAGTGGTTTATATCCCATCCCCACAGAGCCGCTACCTGTTACAGTCACCGCTCTTTTGAGTTTTATATTCAACGAGGTCGCATTGGTGGTCACTTTATCCTCCATCATCTTCATCGTTTGATGGTTGTGCAGGACCTGTACCGACGAAACACTTTTATGAGGAAGATTCTTCGTCACGGTTCCATAACCTTTGCCCATCAAATCTAACCCCTCCACGTAGAACTTCTCAATGGGTGCACCTTGGTAGAGTACTTCTCCATCTCCTGTCACCTCTAACCCAGGCATCCGTTTAATGGCATCCGCAATAGAGAAATCTTTTCTCTGGACAAAAGAACTCGCAAGAAAGCTCGTAGTATCGCCATATTGCACGACAGGTTCGCCTCGAACATTGACCTCTTCAATATCCATCTTCTCCAAATACATTTGAATATTTAAAGGCTTTACAGGCGAAGCAATCGCAACGAGTGTATCATGAAAAGCAAGAGACCTGAAGCGCAAAACCTGATGGTCTACCTCTCCCTTATAACTTAACTTAAAATCCCCCTTTTCGTCACTAACACAGTATGCCAATGTCTTTTTGCTTAGACTATCAGGATGCATGGTCACCACAATCCCAAAAAGATCGTTACTCTTTTCGCAAAAGAGATGTCCCGAAATTTTATTTTGTGCGGTGCCATAGAGAGAGAACAATAGAAATAGTAAGAGAGGAAAGTACTTCATTTGGTTGGTTTATTGTTTTAATAGATTCTTTAGGAGTTAGGGTATCCATTCATAGACACCCACAAACTCTGAGGGGCACACAGATATTTAGTAACGCTCAATAAAGTTGTTATGAGATAGAATATATCTCCCAATTTTGGCATTATAACTTTGATCATCAAATTGAAAAACTTTCCCCCCTGTGACAGAACGATAACGAGTCTGTAATCCTTGGTAAAATATCTTACTAAGCTCCTCAGAACACGCTTTTATCTCTTTGTCATTTTTTACATAGAAGATCTTACGCTTACGTTTGCCAATTTTATATAGCTGAAACACATGCTGCTTTTCACTGTCTTCGACACGCACCACCAAACCGGGAAGTCCATCAAACTTATAAGGCCCCATACTAATAGGGATATCCAACGTATACCACGCCCGATAATCGCGTCCCGCATAGTGACAAGTAGCCATACTACATCGATAGCCCATAATCGTGGTGTCTTGCGCTTCCTCTAAATTCCAACTCTGAAATATTGGTTCAGCAATTCGAATATGACTTTTATTGGAATAAAAATCCATGGAATACTGACTCTTTTTAGGATAGTTTTTATATAATCGATAGAAACTATATTTTGAGGTTCCAGGTAATTGAAAAACATCATTTGCCAACTTAAGTTGCTCGTGAAAAGTGTAGTCCCGATAAAGATAGAGTGCTGAGTCGACTTCAACATCTGTGGTATGACTAAAACGGGCATATTTTTCGCCTACCTGTAACACCATATCATCATGACTTTTAAGAGTTAGATCTGTTGTATCTCTTACAAAAGTATAGTCATAATAGAAGTTGACCTTGGTTGTATCGATAATAGTATACTCTTGTGCCATTATGGGGCAGTATGATATCCATAATAATATAACATATACGAAATTCTTCATAGGATTTAGATTTTTGGGGTTAAGTAGATTATACTTGACTACGAATAAATGAGATCAACTTCAAAGATTTTTCTAATATCTTTAGGTTATCAATAGCGTTCAATAAAGTTGTTATGAGAGATAATATAATTGGCAATTCGTGCATTCATACTGGGATCGTCAAACTGTAATTTCTTTCCACCTGTAGTTTGCCTATAACGCTGTTGTATATTATTTCTAAAAACACCACAAAGTGCTTCGGGATTTACTTTAATCTGGTTATCATACTCCACATAAAACATCTTACGTTTTCGTTTCTCTATTTTATATAGCTGAAAAACATGCTGTTTCTTCGTATCTTCCACTCGCATGACCAATCCAGGCAATCCGTCAAATTTATAAGGACCAAAACTGATTGGAATATCCAACGTATACCACGCCCGATAATCACGTCCCGCATAGTTACAAGTAGCCAAGCTACACGGGTGTCCCATTATCGTAGTATCTTTTGCTTCCTCTAAATTCCAACTCGTAAATATAGGTTCTACAATTCGAAGAAATTTTTTATTGATATAGAAATGTATGGAGTATTCATCCTTTTTAGGATACCCTTTACATAACGTATACGAACTATATTTAGAAGAAGATGGTAGAGCCAATATATCCTTTATATATTTATACTGCTCTTCGAAGGTGTAATCCCTATAAATATAAGTTGCAGAGTCTAACTCAACTTGAGAAGTGTGGCTAAAACGAGCACAATGACTTCCAACCTGAAGAACCATATCGTCATGATCGATATCTGTTATATTATTAGTGTCTCTTACAAAAGTATAATCATAATAAAAGGAAACTTTTGTTGTATCGATAATGGTGTAATCATCAGCTTTCAATGTGCCGATCATCATAAAGAATAGTAGTAAGGGTAGTAGTTTTTTCATTATATCTTAGGTTTATTTTTTAAAATCATAGAGGAAGATTTTCCTCTATGAGATAAATTAGTTCAATTTAACGACCTAATCCACATTTTCAGGAGTTTCAGGAGCTTCTTTCTTTTTTATTGCACCACAAATCGCTTTTTCTGCTTCTTCCCTATTCTTTTCATGCTCTGCTGCGGTTGTTCCTTCAATCAAGCAAAACATTCCTATTCCATCTCCACAATCGATCCATTCCGTCATGGTAGCAAAAGCTGGTCCTGCAAATAGAATAATGGCAACAAGGGAAACCAAAAATTTCTTTTTCATAACAAATATAATTTAAAAGTTAGCTAGAGCTTTATTGCTCTAATAAATTTAAATATATATACATGACAAAACAATCGTTTAACTTTTTCAAACTACTATTACAATATATCTATCAAATAGATATAATAACACCTGACTTATCACATATAGCAAATAGAAAGCCCTTACCAATATAATAAATACTTTTGTTAATCCACGTCAAAATACTTCGACTTGTAAAAGATCGGATCTATCGACGAACTACAATCTTAAACATTTCTCCTCAAATAAAAATCTTTAGGTTATCAATAGCGTTCAATAAAGTTGTTATAAGAGATAACGTAATTGGCAAGTCGTGCATTCATACTGGGATCGTCGAATTGCAATTTCTTACCACCTGTAACTTGACGATAACGCTGTTGAATATTGTTTCGAAAAATACCACAAAGTTCTTCGGGATTTGCTTTAATCTCATTATCCTGTTCTACATAAAACATTTTACGTTTTCGTTTTCCTATTTTATATAGCTGAAACACATGCTGCTTCTCGCTGTCTTCCACTCGCATGACCAATCCGGGCAATCCGTCAAATTTATAAGGCCCAAAACTGATTGGGATATCCAACGTGTACCATGCCCGATAATCACGTCCCGCATAGTGACAAGTGGCCAAACTGCAAGAGTGCCCCATAATCGTCGTATCTTTTGCTTCCTCTAAGCTCCAAATCTTATCCATAGGCTCCTGTGTTCGAATAAAACTTTTATTAGACAAGAACTCCATTGAGTACTCCCTTACTTTCGGATAATTCTTATATAACCTATAATAACTAAATTTGGATGGACAGGTTAATGTGAACACATCTTTAATATACTTATACTGTTCTTCAAAGGTGTAATCCCTATACTTATAGCAAGCAGAATCCAACTCGACTTCAAATAAATGACTAAAACGAGCACAATGGGATCCAACCTGTAAGACCATATCGTCATGACTTAATTCTGTGATATTATTCGTGTCTTTTACAAAAGTATAGTCATAATAGAAGGAAACTTTTGTTGTATCAATAATGACAATATCCTTTGCTTTCAAAGAGTTTGATATCGTTAAGATTATAAAAAAGAATAGCTGTTTTTTCATTATATCTTAGGTTTAGTTTATTCTTTTATTAATCCTAGAGGAAAGTTTTCCTCTAGGATTAAATTAGTTCAATTTGACTGCCTAGTCCTCTTTTACTAGAGCATCAGGAGCTTTTTTCATTTTTATTGCACCACAAATAGCTTTCTTTGCCCCTTCCAAGTTTTTAGCATATTCTTCAGGTGTTGAACCCTCAACAAGAGTATACATCCCATCACCATCTCCACAGTCGATATAAACAGTAATTGCAGCAAAAGCTGGTCCTGCCAATAAAATAATGGCAACAAGGGAAACCAAAAATTTCTTTTTCATAACAAATATAATCTAAAAGTTAGCTAGAGCCTTATTGCTCTAATAAATTTAAATATATATATATATCTACATGGCAAAACAATCGTTTAACTTTTTCAAACTACTATTACAATATATGTATCAAATAGATATAATAATACCTGACTTATCACATATAGCAAATAGAAAGCCCTTACCAATATAATAAATACTTTTGTTAATCCCCACCAGAATACTTCGACTTGTAAAAGATAGGATCTATCGATCAACTACAATCTTCAACATTTCTCCTCAAATAGAATCTTTAGACTCTCAATAGCGTTCAATAAAATTGTTGTAGGAATTTATTACTATTGCAAGGCGAGAATTGAGACTTGGATCGTCAAACTGCACTTTTTTCCCTCCTGTTATTTCTCGATAACGTTTTTGAATATTATTACGAAAGATACCACATAGATCCTCCGGATTTGCTTTTATCTCTTTATCATGTTCTACATAGAACATCTTACGTTTTCGTTTCTCTATTTTATATAACTGAAAAACATGCTGTTTCTTCGTGTCTTCCACTCGCATAACCAAACCGGGAAGTCCATCAAACTTATAAGGTCCCATGCTTATAGGGATATCCAATGTATACCATGCACGATAATCGCGTCCCGCATAGTGACAAGTAGCCAAACTGCAAGAGTGCCCCATAATCGTCGTATCTTGATTCTCCTCTATGTTCCACCCCTGAACCATAGGTTCAGAAATCCGAATATTATTTTTATTGATATAAAAATCCATCGAATATTCTCTCTTGCGAGGATAATCTTTATATAACGTATAAAAACTATATTTAGATGGCCCCTGAAGCGTAAAGACATCCTTGATATATTTATATCGCTCTTCGAAGGTATAATCCCGATAAATATAACATGCGGAATCTAATTCAACTTGAAAATTATGGCTAAAACGAGCAAAACGAGATCCTACCTGTAGAACCATATCATCATGACGTAATTCTGTCATATTTGTAGTATCTTTTACGAAGGTATAGTCGTAATAGAATGAAACCTTCGTGGTATCAATTACCGTATAATTCTTCGCACTTAGAAAGCCGGGGATCAACAGAAAAAGTAGTAAGGGTAGGAGTTTTTTCATTATAGTTTAGGTTTTTAATGACATTTATTGTTTACCTCAGAGTGGATAAATTCACCCCGAGGTATTTTTGTAAGGAATCCTCCCCAGGCTACGCTTTTTGAGCAGCTACAGGGGCTGCTTGTATTTCTTCAGAAGAACCACAAATCGCTTCTTTAGCCTCTTCAATATTTGCTTTATGCTCTTTTTCTGTAGAGCCTTCAATTAAAGTATACATTCCTGTTCCATCCCCACAATCGACATAAACTGTCATGGCAGCAAAAGCAGGTACTGCCAATAAAATAATGGCAACAAGGGAAACCAAAAATTTCTTTTTCATAACAAATATAATTTAAAAGTTAGCTAGAGCTTTATTGCTCTAATATTTTGAAATATATATATATATATATACATTTCAAAATATTGGACTCACTTAGATATAATTATCTATACTGTTTTTTATCAGTTAGATATATTATTTATTCATCAAATACTACAATAATAAAACAAGCCTATTACAATATAATAAATATATCTGTTAACTAGGATTCAAGTTCTTATATTTGTTAATAATAGAACCTATCCATGAACTACAACCCTCAATATTTCTCCCCCCTAATAAAATCATTAGACACTCAATAGCGTTCAATAAAGTTGTTATAAGAGTTTATCACTATTGCAAGGCAAGAATTGAGACTTGGATCGTCAAACTGCACATAATTGATTAACTAAAACATAATATAGTCCCTAAGCAATGGTAATTTCAATAACATTTATACATTCATTTTTTCAACATGTTTATAACTTATAAAACACACATCATATAAGTCTGTTAGAGGTAGATTATTTAGAGTAAAGCAAAAGATATTCACCAAGAGTGTTGGGGTGCTCTATAAGTTTATTTAAATTTGTTAGAAACACCATATCATCGAGTGAATCATGGCAAAACAAAAGCGCGTACTTCTTATCTCCTACTATTGGCCACCGTGTGGAGGGGTGGCAATATTTCGTCCCTTAATGATGGCAAAACATCTTCAACGTTTGGGATGGGATGTGACGGTATACACTGCCAAAGATGCGTTCTATCCAAGTCTTGATTATGGAACAGAAATTCCTGATGGAGTCCAAGTGATAGAGGGGAAGATATGGGAACCGTACAAACTTTTTAAAAGATTCGCAGGACGCAAGAAAGAGGATAGTGCCAACCCCGTCTATGTTCGAGATCGTAAATTTTCGTGGAAAGATCGGTTGTCGATATGGATACGAGGAAATCTATTTATACCCGATGCTAGAAAATACTGGATTGCTCCTTCTGTCAAACGATTAACCACACACCTAGAGAAGAGACCGGTGGATGTGATTATCTCTACGGGCCCACCACACAGTAGCAACATGATCGGTTTGGGTGTAAGTAAAGCAACCCAAACGCCTCTGCTTGTCGATTTTCAAGACCCTTGGACTCAGGTCGACTATTATCAGATGCTTAAAATATCGAAGTGGGCAGATCGCAAACATCGAGCGATGGAACAAAAGTTATTCGAAGGAGCTTCTGCAATTACCATCGCAAGTCCTAGTTGGGCAAAAGATTTAGAGCAGATCGGGGCTAAACATGTCATCCCTCTTCTATTGGGTTACGAAGAGAGTGAACTTTCAGGACTTGACTCTCACAGAGATATGTTTCGTATTGTTCATGCTGGTATATTAGGCTATGATCGTGCACCATCGACTCTCCTAAAAGTGATCGCAGAAATTTGTCAAGAGAATCCTGTTTTCAAGAATCATCTTGAACTTCTCTTTGCAGGAGTCGTAGATGTTGGAGTTAAAGAAGAGATCTCGAAGTTAGAGCTAGATCCTCATACCACCTATACTGGTAATGTAGAAAAACATGAAGCACTTCAATATAATATGGATGCATCCATTTTACTTCTTCCACTCAACAAAGCAGATAATGTAAGAGGTCGTATCCCTGGCAAGCTATATGAGAATCTAAGAACGGGGAATCCGATACTTTGTTTGGGACCTAAAAAAACAGATGTTTCGGAGATTATAGAGCACTGCAATGCTGGTCAAACGTTCGACTATAAGGATCACCAAGGAATAAAAGCTTTTATCCTTAAAAGATATCAGGATTGGAGAAGAGGAGAAAATCCCGAACCTGCAACCAATGTGATGCAATATGATGTATCTTGCCAGATGGAGAAGTTGTCGGAGCTATTACATAATATTTGTTCATAAGTATATGAGACTAAAAGCAGAGATAAAACTTACAAAGCAGATAAAGAACTGGATTCAAATAGGAGTCGTTCGTCCCTGTCTTTGGACCCTATATATAATCCTCCACACATTCTCTATCAAAAGAAGGAATCGAGTGGTGGTCATGATCATAGAGAAACATTTTTTTGATAATACCAAAGCATTAGCACCTGTGTTATCCGAGGAAAAGGATTTGGATGTAGGATATATTGTGAAACACGAGTCAGTCAGAAAAGAGATGATAGAGGCAGGTTACCAAGTGATGCCAATGTTATCTATCAAAGCACTCATCTTCTTTCTTACGGCACCGTTCGTTATATTCTCTTATGGAAGTAGTTTCATTGAGATGTTTCCCTATTTTATCTCTCCTCGCTGGCAGGAGATCACCTTTATGGGACATGGAATTCCTGTCAAAGCACTTAGCAGACTGGTTCCTAAATATCAACACTATGGAAACCATCTCCTTCTACAACAATATAGTCATGCTTTGTGTAGTGGAAAGCCCGAATCCGAGACCCTATGTCACGCACACAATATTTCCATAGAAGAGACATGGATAACGGGGATGCCACGCACAGATAGATTGGTAGAGTTAATGCAACAACCATCTTCAGTACAAACAGATATTAAAAAAGGGGATCGAAGTGCAATCCTATATGCACCAACATGGCGCGCTTATGGAAAGACCGATTTCTTTCCCTTTGAGGATTTCGACCTCACAGCGTTAAAAAAGTGGTTAGATACACACCATGCAATCCTTTACTTTAGAGTGCACAAGGAGGATCTACACCTCAACAAATCCTTCTTTGATCAGTTGGATATGGAGGGGCCTTTTAGAATGGTCAACCAAGACTTTGAAGCAGATGCAGTGGAGATTTTACCACAGTTTGATCTTCTGATATCTGACTTCTCGGCCATCGTAACAGATTTTCTACCCATAGACCGTCCTATTGTATTTATCCCTTATGATTATAAAGAATACGAGGAACAGGTTGGGTTTCTGTTCCCTTACAGCAAAATGACCACAGGAGATATTGTGGATAGTCAAGTCTCTCTTCTTGAAGCATTAGAAAGTGGCTTAAACCATCCAGAAAGAGATCAAAAAGAGAGACAAACGCTATGCAATGAACTATATGACTTTGTGGATACCAAGTCCTCTCTACGAGTGGTTGCAGAGATTAAACGGGCACTATTTGAAAAACAACTTCATCCTTAGGTAACATTCATTTACCCCCTACGCTTCTCCTCCCACCATCTCCTAATAGTTTTGTAGTTGGCAATTCCCATCAACAGGAGAAAGATAGAAGAACGAACAACAATATCTCCGAGCCAATGGGTTAGCAATGGATACGGGATACATAAGACTAAAGCAGTGGCACAAGTAGAACTAAAGATAACACGGATTAGTTTCCATTGAATAGGCTGAACTTGCCAACGTCGATAGATGTAAACGCCTCGAAGCAACAGCACAATTAGATTAGATATTAGGGTTGCCATGGCGGCTCCCTCAATACCCAATATTGGGATAAGTTGGGCATTGGTCACAATAACTAGCACCATTAAGAGCAGTTGAAAAAAAGCCTGCACTCTATATTTATGAGAGTTGGCTAAAAGAACAGCCCCCTGACCTGAGATCATCTCTAAGAGATTGGAGAAGCCAATAATAACAATAACCAATACTCCCGAAGAATATTCCTCAGGTAATATCTGTTCGATATTCTTTAAATTAATAAGAATACCTCCATAAAGAATAGCACCCATAATATACTGATAGAGTGCGCTATTTTGGTAGGTCTTCTCTATGAGCTTTATATCATTGTTACGCCACGCTTCGGAGATCACTGAAGCGCCAATCTTTTTCAAGGCTCTAGCAGGAAGAAGAACCATCGTTCCAAAATAGAATGCAATGGAATAGATACCATTTTGAGAGAGCCCTAGATAGGAGGTCACCATATATTTATCGATATTCACTATCGCAATTCCACTAAATCCAGATATAATGCCAAAAAGAGCAACCCATCGCATCTCCTTGGTAAGTTTTGGAGTAAGAAACTGAAGGTTTGGACGAAAAGAGATCCCTTCTCGTTTGATTAACTGATAGAGTATAGCAATCAATGGTACTCCTAGAATGGCTACATATATGAATAGGAATTGGTCGAAAGTTAGTATGCCACAGAAATAGATAAAAAGCAGTATTAGGTTCAAAACTCGAACAACCACCTCTTTCAGAAAAGTGCCTATCACAGCATTGAAGAGTAGTCGATAGAGTACATCAAAAGCATTAAAAAAGAGTAGAAAAAAGACTAGTGGGACTACATAATGAATGTAGCCTACAAGCAGAGGTGAGTTGGCTTCATTATGAGAAATGAGCCTCTGTTCGACACCTACCTTCATTAGAAAGAGCCATAAAAAGAACCCAATGACCCCTACCATCAACATTAGGAAAGGGTATCCATGATGTTTGTACTCTTTAGATCGAAAATATGGAAACAGTCGGGTGGTTACCGCATCCATCCCTAAGGATGCAAACTGCGCACAGATAGTGGCTATCGCAACCAATACGTTAACCAAACCCACTTGAGAAGTAGAGAGAAGGCGTGGCATCAATATGGTCACATTTAGGAAGGCAACAAATGCACCAAAGAAAGACCAAAAAGAGCCTTTGATAGTTTGTTTTTCAATTATCCCCATATATCTCAGTTACACCACCCTATAGATCTTGTCATTTTTCATCAATAGTTGAAAAATAGAAATACTACAAAGTAGATCCATAATAAATCAAGGTTTTTGTTTGTAATTTGGGTTCAAAAGTAGAATCCTTTTCATAAAAATACGAAACTATAGACAACGAAACACGGTGATCCACTATAAAAACATTATTTTTGTTGGTAATACCATTATATGAAACAAATAGTATGAAAGATATCCATTGGAAAAAAGTTGGTACCATTGTCGGTATTCTTGCCATTTTTCTTGTTGTAACTTACACCTACTTCTCCCCTCTTTTAGAAGGGAGGGCATTGCAACAACATGATCATGACACCTATATGGGCATGTCCTCAGAGATTCGATCTTATCGAGAGACACACCACAAAGAGGCATTATGGAACAATCGCATGTTCGGAGGAATGCCATCTTATTTGAGTGGTACACGCTATCCTGGAAATAAACTCTCTGTGATTGACAACTTATTGCGAGTAGGTCCTGTTCCTGGCAGTAGTGTTTTCCTAACTTTTGTTGGATTCTTCTTTCTTATGTTGGTTTGTGGTGTTTCTCCTTGGGTCAGCTTGATCGCTAGTTTGGCTTTCGGATTTTCCTCCTTCTATTTTATTATACTAGGAGCAGGACATAATACCAAAGCGATTGCGATATCTTATATGGCACCAGTCCTTGCAGGAATCTTACTCACCTTTCGAGGGAAAAAATGGCTGGGAAGTGCAATCCTAGGGGTGGCTCTCGGATTAGAACTGAAAGCAGGTCATCCTCAAATGACCTATTACCTTTTCTTAATGGTGGTGATCTACGGTTTGGTAGAACTCTATTACCATCTCAAAGAGAAGAAAGGGGTGGAATATTTTAAGAATATTGGAGCTCTCTCTATTTTTGCAATACTAGCAGTACTTGCAAATAGTTCGAACTTAGCCTCAACATATGATTACAGTCCTTATTCTATAAGGGGGAAATCAACTCTCGTTTCAGATGATAAGGTTCAAAAAGAGGGTCTAGAACACAATTATATCTTCGACTACAGCTATGATGTAGGAGAAGCTTTTACTGCATTTATTCCTCGTTTAAAAGGAGGAGGAATGAGTGAACCTTTGGATAAAAAGAGTAATCTTTTTCAAGCAATAAAGCAACAACAAGGAGCAGGAACCGCAAGACAAATATGTCGCAATGTGCCTCTCTACTGGGGAAGCCAGCCAATTGTAAGCGGTCCTTTTTACTTTGGAGCAGTACTCTGCTTCTTGGCACTCTTTGGAATGTTCTTTGTTCGTGGTAGATTGAAATGGTGGTTGACGATCACTATCTTTGTGGCTTTTCTACTCTCTTTGGGAAAACACTTCTCCCTTCTGAGTGATTTGATGGTAAACTACTTCCCAATGTATAATAAGTTCCGTGATGTAAAAAACATCGTCATCATACAAAATCTGTCGATGGCTATTCTTGGGGCATTTGCTGTATGGAAAGTAGCAAAAAGAGATTACAAGGATCAAGAAATATCGAAAGCCTTAAAGTATAGTGTTGCCTCTTTGGGAGGTATTTGTATTCTACTTATCCTTATTCCTTCAATTACAGGGAATTTCGTGGGCAGTGTTGATGGACAATTAAAAAACGCAGGATGGCCTTCCAATTGGATTGCGGCACTACAGCAGGACCGTGCTTCCATTGTTCGAGCAGATGCTTTCCGTAGCCTTCTTTTTGTACTGGCTGCAGCGACAACAATATGGGCAGTATGGAAGAAAAAGATTAACCATAAGATCGCATTGGTCATTTGGGCTGCAGTAGTTCTAATAGATATGTGGCCACAGGATAAAAAGTATCTGAACAATAGTCAATTTGTTAGCAGAAGAAAAGTAGAAAATCCTTATGCTCCTTCTAAAGCAGATCAATATATTCTAAAAGACAAATCTCTAGACTATCGTGTTCTAAACATCGCGGTAAGTACTTTCAATGATGCAAGCACCTCCTTCTATCACAACTCCATTGGGGGATACCATGGGGCAAAGATGCGAAGATATCAGGATCTAATCGAACACCAAATTACTCCTGAGATACAACGTATCCAAAAAGGGTTTGCATCGATCAAGAGCGAAGCGGATATTCATTCTCTTTTCAAGAATATGGGAGTGTTGAATATGCTCAACATGAAATACCTTATCTATAACCCCAAAGCCATGCCTTTGACCAACACGGCGGCGTATGGTAATGGATGGATTGTAGATCAAGTGGATTGGATAGAGGACGACAACCAAGAGATGAAAATGTTGGGTGTAGCAGACCTATCCCATGTGGCTGTGGCAAACAACGATATTCGTTCCACTATTGGGGATATATCCTCTAAGCCTAGAGAGCAAGCGGAGATGGTAACCTTAACTCAGTATGATCCAAATGAGATGAAGTATGAGGTGACATGTAATCACAATCGATTGGTACTATTCTCTGAAATATACTATCCCAAAGGTTGGAAAGCATATGTGGAAAATAAAGAGGTAGATATCTATCGTGTTAACTATCTACTACGTGGTCTAAAACTAGAAGCAGGAACACATCATGTGACTTTTAGATTTGAACCAAAATCCTACCGTATTGGAGAGAATATTTCTGGAGTAATATCTATTTTATTACTGCTTCTACTCATAGTTATTGGATGGAAAGAATATAAAAAAGAGCGTAAATAAAATGCTATAGATGGGGAAGGGTCGTCAAAATAACAAACGTTTCAGAAGCTATATATCCGTGATATTTAGCCATCAATTGATTCTATTCTTGATAGGATTCATTATGGTTGTCTATTTCAACGCACGTGAAGCTTCAAAAGAGGTTTACGAAGGGATTGGAATGTCACTTCTAATTTCAGATGATATTTCAGACGAAGTGTTGAAGGAGGCTGTTCTTGAATGGAAAGAGACCAAACAGATACGACAAGCCAATATTATATCTAGAGAAAAAGCAGCAGAGAGTATAAAGAAAATATTTGGAGAAGATGCTTTTGATGTGATTGGATATAATCCTATGCAAAGAATGGTAGACATCTCTCTCGAAGCTTCTTTTGCCAAAGAAGGAGATATCAATATGTTAAGATCCTTTCTCGAGGGTTTTAGTTTTGTTCAGCAGATATTCTACAAGGAAGAACTTTTGGAAACTATTCGTAGAAATCTTAAGAGTCTTTATATCATATCCCTTATCGTCGCCACGATATTTATCATCGTATTCATCTCTTTAATGCGTGTGGTAACCAAGAATTCAATGCAAGCACAAAAAGGGGTGATAAAAAACATGAGGCTAGTAGGGGCATCCAATCGTTTTATTAGAAAACCTTTTCTAGAAGAAGCATGCTGGGTAGGTTTTATTGGAGCCACATTAGCACTTATCACATTGGTTGCATTTGTCGCAATAATGAAGAATTTTCTATACCCATCTCTCATATCGGGAGATCTTGAGGATAGAGTGTTTTTGTCATTCATAATATACTGCCTTGGTATTGGATTGACATGGATCACTACACGACTTCAGCTTTATAGCTATATGAAAGAGAACGAAAATCAAGAAATATTTTAAATAAGCATAGAATGAATGATCAGAAAAATAAAAAATTTGCACTAGAACCAGTAAATTACAAACTGTTGTTGGTAGGAATATGTATCATCATCTTCGGTTTTATTCTTATGAGTGGTGGTGGGTCAGAAGATCCAAATGTATTTGATGAGTCTATCTTTAGTTTTCGTCGAATCACTTTGGCTCCTGTGGTAGTTCTTTTTGGATTTCTATTCGAAATCTATGCCATCATGTACAAACCGAAAAATAAATAACAAAAGATATAATGGATCACATTCAAGCATTAATCCTAGGCTTATTACAAGGACTTACTGAGTTCTTACCAGTAAGCTCTAGCGGACACTTAGCATTGGGAGGACATTTTCTTGGACTCAAGGAAGAGAATAACCTTCTATTCACCATTGTTGTTCACGGTGCAACAGTACTAAGTACGATTGTTGTTTTTAGAAAAGATATTTGGGAACTCATCTTAGCTCTATTCTCAGGAAAATGGGATGAAAAGACTCAATATATCGTCAAACTTATAATTTCCATGATTCCTATCGGAATCGCTGGAGTCTTCTTCAAAGATCCAATCGAATCTCTTTTTGATGGGAATATTGTATTTGTAGGGTCTATGTTGCTAATCACAGCACTTCTTTTATCTTTCACCTATTTCTTTAAACGTAAAAATACCAAGGAAGTATCTTTTAAAGATGCAATGATTATTGGTATAGCCCAAGCATTGGCTGTAGTACCAGGAATATCAAGATCGGGCTCAACCATTGCTACTGGAATTCTTCTTGGAGATAAAAAAGAATCTATCGCTAAATTCTCTTTTTTGATGGTATTGGCCCCTATTATCGGAGCAAATCTTTTAGACGTTTTGGGTGGTGACTTGACAGCAAGTTCAACGATTTCAACGTCTGTTCTTTGTACAGGATTCGTTGCAGCTTTTCTTTCAGGACTCTTAGCTTGTAAGTGGATGATCAATATTGTGAAGAGAGGAAAGCTGATATATTTCGCAATATATTGTGCAATTATCGGATTAATTTCTATCTTTGTGGGCTGATTTTCAAACGTTTATTTTTTATAAACAATCATTTCAGAAACAGATATATAAAGTACGAGTGGGAGAATTGGATTCATTTGATTTTAAGGGCGGTGAGGTGCTTACTTTTGACAAACCATTAGAGTGGACCTCTTTTAATGTGGTTGGAAAGATAAGATATAAAGTGTGTCGACTGCTAGGCGTAAAAAAACTAAAAGTAGGACATGCTGGAACTCTAGACCCAATGGCAACAGGACTTATGGTTCTTTGCACAGGTAAGGCAACAAAAAAAATAGAGCAAATTCAAGGTACAGAGAAAGAGTATATTGCGGATCTAAAGTTAGGTGCCACAACACCATCTTTTGATGTAGAGACTGAAGAAGATGCTCACTTTCCTACTGACCATGTAGATTTGGAGAAAATAAAGTCTGTCATTCCTCAATTTTTAGGAGAAATAGACCAGACTCCTCCTATATTCTCTGCCGTAAAGGTAAATGGTCGACGCGCCTATGATATGGCTCGTAAAGGGGAAGAGGTAGAACTAAGGTCTAAAAAAATATTTATCAAAGAGATAGAAGTTTTAGATTTTAAAGAACAACATCTTGTTTTACGTGTTGTCTGTGGTAAAGGGACCTATATCAGATCACTTGCTCGTGACTTTGGTAAAGCACTAGAAAGTGGGGCTTATCTCACAGCACTTCGAAGAACACGTGTTGGAGATTTTGATGTAAAAGATGCTTATACGATTGAAGCTTTCTGCGAAATGATAGATCGTGCCATGGAAAGCAACAAATAGTATTAGTAAAGATTAGAAATTCGTTACGCATAAAATAAAAATAGAGTCTTCTATGAAGCTGTCAAAATTTAAATACAAATTACCTACAGAACTTATTGCAACCCATCCTGCATATAACAGAGACGAATCTCGTCTTCTTGTTTTGGATAGAGAGAGCGGTAAGATAGAGCATAAAGTGTTCAAGGATGTCCTTGACTATTTTGATAACAAAGATGTGATGGTTTTCAATAACACGAAAGTGTTTCCTGCACGTCTTTATGGTAACAAAGAAAAAACAGGTGCTCAAATTGAAGTTTTCTTACTTAGAGAATTAAATAGAGAACAGAGACTTTGGGATGTATTGGTAGATCCTGCACGTAAAATTCGTATTGGAAATAAGTTGTATTTCGGTGACGATGACTCTATGGTTGCTGAAGTGATTGACAATACAACTTCACGTGGTAGAACACTTCGTTTTTTGTATGATGGCCCATACGATGAATTTAAGCAAGCTCTATACAATCTAGGAGAAACTCCTCTACCTAAATTAATTGGCAGAGAAGTAGAAGCAGAAGATGCTGATAGATATCAGACAATCTATGCAAAACACGAAGGTGCTGTAGCTGCTCCTACTGCGGGCCTACACTTCAGTAGAGAATTGATGAAACGTCTTGAGATTAAAGGCATTGATTTTGCTGAAGTAACACTTCATGTAGGCCTTGGAAACTTCCGTACTGTAGATGTAGAAGATCTTACAAAACATAAGATGGACTCTGAACAGATTTGGATTGAAGACAAAGCTGTAGAAGTGGTTAATAATGCGAAGAAAAACAAGCAAAGAATCTGTGCAGTAGGAACTACGGTTATGAGAACACTAGAGTCTTCTGTTTCTACAACAGGACTATTGAAACCATACGAAGGTTGGACGAATAAATTTATCTTCCCTCCATATGACTTTCAAGTTGCAAATAGTATGGTCTCAAATCTTCACACGCCATTAAGTACTCTTATGATGATGGTGAGCGCTTTTGGAGGATATGATGCAGTTATGGAAGCCTATGATATTGCCATAAAAGAAGAGTATCGTTTTGGTACATATGGAGATGCAATGTTGATTATCTAATCGATTGATTGTTTTAAACACTATATAACTAAAAGGTACTTCATTTTTATAATGAAAGTACCTTTTTTTGTAAATCAAAAACTAAAGAGATCAATATGCAAATGAAAACTTATAGAAACATACTCGGAATCGCTTTTATTTGTTTTGCTGCCTTATTATGTAGCTGTGAACAAGAATATTACCATAATTTCAATTTAAAAAACACAAGTACCGTCAAAGTACTGTTCCGTGGTTACATTGGAGAAAATGATAGTACAGACTTCCTTGTTGATAAAGGACAATCTATAAGACTAAATGGATATACTGATCAATCTGATAATATCAGAATGTCCTCTATCACTACCCTTTATGATTCGATAAAAGTATTTACGGAGACAGGAGCCATGTTTCTTATACGATGGGACAAAACGGAACTAAACAATGCAGATCTTGGATACTCCAACTTCTATTATGATGGAGATTGGGTGATGATTCTCAATAATAGTTCTACAGAATTTACTATTTCAAATGAAGTGATTAATGGTTATAGAACCACCAATGGTCTTCCCGTTCTTGAAGATATATTACCTGATGGAAACTAATCAGGATAAAAGACATAAAAAAAGAGATCCAATAAATGGATCTCTTTTTTTATAGGATTGCATTATAAGAACTTACTTCAATTTTGAGTATAGTCCAGTAAAGCTAATATTATCAGAAATCATCTGTTTCAATTTATCAATAGCAATACGCTCTTGTTCCATTGTATCTCTATAACGGATTGTTACAGTGTTATCTTCTAGAGACTGGTGATCCACTGTGACACAGAAAGGAGTACCAATTGCATCTTGACGACGATATCTCTTTCCAATAGAATCTTTTTCATCATACTGACAATTGAAGTCAAACTTCATACTATCAATGATCTCTCTTGCTTTTTCTGGTAAACCATCTTTTTTAACCAATGGCATTACAGCAAGTTTAATTGGAGCTAAAGGAGCAGGAAGTCTTAGTACAACACGCTTATCAACCTTTCCATTTGCACTAGTAACCTCTTCTTCACAATATGAAGCAGCCATTACTTGAAGAAACATACGATCCACCCCAATAGAAGTCTCAACCACATAAGGGACATAAGACTCACCTAGTTCAGGATCAAAGTATTGAATTTTCTTTCCAGAATACTCTTGATGTTGTTTTAAATCGAAATCAGTTCTAGAGTGAATACCTTCAACCTCTTTAAAACCGAATGGGAAACGATACTCCACATCCACTGCAGCATTTGCATAATGAGCCAATTTTTCATGCTCATGGAAACGATAATTATCTTCTCCAAAACCTAAAGCTTTGTGCCAACTCATACGAGTCTCTTTCCATTTGCCGAACCAATCCAATTCTGTTCCTGGTTTTACGAAGAACTGCATCTCCATCTGTTCGAATTCACGCATACGGAAGATAAACTGACGCGCAACGATCTCATTACGGAAAGCTTTACCAATCTGAGCGATACCAAAAGGAAGCTTCATACGACCAGTCTTCTGCACATTAAGGTAGTTCACAAAAATACCTTGAGCCGTTTCTGGACGCAAAAATACAGTATTTGCACCTTCTGCAGTTGACCCCATCTCAGTAGAGAACATCAAATTAAACTGACGTACATCTGTCCAGTTTGAAGTTCCAGAAATAGGACAAACAATCTTATAGTCTAGGATTATCTGACGAATCTCCTCCAAATCGTTTGCATTCAAAGCATCAGCAAAACGCTTATGAAGAACATCGATCTTCTCTTGATTTGCCAATACGCGTGGATTTGTCTCAAGGAACTGGGCTTTATCAAATGACTCGCCAAAACGTTTGGTTGCTTTGGTTACCTCTTTTTCGATCTTTCCCTCAAATTTTGCAATTTGATCTTCGATAAGTACATCGGCACGATACCTCTTCTTAGAATCTTTGTTGTCAATCAATGGATCATTAAAAGCGTCCACGTGACCTGATGCCTTCCAAATAGTTGGATGCATAAAAATAGCTGAGTCGATACCTACTACATTTTCGTGTAGTTTTACCATTGAGTCCCACCAATATTTCTTGATGTTGTTCTTTAGCTCTACACCATTTTGTCCATAATCGTAAACAGCACCCAATCCATCATAGATTTCACTAGATTGGAATACATATCCATACTCTTTACAGTGAGCAACAAGCTTCTTAAAAATATCTTCTTGAGCCATAAGATGTTCTATATTTATATTTTTGCACAAAAGTAATGATTTTATTCATTACTTTCATGTTAGAAAGTATACTATCATCAAATAGATTCTTTGGTAAATAATTTAATATTCCCAAATTAATCTACCTCTTCGAAATCTACATATTCCCCTTTATCTTTGGTAGGGCTATCAGATTTTCCCTTCTTTTGCGCCCCATTCTTATCAATGGTAACTTCTCCATCCTCCTTTGGCTTTTGTTGTTGGAAGCCTCCTTGTTGAAAGTTCCCCATCTTCTCCATTGCCTTTTTTTGTACCCACTTAGATATGTATGGAGCCAAAAACTGCCCTAAAAGTTTTAATCCGTAATAGACCAAAAGAATTGTAAGGACTGTACGGAGAAAATTAAGTATGCCTAAAATAACCAATGTCTTCATATACAATAAATATCAGAAAATGATCAAAAAATACACTTCATCTCGTTTATTACTTGAAACTGCAAGATACAATTTTTTTTAAAGAGATGATGTTATGAACTTCTGAATGCTACAGATCGTAGTCATCAAAATTATCACTCCCATACTTATTCAGTCCCAATATGATATTAATACCAAAACGACAAGATGCCCCATGCATATCCGAGGCTTTAAACAGAGGAAGGATATTGTCTGTTGCAAGATAAAATTGAATAGGTCCTGTTCTTGTGGCTAGTCCCAGTCCCACATTATCATAAGAGCCTTCGATATAGGAGTAACTAGTAGAGATATTAAGCCACTCTCCTATCAAAGTTCCCGCTGTAATGGTAGAGGAGAAACAGGGTTTCCAATTTTGAAACCTCACACGAGATATTGCACCCAAAGTAAGCCACCAATTGGGGCGATACCCCACAGAAAAATAAGCTTTCATTGGAAGGACCGACTTAAAAACATTCCCACTAGGGTGAAAACGAAAAGAGTTGGTAACAGAATCTTTTATAGATGAGAATGCATTAGAAGGGTCCTCATAACCAGGTGCGTTTTCATTAAAACCATTAGAGATATCCACCCCAGTATATTTAAAGGAGCCTTGCTGTTCAAAACTATTCACTTCCTGACTCCAGCGGATAAAACCGAGGTCCATAATACTCGCACCAAATACAAGCTGGTGGTTATATTTATACTCTACACCAAGATCGAATGCTCCTCCATAATTGCTCATATTTGTAAAATAAGCTGCATTGAAAGTAGGCAAACCTACTCCAGCAAGGTATTGCTGAGGAAAGCCATTTTCATCCACTTTTCCCGGATCATCTTTCACAGTATACTCCAAAGGGCCTGCACCGCTCAACACCCCTTCTGGTTTAATTTCGAGAAGAGTTCCATCCTCTTTAGTCTGCACCTCAAAACGCATATCATCTAACTTCAAAGCCGACAATCCTGCAAGAAATTTCACTCTAAATCCGATTACAATTTGATCATTATATCCTCTTGAATACCCAATAGCAATTTGATTAAATTGATACGCTTCAAACCCCATCTCTTTGGTATTCAATGTTTGAATTCCATTGGATACAGGGGTATCAAAAGCACCATTCCCTTTATAGAGAATATCCATCAAACTTTTATCATAAAAGCCATATGCTATATTACGAGTGGAGATATCCATCATAAATACGTTATCTCCTGCACGAAAGCCATAACTCAACAAACTAACAGAGCTCTCTTGGTACAAATAGTTATACTCTTTGGTTGCATCATAAAAGGAGTTCATATCCAATACTAACGAATCTTTTCTCTCTCCGGTCCCTTTTCTGAAGATATCTGAATATCGTATCCCATTGGTTCTTGCACCAACATCCAAACGCCCCAAACCAGGAACTCCAATATATCCTACCCCAGTATAGGGATAGTGGGCCGGATTAAAATCACCTGCCTGTGGAACCCCATCCATGAAATAGAGAGTAAGTTCTTGTGATAACCCCTTGTGATAACTAAATAATAGTATGATAACTAGTGGTAACACAAACCTAACTGTGCGATCACGCATATTTCTCATATTTTGCAAAAAACATATCCTCATCTATAGATCGTTTTCATCCATATTGGTAACGACTCGCATGCCTAAATTCACTTCAATATAATCCTCACTATGAACAATCACATTTATCAATTTAGAGTGATCCGATCTTTGGGTATTAATAATGGTACGTATAATAAAGGCATCTGCTTTCTTGAAAGCATCAAATTCTAATTCACTTAATTCACACTCTAAATTACCTTCCGAAACAGAAGTAGGACGATGAGACGAACCGATGGAACCATCATCAATCTCAGGTATTTTGAGTTGTCCTAATTCAATAGCGATATCCTTCTTCTCCTCTATCCCATCCTTGTTAGTCACCATATGGGTAAAAGTCTTTCCGCTTTTCCTATTAAAAGGAACCAACTCCAAACGAATTCCCATAGGGATTGCATTTTTATAAGTGCCAAGTAATTTAATCCGATCTACCTTCTCAAAATTATATCCATGATCAAAGTTCATTGTATCTAATATCGCTGTTTCTGTTGCTCTAAAATAGAATGGGAGTTTTACTTCAAGGTCTCCGGAGAGCCCTGAGCTTGGTGTAATAAAGTTAGGTGATTCAGGAGTAACGCGAACAAGAGTTGGGTTTAAATTGTTGCGAAAAGTTCCAGAAAAAGAGACCGCTTTGAACGGCTGAGATATAAATATTGTTTTAATTAGATTGGATCCCAAATTCACACCAGATTCAGTGACATAATTATAACTCCCCTCCAACGAACCATCCTCAACAGTTGCTGGCGCATCAATATAGGTATCAATTTCATCCGACTCCATAGGTCCCTTATCTTCAAAAGTAACCGAATAGACTGAATTCACTTTGAAACTACTACCAATACTATTTTTATAAAATAGCTTCATAAAGCCAGGCACCTCCTCATTCACGATAAAGGCCATCGCATCACCTTCCACTCTATTCCAAAAGGTTGAGAACATTTCAGTGCTCATGTCAGGCAGCTTTCGTTCTACATATCCGAGGTTACACTCTATCTTTTGGTGTATCATTTGAGAAAATTTCACCACCAATGTAAAGTCAACCGATGTAAGATGAGTATCATAAGTTTCGATATGATCCAAGTCTAATGACCCCTTTAATATCAATTGATCTCCATGCCCGTCTTTGATCAGGTTTAAGATCACAGCAGTATAGTTTTGAGTGATATGCCCCATACCACTCTCCACAGGAACATCAAAAGTAAGAGGAGAACCTTTCGTAGTTGAGTTATCTAGAGCCACATGAAGGGTTCCATCAAAAGGGTCTCCATTAGATGCAACCAATACGTCCAAATTTAAAGCATGAAGATAATCTTTATACACATCTATTTCTTTCGCATCGGTGGTATTAAGATCCACCTTAAAAGTATGTGTAAATTCAATTGGTTCCATCGTTTGTAGTTGTACATCACTAGGAGATACAACACCTACAGGAAAGGGGAACAAAATTTTAGGAGTACGAACCTCAAACGCTTCAGGAAAACCAAACAATTTTCCTACTTTATAATCTATTACTCCTTTTTGTAAATATTTAAAGTACAACGTCCCATCCTCTTGTGAGGTAAAAGAAAAACTGTCGCTTATGGGACTTTCTATCAGTTTAGAAATTGAAATATTTGCTTTCAATACAGGAGTTGTTAGCGTTGGATTCCAATTCTCTACACCTGCAAATTTATCAAAATCAAAAGCACTCTTGTCGCACGAAATTAAACTTATGAATAATAAGAAAGATGAGACAATCTCTCTTTTAAATGTTTTTTTCATATAATAATTAAATCACTCATGTTTAAGGACTAACACATGGTTAATTGACCTCATATTTAAAGATATTCCCATTTCCATCACTCGAAACGATATCGAGAGACATATTTTTAGGACCATGCTTACCAACTACAAAATTCATCATTCCCATTAGAGGAAATCCTGTGAGCTCAGTCCCATCCTGATTTAACAAATGTATTTTTCGTCTTTCGAGGTCTAATATACCTAATTTTAAGCTATTTGGCGAAAAATTAACTATCTTAACGATATTATTTGAAGATAATTTTATTTTTTGTCTAATAGTACACACTCCTTTTTCTGAAATAAAAGAGACTTCATTAAGCTCAAGGTACAGGTATTCCATCGCACCATCCAAGTTGATATCACTCTTAATAAACCGATGATTTGAAGCGCATTGTTTTATATCCATACTTCGAACACTTCCATCAAAAAAGAGTCGATATAGCTTCCCATATTTGTCAGATGTTACCAAATGTGTACTTAGATTTTGAATATCATTTTCCAAAAAAAACTTATTTCGGGGTGATCTAGGAAAGTAAAATATTGCATCATTACGTATACGACCTCTTCTGTCCACCAAATATGTTTTTTCTCTATCAGAATAGACAATATAGTCTTTTTTAGCCACCTCAAAATGTTGGACTGGTCCTACAATGTTGGATGATAAAGGTTGAGTAACCCATCCCTCAACACTTCGTCCTTTCAAACTATATACACTGATTGAAGGCTGAACAGTAGGAACAAAAATTCTTTTTTTCACTCCTCTATCATAATCAACTAACGTCAATCCACTGCTTGCAGGTATCTTTAAGCTTATAGGGAAATTTTCAATATCGGCACCATTCACATCTATCAAATAGACCTTATCTTTTGAATTAAAAAGATATTGAACTTTACCATTTCGATACAAATCTACCATCTGAACCTTTCCTAAAATTGGTCCATCTAGTCTCTTTTTCCAAATAGTCTCTCCACTAGAGGACAACATGTACATACTATTTTCGACATCTTGGGCTAATATTCGATAATCATTTTTCACTCTATGATCTGAAACAGAAAATAGCTTCCCATTGAATGTAGTATCTAGTTTTGTAGACCAAATCTTAGATGGTTCATCACAATATTCAGGATCAAAATTAAGGGTCCCTTCGTGGTGAACTGCCCCATGGCTACAAGAGATCGTCCATCCCATAGAAGTAAATTTCATCAATGTTTTATCGTTCCTTTTTAAGCTATTATAAGTTCCTTTGTGGATATTATTTTTCCAAAACGGAATAAATTTCCGTGGACGCATAAAAAGACTAAAATTAGAGTAGTTATCCACAGAATTGACGTAAGTTCGATATGTTTCTGTATCAATTAGTTTTTCCGAAGTGTGACACTCTTCCATCAAACAGACAAGAGCATCAGGAGAGGATGCAAAAAGAATCGAGTTCTTATAAAAGCTATAATATTTTGTATCTACAGATCCAAAAAGATAGCCAAGAACATGGCCCCCAAATTGAGAATCAGGAGATCTGTACACAGAGACCTTCTTCCCCGAAAGAAGAGTATAGACAGTTGGTTCAATCTTAAAGTCTTTTCGTCCTCCTATTTTCTGTATCTTCTTAGATATTTGATGCAATAACATCTTAGTCTTTTCTACATCTTCCACATCCATCCAAAAGAAACGATTCTGACTCATATCCAACTGATTAGACTGAGTATACAAGACACCAAACTCATGCCCCAACACCTTCTTAAATATCTCATAAGGACCAAAACCATACTTCTTTTTTACTACAGCCTGTTTAAGGAGAAGACGATCATAAAGACGATTCTTAATCAAATAACGTTTATAATTCTCATCAAACATTGACTTATCAGAGATCCTGACAGTAGAGATATAAGAGGTTGTTGCAGGAAGATATCGTAACATCAAAGACCTCTGTGGTTTCTGTCCATCCAAGATAGAGATCAAATCTCTTTGGTTCGCCTCTGCAATCGAAGTACCTTCAAAGTGAATCGAATTGTTTCCAATCTTCGTTTGAAGTTTTGTAACATGAGCAAAATTCTTGGTTCTTAACAGCCCTTTTTGGAAAGGACCACAAAAAGCCAAGGAGAACAACGTATTTGTATTTTTATGATTGAAAAATATCTGAATATCATGGTGCTTATTCGAAGAAGTGAAAGGAGCAAAACTCATCTCATTGGTGTGATCCTCTCTTATCAATTGTCGAATCATCTGTTCTAGAAAAATCCCATGATCAGAGAAAATAAAGAGACCATGATTAAACGAGATATAGAGAATCTCATTATCTTGATCATCCACCAAGGTCCAAATAGGATAGCCATTGTAACGACTTTTTTCTAATCTCAGCTTTGACTTTTCAATACTTGCATGCAAAATACTTTTTACTTGCCTTAACTCAGAGGTAGATTTTAAGCCAAAAGTACCTTGTATCGAAATATCACTCTTGCCAATTTTATTTATCGAAAGAAAAAGGGGACGACCTTTAAATAGAGTTCTAGCTGTTTGGTTATTAATAAGAAGTGAATCGACAACACTCACTTTTTTATCAATATGATGTCCTCCAGGCAATTTCACAAAAGAGCACCATAACTCACTGTCTTCTAGTTTTCCAGAAAAACCTAGTAAGTTATCTATATGCAAAATAACAGGAGAGTCATTGGGAAGTGCATTGAAGGTATTGGTCCCAATATATTGATTGGCCTTGCTAAAGACAAACCAACTGATGATCAAAGATATTACCATCAAGACACCCACTAGACCCAAGCTCCTCTTATTCATACATGTAAACTATTTATTTTTTTACAACTTTATATTGATGCTCTTTCCCTTTAGCATCTATTACTTTAACAATATATATACCAGAAGGTTGTGAAACCTTTACTCGCAATTCATCTCCATAAACAGAGGCACAACCATTTTCAAACTGGGCTCCCTGAACAGAATAGACTTCAAAGATACATTTTCCTTGAGGAAGACCAGCTATTCTAACTTTATCCACAAACGGATTTTCTACAATTTTAGTATCATCGTCCAATACAGGATGACTACTAGTAGCTTTCGTTCCAATGGTTAATGTCACAGGATAGTGATCAGAGGTATTATAAATTGCATTTAATAGGCTGTTTGGATAGACCGATGAACTTGCTCCTTCAATTCCCTTATTAAAATGGGTACCATCCTGCCCAACCACATCATAAGATCCACTCTTAAATCTCCAATATCCCTGTCCTAACTTCGTTCCAAGATCGCTCATAATGAAATCAAATCGATCGTCTGTCCCTCCACTAGACTCACAACCAACCTGATATTTATGGGTTGACTGGGTATGTTGTAGACTATAAGAAGGGTTATCATGCCACTCCCCTTCTTGACTTATAGGATCGGCAAAAACCACCCCATCTTGTTGGGGATTTACCATCAACTGATACGCTCCTTCGCTTGCGCCATAAAGGTTTAAATCCCCTATAATAAAGATATTCTCTTTCCATCCCAACTCTGCCAACTTATCTATCACAAAAGTCATCTCCGAAACGCGAGTATTTTTATTGGATTCATCACTACCTGCTTTTAGGTGTAATAGAATAATATGAATATAAGCAGATGGTTTCCCATCCACTAAAGGAGTATCCTTTGTGTGTAATTTATAAAAATAGGCATCTCTAGAGTAATACGAAATCTCAAAAGATTGGGAAGAATCTAATATCAACTTTTTACTATCATAATAGAGTTGGTTCAATAGATAATCCCCTAATTTCGGAGCTGCAACAAATGAGGTTCGCCCATCCATATTCAAGGCATTATCCAATAGATAATCGATATCCTCCTGCGAATCGTCCATCTCATTGCATGTGAAAATATCTGGATGGACATAAGAGAAAAGTTCTCTTAATCCCTCGTTTTTAGCATCCTTCGTATTATCATTCTCATCACAGAATTTTGTGGTTTTTCCATAATATAAGATATTCTGGTGTAGGATCTTAATTTCCTCCTGACCAAAAACAACAGAGGATAGTAATAAAAGTGTAAGTAGTGTAGAAAATTTATTCATTGTATTATAAATATAATATGAGGTTTGATTGCAACTTAGCATATCAAAATCAATTAATAAGCGAAATTATGTATGTAAAAATACATATTCTACCTTACAAATAAATCAATTTTAATCGCCAAAAAGTGGCATTAAAACATACTTTTCAACATGTGTTGAAAAGTCTCTATCACATTGAAAAAGAAGTTTTTTATTTCAATATACTTACAATGATGGTCTATCAATCTTTTCTACAGTTACCACCTTCCATGTCATTTTATCCAATCGTTTATCGATATCGTAGACCAAAGAGAGCTCCACCCACTCGCCCTGTTGAAGATTACGTTTGGTCATTAAGTGAGGAGGGATAAAACAGTCTGCAACGAAGCCAAACGGTTCTCCTATTTTTTGTTGAACCCGTCCTGAAACGGTTTTAAAAATGGCACCAGAAGGAAGTGTCTTAGATGGCTCAATATAGAGAAGTTTTGGATTGATATCCTCCTCTTTGGTCCCCACAACACGCAGCCACTGTCCCATATCCACTTTAAACGAAATTTGAGAAAAAGGGACTACAATACGCTGATCCACACCATATACAATCCCCACCACTTTGGCTTTTCTATCGATCCAAGAAACCACTCCAACAAAGGTTGGATAATCGGACCACAACCATCTTTCGGCATCATGTGCCCACTCTTTAATCACTTCATTAGCCACCTTTGAAGAACAAGGAATGGCAGCATTCTGGTAGTGATGAACCATAGAGATATTCTCTTTACTTAAAGAAGCTTCTTGAGATTGTAAAATTTGGTAAGCCAACCAAGAGGAAACATTCTCTCCTGCATTCGAGGCGGCAAGTTCCACCATATCAATCCAAATAAACCATCTGGACATCAAGCTCATCGAACATAAAGAAGCACGACATAAACATGCAAACACCGTTTCTTGGTGATCTAATTGTTTATGATACTGTGCTAGCAATACCCAACCCCACCCTAAACCGATATTAGATTGAACAAAAGCCTTCTGTGTTGCTATCCCCCAGTCAATCTCTTCTCTACGAACACAAAGATCATAAAGGGCATACGCAACATTCATCGCTTTCGGATAAGATGCAACAAACTGACACACTCTATCTCTCCACCCTTCTCCTAGGGCCCCTTTTGCTTGATCCGTGTTTAATATAGCACGAGTCACTAGTTCATAAAAACGGGAATAAAGAGGGCGTATCTCTCGCTTTCCATCTCTTTCTGGTTGTTTTGAGCAGTCGTTTACACCAATCTCTTCCCACCAATTTAGAACCTCTAAAAGAAATAGAGATGGTCTTTTTCTAAATACCGAGTATATAGCTCGAACCACTTGGTCGACATCCATACCTCTCCCTTTAAAAGATAGAGAGGATAAGATCGAGAATAGTTGTTTTGTGTCGCTATAGAGTGTCCCAACTTTTCTCTTATTGGAGACATTAATATAGTTCACGGACTCCTCTAAAACAATCTGTAATACGACCGTTTCACTCTCAAAGGATAATGAACATGGAATGGATCTGATGGTTTCACAAAATAGAGAGAAATTCTTCGATACCACTTTTAATTGAGCAACGTAGACATCTACGACAGATTCCATCACACGCTCTTGTGACCACTCCTCTGAAGTAAGATCCGAGATTAATTGTAATGCGTAATTAAGATCTCCTGAATGCAATGCTTGGTCTATATCTAACGATCTCCCCATAATGTTTCTTCTTAGCGTAAAATAAGAGTCAATAATCCGATTGGATATGCTTTAGCCCACAAAATTAACCATTCTTTTCAAACACTACAACGCTGCTCCATAATATTCACACTTTATCATCTATAGCAATCTACTTTTACTTCAAGTAGACCCCAATCCCTAAACCCCAATTACTCGTAGTATTGTAGGTGATAGAGAGGTTGACAAATTTAATATGAACTGCACAGGTTGCCCCATATTGAACCTTATCCCCATTATATAGACTCTCTCCATAACCTGCGAGCCCAGCAAAGGTGATCGAATTGATAAATTGATACCCGAAAATACCATATACAGAGCCTTTTGACAACACCTCAATATCATTCTCTGTGGGAGAACAATTTTCGCCTTGCAGTCCATAAACCAAGTTGTTCACGTCATAGCCAAGTGCTCGAACCGAACGGTTGAATGTGTCTGTAGAGTTTACATATTCCAGGGAGAAATGATATCGGTCGCGCTTTAGATTAGGGACCTTTTTTGCAAATAATGTATTGCTCCACAAAGCAAAGGACATAACGATAATAATAGAAATTGTCTTTCTTTTAAACATTGTATTAGGCTTTAAAGGGATAAAACAGGCAATTTCAACACTTCTAAGAAAAGTTGAATACCTCCTACAAATATCAATACCAAGACTGCACTCATTCCACACAACAAATAACTTCTAATAAGTTATTGTATCCACCTACAATCTGCAACCTTCTTTTTATATTATATATTTAAAACTCTTTTTATAACAAAAGGTTCACGGACAGCCCCTATAATGAGACATGGATGACTCAAACTTTTCGGTCCAACTGCAATTGAAAGCTTTTATTTAGCTGAAACACAATCAACAAAATAATTATACCCAAAAACCTAATTCAAACAAACACAATCAACAGAACCATCCCTTAATAGTATATTAAAAGCACTTTGAAAGGGGATTCATAGGTACTTTGTCCATGGTTTGTTCATGGTTTGTTCATGGTTTGTCCATCGATTCTCCATCGATTCGGTGGATGAACCATGTACAAAAGGTGAATAGACCATGAGCAAAACAACCGTTCATCTAGGGTTATACCTAGTTGATTTCCCTATTATCGGGCATAAAAAAAGAGTGCAACTCTAGCAAATACTAGAACACACTCTTTTTGTCAATATTTTCTAATATTATAAAGAGTATTCTTTTCTATACTGATAAATATCTTCAATCGTCAACACACACATATCGTGTTCAATTCCAAAGTCGATAATCTCAGGAAGACGCGCCATGGTTCCATCTTCGTTGGTAAGTTCACAAAGCACTGCGCTCTCTCCAAGACCAGCCAATTGAACTATGTCGATACTTCCTTCGGTATGACCTCGACGTTCAAAAACTCCACCTGATTTTGCTCGAAGTGGGAAAACATGACCTGGATGTGCCAAATCTTCTGGTTTTGCCCCCTCTTTAATGGCCGTTTGGATGGTAGTCAATCGGTCGGCAGCAGATACTCCTGTAGTAACTCCCTCTTTTGCTTCAATAGAAATAGTGAAAGCCGTTTGATTCTGGCTATTATTATTCTGAACCATTGGAGGAAGTTCTAGTGCTTTGCATTTGTCATCTTTTAAACAAAGACAAACAATGCCACTACACGTTCTAATCATCAATGCCATATCTGCCACACTCATTTGAGAAGCAGCGTATATGATATCTCCTTCGTTTTCTCGGTCCTCGTCATCCACTAACAAGACTCCTTTACCAGACTGTAGATCTTTAATTGCACGTGCAACTCTCTCCTCATAAGAGTTACCAAACCTTGTGATATCTTTTTTTGACATAATTAGGATATTAAATAAACTTCGAATCACATCAACGAGGCAAGAGCGGATATCCCATAAGGATACAGCACTTTTAGGAAGTAGCATGAAGAAAATGTACAATCATTCATGAAAACTCTTCTCTCATCCAGACTATAACTGTCGGTATTGGAATTTCACCAATTCAATTCTAGTGCGCTTAATAGGTTACTAGAAGTCGTGGACTATCACCACCGGTAAGGATTTTCACCTTGCCCCGAAGAATTAATTATCATTTAGACAAGCCAAAGTTATAAAATTACACTTAGTCTCTATTGAATAAGTGACATTAATTCTGAAATCTCTTAATTTAAAGACATTCCATCTGAAATATGAAATAAAGACCAATATATGAAGAGATGAAAAGAGGGCTAATACTGTAGGACGGAAGAAGACAGCCGAAGCAATTGACATGCTTCTATATCCCTAATTGTAGTGTCAACTAGGGGATAAAAAAAGCCTTACTTTCATTTGCTAAAAGTAAGGCTTTCACTATTTATTGACCATCATTTACTTTAGAGGCCTCCACAATTTTATATAATTTATCTTGACGACGCACTTTCACATCAATAGGCATCGAGAAGAGTTGTCCTTTCTCTACCTTTTCTACAGGTTGAAGATCGAAACGCAACTCTTTGACTGTAGTCTTCACAACCCCAGTAGTAGGACCAGTAATAAGAATCTCATCTCCCACTTCAAGAGTTCCTGACTGAAGAAGAAATTCCCCAACCTTTAGTTTTGCAAAGTAGTTGGTTGTTTTTCCAGCAATCACCTTTTTCTTGGTTGCCTTAGAACCATACTTGTGGCTCCATTCACCCAATCGTTGTCCTAAGTAATAACCATCCCAGAAACCTCTATTGAATACTTCTGATAGACGCGCATCCCAAGAAGCGATCTTCTCTTCTGTGAACTCATTGTTACAGTATGCTTCGATGGCCTCCTTATAACATGTTACCGCAGTATCCACATATTCAGCCGATCGAGCCCTTCCCTCAACTTTCAAAACAGTAACACCCGAATCTAATACTTTATTCAAGAAGTGGATTGTTTTCAAATCCTTAGGCGACATGATATATTCGTTGTCGATCTCTAACTCCTCTCCAGTCTGCTTGTCGGTAACGATATAAGAACGACGACACACCTGGCTACAAGCACCTCTATTGGCAGAAGATTGACGCTCATGAAGGCTTAAATAACACTTGCCAGAAACAGCCATGCAAAGAGCACCATGAACAAACATTTCGATACGAATCAAGTCGCCATTAGGGCCTCTTAGATCCTCTTCAATAATTCGATCGTGAATATATTTTACACGGTCCATAGAGACCTCGCGCGCGAGTACAACGACATCCGCAAAATTAGCATAAAACTTTACTGCTTCATAGTTGGTGATGTTGACCTGTGTAGAGATATGAACTTCCATATTCAAATCACGACACAATTGAATCACTCCCATATCCGCAGCAATAATCGCAGAAACACCAGCCTCTTTCGCAGTAACGATAATCTCTTTTATTTTTGTAAACTCTTCGTCGAAAATCACCGTATTTACCGTCAAATAGGTCTTCACATTAG
Organism: Prolixibacteraceae bacterium; assembly: GCA_019720755.1. Taxonomy (NCBI): domain Bacteria; kingdom Pseudomonadati; phylum Bacteroidota; class Bacteroidia; order Marinilabiliales; family Prolixibacteraceae; genus Halosquirtibacter; species Halosquirtibacter laminarini. The sequence continues at coordinate 3,719,295 of CP081303.1, forward strand.
ATGCTTCGCAACGACGAACAATCTCTTTCAGGTCTTCTAAAGTGAAATTAAATGACGATCGAGAGCGCATATTTAATTTCTCTACGCCAAAATATACGGATCCTGCTCCGGCTTGTATTGCAGCCATCAACGACTCATAAGAGCCGACAGGTGCCATAATTTCAATATCTCTACTTTTCATCTCTATGATGTTTTATTTCTAAGTGCAAAACTACATCTTTTCATGAAAACTAGCACATAAATTAGAACCTAAAGCTCTTTTTCTTTTTTATTAAAAAACGTCAATAAAAAAGACAGAAAACAAAAAGTATCCTGCCTTTTAAAACATTAAATTAAAATATGCGATGGCAACGCACGACTATTTGAAGTCATAAACCAAACCAATATTGATTTGGTGCTTCGTGGTCTCTACAATATAGTTTGGGTTCGCAATTTCAATAGGTTTTGGTATATATTTATACCCTAATGAGATATAGCCATTCTTCATTACCTTAATTTTTGTACCAAGCTCTACCGAATAGGTGATATTTCTTAAATTCTTAAGATCGTCTTTTGTATATAGGGGTCTTCTTACTTCAAAATAGGTATTACTATCTGTCAAAGAAGCATCCAATGAGAAACCACCATAAAATTGAACTCTCTGGTTCATTGTCCATAGAAGGTGTACTGGAATATTAAACGTCTGCACACTATTTGCCGAAATTCCTGTAAAGTCAAAAGGTCGAAAATCAGTATATGTATCTCATAATTTTCCTCATAAGTACGAGCAATATTGTATCCAACCCCTTCACGAAGTGTTAGCTTCTCACTCAATACTTGATTGAAATAGAGTCTAAAATAGAAGCCTGGGCACAATTTGGTGTCGAAGTTATTATCTCCAGAAAATTGTGGATCGGAAAGATCAAGAGTCGTACCACTTTCGATAGATACAAAGGTTTTATCGTCTTGTGCAGACACTTGATCCAACATCGAGACACATAATAAAGCAATCCATAATACCTTTTTCATAACTAAAATGATTTAAAGAATCTTATTAAATTCATCACGAAAGGGGATCCTCATCTCTAGAGAAAAAGCAAGATGTAATTAAAGTGATTTTTCTAAACTTATAGGATCATCATGATGGGTTTAATATGATATTTGTCTATTTTTAGGTTATTGTTATTTACACCACAAACGCAATGTATTTAAACAATATATTACACTATTTAACTTATATTTAAGTCACATTTAACTTATGCAAATAAACATTCTACAAGGATTTGATGGAGCAAAAAAAGCAGAAGGACTCGCAGTAATTATTGATGTATTCAGAGCATTCTCCTTCGCATGTTATGCCGCAAACAATGGGGCTAAAAGAATCTATCCAATTGATAAGTTAACGCTAGTGGACCAACTCTATAAAGAGATACCCAATGCCATAAGATGTGGAGAGAGGCATGAGAAGAAGGTTCCTCATTTTGAATTTGGAAACTCTCCGACCCATATTGAAAAGGAAGATTTTACTGGCAAAACCATACTTCATAGCACAAGCTCCGGGACACAAGGTATCTATCTTAGCACAAATGCTTCGGAAAAAATCACAGGATCGTTTGTAAATGCGGATGCAGTTATTCAATATATAAAGACAAAAGAGCCAACTACAGTGTCTCTCGTATGTATGGGATACGAAGGGACATCTGAAGCAGATGAAGACACCTTTTTTGCGGAGTATATCAAAGCAAAATTAGAAGGGACAGAACCGGATTTCGAAGAGATGGTTGAAAAGTTAAGAGTGGGGTCTGGTAAAAGACTTTTAGATCCAATAAAACAGTCATACTCTCCAAAAAGAGACTTTGATCTCTGTTTGTCTTTGAATCGTTTTCCATTCATATTAAAAGCAAAAAAGGATAGCAAAGGGTATTATTTGGAGAAAATCGAGATATAGATTCATTTCGCATGAAGAGAAACCAAAATTTGACATATCATGAGTAATATTGAGTACAACTTTGATAGCATTATTGATAGGAAAAACACCAACTGTTTAAAGTATGATGCACTGAACCAATTCTTTGGTGAAGATAACCTTCAACCTTTTTGGGTGGCTGATACTGACTTTGAGACTCCAAATTTTATTATTGATAAAATTAAAGAGAGACTAGAACATCCGGCTTTGGGATATACTTTTAAGCCTGATAATTTCTTCCAAACAATCACAGATTGGCAAAAAAGACAGCATCAGTGGGAGATAGAAAATTCTTGGATAAGTACAACTCCTGGGGTAGTTTCTGGAATTGCGAGTTCTATTCTAGCCTTCACAGAGAAGCAAGATAAGATTATCATCAATACACCAGTATATTACCCATTCTATGCAACCATCGAAGGGTTGGAGCGTACCATACTTAGAAACCCATTAAAGTTACAAGACAACCGATATCAAATAGATATAGAACATTTCGAACAGTTGGCACAAGAGGGGGCTAAAATGTTCGTCCTTTGCAATCCTCATAATCCAGGTGGTACAGTATGGAGTAAAAAGGAGCTACAAGCTATAGGAGATATTTGTGTTCGCCATAATATTATTATCGTTTCTGATGAGATCCATTCTGATCTTATCCTAGGAGAGAGAAAACATACTCCTATCGCTTCTATTAGTAAGAAGATCTCAGATAAAACGATCACATTAATGGCGCCAAGCAAAACCTTTAATATTGCAGGACTGGCAACCTCTTTTGTGATATGTAGCAATAGAAAAATTCGTACAACACTCGACAGAACAATCTATGCGGTCCATATACATGGAGGCAACTTATTGGGTAATATTGCTTGTGAGGCAGCCTATGAATATGGAGAAGAGTGGGTAGGAAAACTTATTGATTACTTGGCTTCAAATTGTGAACTAGCAATTCAATTCCTTAAACAAGAGTTGCCAGAATTGAAGATTATGAAACCAGATGCAACCTATCTTCTGTGGATCGATTTTAATGCCTACGGAGATGAAAAAGAGATGGAAAAGAGATTAAAAGAGATAGCAAAAGTGGCCTTAAACAAAGGAAGTAGCTTCGGGGAAGAGGGAAAAGGATATTTCCGCTTTAATTTCGGTTGCCCTAGAGAGGTCATGATAGAGGGTTTGAATAAGATCGTCTCAGCATTTAAAAACTAAGAATACAAAAAAGGATCGTTTTTTGAAACGATCCTTTTCTATATCTATTCGACTCTTAACTCTATACATTTCGTTTGAATAGAGATATTGCAACTGTTCTTAAGGGCTGTTTGCGTGCCACAGAGACAGAGATTGCATCCAAACTTTCTAATGCTTCATCAAAATACTCCTGCTGGAGTGTTTCAGCCTGCTCTCTGACCCCCACACTATTGTAGATAGAGGTTACGGATGATATCTTTTCTTCTTTATTAAAAATCTCTTTTGATAACCAATGTTCCAATAGTTTACCATCCACTTTTGAGGCACTCTTTTGAGCAAGTAGCATCAGAATGGTTTTTTTGTTTGAAACAATATCTCCCCCAATCTGTTTTCCAAAAGTTTCTGCATCTCCATATACATCTAGTATATCATCCTGAATCTGAAAACTAATGCCAACTTTTAATCCAAATTGATAAATAAGATCTGCATCTTCATTATTGGCTCCAGCAATGATTGCACCTATCTTTAAAGAGGCTGCGAGTAATACTGCTGTTTTTAGCTTGATCATCTCCAGATACTCCTCAATAGCAACAAAATCACGGGTTTCAAACTCTATATCATATTGCTGGCCTTCACAAACCTCGAGAGCTGTTTGTGTGAACACTTGCTGTACTTTTGCTTGAAGCACAGCATCAAGCCCCTCCAATTTTTTATAAGCATAAATCATCATGGCATCTCCAGAGAGGATTGCCGTGTTCGCATCATACTTACGGTGTACTGTCTCTTTTCCTCTACGAAGATCAGCTCCATCCATAATGTCATCATGAAGGAGTGTGAAATTATGAAAAACCTCCACTGCCATAGCAGCATCTAAACCAATATTCGTTACTTCTGAAAACATCTCCATTGCCATCAACAAAAGTCGTGGACGAAATCGTTTTCCTCCATTGCTCAGAGCATAAGCAATTGGTGCATAAAGACCATTGGGACTCATATTATTTAAGAAGTCAACCTCTTCTTGAATTCGCTTCTCAATAGCAATTTGAATGTTATCATTTTTCTTCATAACGAATTAGTTTTTCAATTGTTACTCCTTTTTATCCTCATCATTATCCACCTTTTTGATCTCTAAAAGATCTACTTCAATATCCATCTCTTCATCAAAAATATCCAATAGAGGTTCATCAAAGTACTTTGTTGTAGCGAAAGACTGAAGTCCCATCAAAAGGCAAGGTAGTAGTATTAAGTTTGAGAAAAGCGCCACCAATAGGGTTAAAGATACGAGTATACCAAGAGCAACTGTTCCTCCAAAACTTGAAAAGCTGAAAATACCAAAGCCAAAGAACAACACCAAAGAGGTGTATATCATACTTACACCAGTCTCTCGCAATGCTAATATAACAGATTGCCCTATGTTCCAGTTCGTATATTTAAGTTCTTGACGATATTTTGCCAAGAAGTGAATGGTATCATCGACGGATATTCCAAAGGCAATACTAAAGACAAGAATCGTTGAAGCCTTGATCGGAATACCAAAATACCCCATAATGGCAGCGGTTACGATCAATGGAATCATATTCGGAATCAAGGATAAGAACACCATTCTTCTACTATTAAACATCAATGCCATAAAGATCGATATCAGAAGAATAGCAAGTCCTAATGATTGAAATAGACTTCGTACTAGATATTGTGTTCCTTTGGTAAATACAACACTAGAGCCTGTAATAGTCACATCATACTTCTCTTTTGGAAAATATTTTGTTGCCATGGTATCCACCATATTCTCTAGTTCTACCATACGATCTGTCCCGATATCCTTTACACGAAAACTGACACGAGCCTTAGTACGAGACTCATCCATGAAAGCATGTATCTTTGATGCATCACCACCACCACTACTAGCATAATTGAGAATAAAGGTACGTTCATAATTACTCGGAAGACGATAGAACTTCTCATTACCCTTGTAGTATGCCTGCTTGGCAAATTTTAATAATGGTACAATAGAGACTGGATCTGACAACTCAGACATCTCGGAAAGTTCGTTTTCGAATTTGTCCATCTTAGATAAGGTGGAACTCGTTAGAATACCTCCTTTTTTCTTCGATTCAATAGAGATCTCCAAAGGCATCAATCCTTTAAAGTTAGATTCAAAGAACTTTAAGTCAACATAAATAGGGTTATCAGTTTGAATATCATCTACCATATATCCCGTACTTTTCATCTTAGATATTCCAAATATCCCCACTGCAATGATAACCAATGCAGCAATATAGACTTGTTTACGGTAGTTCAATGTGATAATGACCAAACGATCAATCACCCCATTCATAGCACGTCTATCGAGATGACGAGTATCTTTAGGACGAGGAGGAGCCATAAAACTAAACCCTACTGGAATTACAATCAGAGAGATCATAAAAATAGAAAGGATGTTGATGGAGGCCACCAAACCGAACTCTTTAAGTATGTCTGAAGATGTAACCAAGAAAGTTGCAAAACCAGAAGCGGTCGTGATATTTGTTAGTAGAGTGGCATTACCAATCTTTATAATAGTACGTTGAAGTGCCTTGATCTTATTTCCATGACTAATATACTCATTATGGTATTTATTGATCAAGAATATACAGTTTGGAACCCCAATTACAATTAGAAGCGGGGGGATCATTCCTGTTAGTAAGGTGATTTTATATCCTAACAGAGTCATCGTCCCTACAGTCCATATAACTCCTGTTGTTACAACAAGAAGTGGAAAAACAACTTGGCGAAGCGTCTTAAAGAAGATAAAAAGAATCAATACAACGACCGCCAATGCAAAAAGAATAAATAGAAAGAACTCTTTCTTTATCTGTTGAGAAGTCATTACTCGAATATAAGGCATTCCCGAATAGCGTACCTTATTTTTAGTAGAAAGTTCGTATTGATGGCATACATTTACAATATCGTCTACCATCACTTCTCGCTTGGGAGAAGCCATAACAGACTTGTCCACTGTAATCGCAAGCATGTATACTTGGGAAGAATCATTATATAGTTGTCCTCTAAAGAATGGTAAGGACTTTGCAATGTGTGCTAAAGAGTCAATTTGTTTTTGTGAACCAAGAACTTCAGGAAACACTTTCTTTACTTCAAAAGTCTTCTTCTTGATATTTTTATGTAGCGTGTAGATATCACCCATCGAAAGAGTCCCTAATACACCAGGTACTTCCTGTAAGCTATCACACATTAAACGCCATCTTTCTAGATGTTGCTTTTCAAAAAAAGTCGAGTCTTGGACTCCAACAACAATCACATCAGAACCAGCCCCAAAAGTCTCAATGAATTGTTGGTTCTCTTGATATACAGTGTCAGATTCAGGAAGAAGTGCAGCATATTCATATGATAATTGAATATTCCGCCCTTGGTAGCCCATGAAAGCAGTTATTATTACAAGTAATACCGATAGAAATACTCGGTTCTTCAAGATAAATCGGGCAATTCTTTTCCACATAATTATTTCGTAAATATTGGGCCTAAAATTACTTATTTTTTAATGAGAATAAAATTTATTACACTCTCTGAGTAAACTATCTTGAAAATGACTTAGCATTTAAATAAACATATATGTTAAGACTATCTGAAGTTAACATTATGATTTAATAAATTTTTCAATTTCTAAAGTGATAAAAAGTATAATTTTACTATTGTATTGTTTATAATAAATTTACATTTGCGATCGAGAAATAATATAGTAGAAAACATTATCACAATGAATTACGGACTATTAGAAGTAATGACGCTCATTGGATCACTTGGTCTTTTCCTTTACGGGATGAAATTGATGAGCGAGTCACTACAAAAGGTCGCAGGTAACAAGATGCGTGACATCCTTGCCTCTATGACATCTAATCGAGTAAAAGGAGTTTTGACAGGAATTCTGATTACTTCATTAGTACAATCATCCTCTGCTACAACTGTTATGGTCGTTAGTTTTGTAAATGCAGGACTATTAACTTTAAAACAGTCTATCGGAGTCATTATGGGGGCAAACATTGGTACCACTGTGACTGCTTGGATTATCTCTTTCTTGGGATTTAAAGTCAGTATGAGTACAATTTCACTTCCTCTTATTGCAATTGCGCTCCCACTTCTATTCTCTTCAAAGAGATCTAAAAAATCATGGGGAGAATTAATCGTTGGATTTTCACTTCTGTTTATCGGACTCGACTTTCTGAAAGGTTCTGTTCCAGATATCAAGTCGAATCCACAGATGCTTGAATTTCTGAAAGATTTTAACAACCCAACCATGATGTCGATAGCATTGTTTATGCTTATCGGTACCGTGCTGACAATTCTTATTCAATCATCTAGTGCTGCAATGGCATTAACTCTTGTCATGTGTAATGAAGGCTGGATCTCTTTCGAGCTTTCTACTGCAATGGTTTTAGGGCAGAATATTGGAACAACTATTACTGCAAACCTTGCTGCAATGGTTGCTAATACATCAGCAAAACGAGCCGCACGAGCCCACCTTATTTTTAATGTTCTCGGGGTACTTTTGGCATTGATATTCTTCAATCCATCGATGCATGCTCTAGATCATGTCATTAGATCCTTAGGAGAGATTTCACCATTCCCAAAAGCAGGGGAATCTGTAATAGCGTCTCAACATGCCATGCCAATAGCACTATCGATATACCATACCATGTTCAATATCCTTAATACAGGATTGTTGATTTGGTTTACGAAACCTATTGCTGATTTTGTTACAAAAATAACTCCTTCTAAAGATCAAGAAGAGGAAGAGTTCCACTTGAAGCATATTAAAACAGGACTACTATCAACACCAGAAGCTTCTCTTTATGTAGCAAAACAAGAGATTGTACACTACGGAGAGATTACTCAAAAGATGTTTAAACATCTGACAAAACTGTATGGTGAAGATAAAGACAAAGCATACTCAAAAAGACTTTCTAAGATCGAGAAATATGAAGACTCTTGTGACCAAATGGAGATTGAGATCGCTGGATTCCTGACCAAAGTAAGTGAGACTAAATTATCTCAAAGAAGTAGTGAGGTGATTAGTGCATACTATAAAGCAATTGATAATATCGAAAGCATAGGAGACTCTTGTAACTCTATAGCAAGACATGTTGATAGAAAAAGAAGTCTGAAGTTAGAATTTCCTGAGGCAATCGAAAAAAAGCTTCATATTATGTCTAGCTACTTAAATGATGCCCTTACGATCATGGTCAAAAACCTATCTCAGGATGAGCAAGTAGATATAAAAGATGCTTTAAGTATCGAAAGAGAAATCGATAACTATAGAAATATACTAAAATCAGATCACCTGATTAACCTTGAGAACAAAATATATGACTATCAAGTAGGTATAATATATAATGATATTTTCTCAGAATATGAGAGAATGGGAGATTATATCATCAATGTAAGTCAAACATTGATTTCTATTAAATCGTAATCAGATCTCATTCTATTTAATGAAACCATCTATGGTACTACAAATACCACAGATGGTTTTTTTGTATCCAAGAGTTTCTAAACAGAATACTATTCCCAATATATCCACAATGAAAGATTAGGACATCTATAAAGAGATATGAAAGAAAGATATACGTTTAAATACTAAGAGAGTGGCACTACGACCATGTAATGAAGAATATGTAGTTATATTAATACCACATTTAAAGTGCTGTAAAATCAACTATGTGAGTTCGTAGATATGAACAAGAGAAGAGAGAGGAGAGAAGAAACATTGATCTCTTCTAGAACGCTAAAAGGGGAAGCATAATACCAGATACCCCCCCTTATGTCGATCGAAAAGTGTTCTACTTATATTTAAGTAGAATATATCCACCCCTTTCCTCAGAAAGAAGTTATATTACTTTGCATTGGTATTCTTACTCTGTACTGGAGCTTTCTCAGAAGACATTTTACAATTTCCTGTAAATACTGCTCCTGGTTCTACGGATAACTTAGACATATGAATTTCTCCATATACCTTAGCAGTTTTTTGTAAACTTACGAGTTCAGTAGCGACAACAGTTCCTTCTACAAGACCTGAAATATCAGCAACTTTACACTCAACACGTCCTTTTACTTTTGCATTACCACCTAATACGACTTTGCCTTTAGAAACAAGGTTTCCCTCTAAGGTTCCATCAAATCTGATATCCCCGATAGATTCTATATCACCAACAATCTTTGTGTCTGGAGTCAAGGTATTCAAAGCAGCACTATCAAATTGATTACTCTTTGCCATTGTACTTGTATTTTTTGTTTTTGAAAATATTGCCATAGTGGGGTTCAATTTACAAAAAAGAGAGAGGACTATAAAAAAATAGGCCTAACATAATGATAAATACCTTAGTTAAATTATGAGAATTTATGGTTTTACTTAAAAAAAAAGCAAAAAAAAAATCCCAAAGAGGGATTTTTTTCTTTCAATCAAAGAAAGAAAAGTCTCTTTCTTATTAGATCGCCATATCTTTTTCAATTGCTAACTTTCCGCGATAGTGACCACACTCTCCACATACAGTGTGATACTTCACAGCAGCGCCACAGTTTGAACAAGATGCGATTGTCGCAGGAGTCGCTTTATAATGCGTTCTACGCTTATCTCTCCTCGATTTTGATGTTCTGTGCTTTGGATGTGCCATTTTTCTTAACTTTAATCTTTATTATCAAATATCTTCTTTAATTCATTCCAACGTGGATCGATCACTTCTTCTTCCTCTTCAACTTCGTCTTCTTCGTAAGAATCGTCAAAATCACCACTGTAACAATCTAATCTTTCCAACATCTCAGGGTTACACATCGAATTGCCTTGCTCATCTTCAGGATGAACATGTCTAAAAGGCAAAGCCAACGAAGTAAACTCATAAAGATATTGCGACAACTCTAATTCATATTCATCTGGGTCAACATAGATAATATCATCATCCATATTTGTTTTCGGGTCTCCAAACTTTACAAACAGAGATACTTCATTTTTAATATTCTGATTATATTCTTCTAAACATCTATCGCAAACAACTCTTGCATCTCCATTTACTTGAATTGTCAGTGTCATCAAAGAGGTTCTTTTTTCAAGAATAACTCTACATGCCACATCTCCTCCAAGGATTTCTCCCTCTTTATAGAACGAGAAAAAACAGTCGTCTAAAGTGAACTCAAATTCATGAATTCCCTCTTTCAAACCTGAAAATAAAATCTTATATGTCGATAATTGTCTCAAATCAAATTATTAAAAGCAGGGCAAAAGTATAAAAAAATGCATAACTCAAGAAAAATATCGTATACTTTTCGTCTCTTTTTTAGCTTTTTGTGTATTTATTTCATTCTATACCCGAATCATTGTACAAATATGGATCGAATAAAAGCTAGAACTTACAGCAAATATAGTCTATTTTTATTGTTTTCGAAGAGAGACTCTAAATATAGTACCCTCACCTTCAACACTTTTCAATACTTTTATTTTTCCATCATGATATTGAACAACGATTCGACGGGCCAAAGATAGTCCAAGTCCCCAACCTCTTGGTTTTGTAGAGAAACCCGTTTTAAATATCTTCTTTTGTAACTTCTGGGGGATTCCTTTGCCTGTATCCGCAATATCAATAAAAACATAGTCTCTATCTTCACTATGTTTTATGCTTATTTCTCCCTTTCCATCAATTGAATCTAAAGAGTTCTTAATCAGATTCTCGAATACCCATCCCAATAAGACTTTATTCATAGGAATACTGTCTGTTCCAATTTTATCAAAATTATGAACCTGAACCTTACGTGGAATTCTTTTTTCAAAATAGATTACAATCTCGTCTATTAAAGAGTGGAGAGAGTGTACTTCCATGGTAGGATCAGAACCTATCATCGAAAAGCGCTCTGCAATATTTGAAAGATGTGATACATCTTTTCTCATCTCAATAGAGATTTCACTATTATTCTCCTCCATCTCTAAAAGATCAACCCATGCACCTAATGCACTTATTGGAGTCCCTAATTGATGGGCTGTCTCTTTGGCCAATCCTACCCACAAGAGGTTGCGTTCCATCTTGCTATCACGTCTATAAAACCACCAACCAATAAAGAATATCAAAGAGATTAAAAGTATCTGAATAAATGGAAAAAAGCGCAATCGCTTCAACCATATGGAATCGTTGTAGTATATATAGTTCTTCTTGTCGCCACTTAATGTAATTTCAATCGGAATATAATGAAGTTTCATGTTCGAAAGAGCATCAAAAATGATTGTACTATCTTGACCATTTTTAATGACATTCCTAGAGGTAACAATATTCTCTTTTTCATCAAGAACAATTAAGGGAATAGACTCATTGTTTTGAATAATGTCTATAACAAAAGAGTAGTCATTACTAAAATTAGATGAGTTACTAGAAAGAAGGCGAGTGGCTCCTGCAATATTGAGAACCTTTTGATGTTCTTCCTTCTTTAATTTATCGACTAACACCTGAGTGAACCACAAAGTTCCAACACAGGTAACAAATAAGAAAGCTAGTACAATGAAGTTTAATACACGCCTATTCCACATATTTCTACAATTTTGAGATGAGTTCCTCTAACTTGTTTTTAATGCCATCCACATCAAATTCACAAACACGATAAAGGTCATCTTGAGTTCCGTGTTCAACAAAGTGATCTGGGACACCCAGACGAATAACACCTCCCTTATAAGAAAATAAAGACAACTCCTCTAAAACTGCACTCCCGAAACCTCCTTGAATGACACCATCTTCAACAGTAACAACATAATCATAATTACCAGATGCTATTTGTTGAATAATATTTACATCTAAAGGTTTCACATATCTCATATCATAATGCGTGAATTGATATCCAGACGAAATTTCAATCTGATCTAAAGCTTCAGAAACAAAATTACCTGGATGACCTAGAGAAAGAACGGCTATTTTTTCTCCTTGTCTCAACATTCTACCAACACCAGGAGCAACCTTATGCATTTCATTCTTCCAATCTACACGGACCCCTTTCCCTCTAGGATAACGAATTGATACAGGTCCATATCCAAAATCTTGATATGTATACATCATATCACGCAATTCCCACTCATCCATTGGAGCAGCAATAGTCATATTAGGGATAATGCGCAAAAAGGCCAAATCGAAAACTCCATGATGTGTCGCACCATCAGCACCTACAAGGCCACCTCTATCTAGAAAGAAGGTTACATCTAATTTCTGTAATGCAACATCATGTATTACCTGATCATATGCTCTCTGCATAAAGGAAGAGTAGATATTACAGAACGGCATTTTCCCTTCACAAGCAAGTCCTGCAGAAAAGGTTACAGCATGCTGCTCTGCAATTCCAACATCGAAGCTTCTTTCTGGAAATTCACGCATCATCTTGTTCATGGAACATCCCGTAGGCATAGCTGGGGTGATTCCTACAATATTCTCATTCTTCATGGACAGCTCCACAATAGTCTCACCAAAAACATCTTGATACTTTATTGGAGACTTCTCCTCCTTATTCGTAGTGGTTTTAATTACCAATCCTGTTTCTGTATCAAAACGTCCAGGGGCTGCATGCCACTTCGTTTGGTCGTCTTCAGCAGGTTTAAATCCCTTTCCTTTTTTTGTGATTACATGCAAAAGTTTGGGTCCTTTAATCCTTTTTAGGTCTTCCATGATACGAACCATGTTTTCAGTATCATGCCCATCAATTGGCCCAAAGTAGCGGAAATTCAACCCTTCAAAAAGATTACTACTGCGTAATAGCATCGATTTTAGCCCCATCTGTGTTTGATGTACTATTTTTCTCGCTTTAGGACCAAAACTATTCATCGAACCAAGAAGGTTCCACACATCATTTCGTAATTTATTATATGCTGTAGATGTACTCATATTGACCAAATATTGACTTACCCCTCCTACATTAGGGTCAATCGCCATTTGATTATCATTAAGTACAACCAATATATCAGACTTAGTGATTGCTGCATTATTTAGCCCCTCAAAAGCCATTCCTCCAGTCATGGAACCATCTCCGATGACAGCAACAACCTTACGATCTTCTCCAGAGAGAGAGGTTCCAACAGACATCCCTAATCCAGCAGATATCGAGGTAGATGAGTGTCCTACTCCAAATGCATCGTAAATACTCTCCTCGCGAGAAGGGAAACCACATAAGCCTTTAAATTTTCTATTCGTATGAAACTCATCTCTTCTACCCGTAAGAATCTTGTGTCCATAAGCTTGATGGCCTACATCCCATATTAATCGATCAAATGGGGTATTATATACGTAATGTAATGCTACTGTTAATTCAACAACACCTAGATTAGCTCCTAAGTGCCCTGGATTTTCAGCATTACTTTTCAAAATAAAATCTCTTAATTCAGCGCATACTTGTCTTAGTTCTTCAACTTTTAGTTCTCGAAGATCTGAAGGACTCTGGATGCTATATAGTAGGTTTTTTTCCAATTTTTTGTGTTTTAGAGGAAATAAAAGTCAACGACAGTGTAATCACAAAGTGATATTAACGACGTAACGTAACAAATTTCTGTACAAAACTAATGTATTTTAGTAAAACTCCCTTAATAAGAAGATGATTATCATCACATGTCTATAATCTATCACTAATAAATTGACTCTCTAAAATATAGCAAAAAAATAGTTTTTAGACATCATTAAAATCATTTCTATAAAACATATAGTAAATGTTTTGTTCATTATAATATTTTTGCATTAAACTATAAAAGGGGATAACAATGGATACTACTATTAAACGAATCTTATACTCAATTATTATGGTCTTGCTAATGTCATCATGTTATACCAAAAAGGTGTACAATGAATTACAAACCAAATATGATGCAGAGGTTAAAGAGAATAAAACAAAAGATAATGATTTAGAAGAGAAAAAAATAACCATAACAGAATTAAACTTTGCAATAGATCGTAATAAGAAACACATAAAAGAGTTGTGCCAAGATACAACTAGGTTGTATTGGAAAAATAGGAACCTTGCTCTTGAGAAAAAATCTTCTGAGAATAGAATTACACAATACAAAGAACAGATAAAAGAGATTCAAACTGGAACAAATTCACAAATAGACCAATATCTATCTCAATTTGAAAAGCTTAATAAAACCCTTGAGAACAAAGAAAAAACAATAAGACTCGAAAAACTGAAGGTTGAAAAGCAAGAGAATGAAGTGGAAAGAATGAAGGTTTTGATTCAAAGACAAAAAGACATTCAAAGCAATATTAAAATAGAATTGGCAGATGCTCTTTTAGGGTATGTCGACAATGGTATCACCATAAAAAACTATAAGGGTAGAGTTTATGTATCATTCGAAGAAAAATTACTCTTTAATATTGGGGAATATAATGTCGATGGCAAAGGGACTGAAGTAATTAAGAAACTTGCATCAGTGCTTGCTGAAAATAAGGATCTACAAATCATTGTCGAGGGACATACAGATAACATGACGATTAAAAAAGAAAGTCAGTTTAAAGATAACTGGGATTTAAGTGTACTTCGTGCAACTTCTGTCGTTCGAGAAATACTTAAAAATAAAAATATCAATCCGCAAAGAATATCTGCAGCGGGTAGAAGTAAATTCTTTCCTATTGATGATAACAATACCCCTGAAGGAAGGCAGCGTAATCGAAGAACAGAAATCATTCTTGCTCCAAACTTAGAAAAAATGTTTGAAATCATTAATCCTAAATAGTCATTTTAAAGAGAAGGATATGTGAAATCCTTCTCTTTAAAATATACTTACTTCAATTGAAAATCACCAATACTTATCGGCAAACCATCGTATCGATACAACTTGTCAACGCCTAATACTTTTAAACGTCTGATAGCTTCTTGATAATTACGCAGAAGATGCTCTAACTTGTGCGTGTCAGAACCAACGATGAACTTAACTCCCTTTTTAAGAAATATTGAAACAATTTCATCAGAAGGAAAAAAGTCTTGACAAGGTCTACTTAAACCACTCGTATTATATTCGGCAAAAATATTATTTGCAACGAGAAGATCAGCTAGATCATTATAGACCTTCGTTAGATCAATAGACGGGATATAATTATACTTCTTTATTAAATCTGGATGAGAAATAATATTAAACAGACCACTACATACTGCCTCAGATAAAAGCTCATAATACCTTTGGTATAAAAAATCTATACTATTTTTCTTGTAGATATTGTGATTGGGATCAGAATCAAAATTTTCACCATCAATATGATGAATTGACCCCATAACATAATCAAAAGGATATGCCTCTATCACTTCTCTCGTCTCCTTTACCTTATCTGGATAATAATCCACCTCTAACCCTAACAAGATCTGAATCTGTCCAGTATATTTCTTCTTACAACGAAGCACTTCTGATACCATCTCAGGTATGATATCAACAGAAGCAGTCCAATCGTTTGGATAGAATCCATAATGATCAGAAAACCCAATCGAATCAACTCCTAACGAAATTGCACGTTCTACAATCTCTTCATGTGAACAAATACCATCAGAAAATAATGTGTGTATATGATAATCTACCAACATTTATTTCTCCTCATTTCTTTCGATAGGTTTCACACTAAGTGATTTTATTGTCAATTCACCTCCCTGATTAAATAAAACCGCCTTAGGTGCCTTCTTCACATAATCAATTGAAATACTCATCACTTTAGCTCCATTATTATAATAGAAGTCTACAAATCCATTGTCAATAACTGCCAATACCTGCACAAAAGAATCAACGGGCTTCACTGCCATCTCCCCTCCTGTACATTGATAAATATTTTGTTTCTTATAATATCTTAATTCATATCCACTACTTTTACTTCCAACTTTGAATAAAAAGCCATAAGAACTAACATCATTATAATCTAGTGTGGCATCAATAATATAAGACATTGGGTGCTTTCCTGACAAAGGATTCTTACCTAAACCAGGTATTAATTTCTTATTCTCTCTAACTGTCTCTTTATCGAAGATTAAAGAACCGAAATAAGGTGCAAAATGAAAACGTTTTTCAGATATTGTAAGTTTCTTTGGAGAGGTGCATTTTAAACTATAATCATCATTTTTATAATTATCTGAAGTAATTGCACCAAGAATAAGATATTCTCCCTGCTCATCTAGAATCAGACTCTGTAAGTATCCGCTTCCATAATCTAGCCTAATTTTAGGATCAAATTGGATAAGACCATTGGATTTAAAGGATATAGGAATATAACTGTTATCAACCAATAGATACGATTGTTTTTCGGCTTCAAAAAAAGCAACTCTACTACTAACCCCTGACATTACTGCAATACGCTTCCAATTCTTTAAATCTTCAGATTTATATATTATTAATTGTGATGTATCTATATTGATAAAGGTAAGTATCCAACATTTCTGACTGTTACTCCAATTTATTGAAGGAAAGTCAACCTTTCCCATATTAAGAGCATCAATAGAAAAAGAAAAGTTCGTTTCTGACCATTCATCTGATTTAAAACTTTTTAAAATAAATCCAGTTGATTTTGCCTCTAATAAATAGGTCCCTTTATTTTTACCGAGCTTAGAATATTTGTCTTGAAATACTCCCCATCTATTTTTCATATCCATACTAAATGGGGCATTTATCAATGACTTATTACTCCAAACACAAAGATCTTTTGATGTAGTCTGTTTCATAATAAAATTATCAGATTCTTCATCTGACACATGTTCAACATAGAATAAATGATACGTTTCATCTACCTTTGTAATACCAGAGAAATCAACAATCTTTCCTTTATTATAATAATGAAAATTACTTGTAGGGAGATCCTTTGAACGCTTAGCAAAAGCATTCATATGTAAGAACAAAAAAGTTGTAAGGACTAACAGTATACGATTCATAATTGAGTTGAATTTCATAAAAGACATTTCTACATTAAAGAAACAAAGAAAAAATAACTTATCAATATACTTAGATCTTAGATTATCATTATATTAGAAATGATTAAGAAGTAATACCAAATTGCAGGGCTTGTTCATGAATTATTTAAATGAGAAAAGGTCGACTATTCATATTATATTTGGATTTGTAAAAACAGATATAAATTATGGATAACGACCTTTCAAGTGCCGAAATTAGAAAATTTTATGAGAAATTACAAGTCAAATTGGTAGATAATAGGAGTCATGTAGGACTTAAGCACGAATTGGCTTTTGTTATCACTCTTTTTATTATCTCAATTCTGACAAGTTATGGTCATCTAAGTATGAATAAAATTCATCGCAATATGGTTCGTCATTACGAGAAACTATGTATCTGTTTGCATAAAGATATCGACAGTTGTATAAGTCGAGTTCAGTTAACAAGAATCCTATCTGAATTTGATTATGATTCCTTTTTGACAATTTGTGATGAAGTATACTCTTCTACAGAATGGATATCTATTGATGGGAAGGAACTTCGAGGAAGTATAGATTCTAAAAGCAATAAAAAGAGAGGGTTAAGTATTGTTTACTCTATTGGTCATAACACAAATGTACAACAGTTATTAGGTTTTTATGATGGGACAAAAGAGAGTGAAAAGAGTATTGTTTATGATCATATTCTTGAGTTGCCAGAGCAGGCAAAGATAACACTCGACGCAATGCACAATTCAGAAAATCTGTTGTCTAATATTCACCAAAATAGTCGATTCTATTTGACTCAAATAAAGTCAAATCAGAAGAAATTAAAGGATGACTTAGTGCATACATCCAATCATATAAAAGTAGATGATGTGATGACAGAAATAGACAAGTCACATGGAAGAATAGACTCTAGGAAGTACGAAATATACCCAATAAATACAGAAATGTTAGATCCTAGATGGTGTAATAGTGGCATATGTAATATGATTAAAGTGACAAGAGAGAGTTATAATGTAAAGAGAGATAAAAGGAGTACAGAAACACGATATTATATCACAAATTATAATGGGAAAATCGATGAAATTGCTGGAGCTATTAGAGGTCATTGGAAAATAGAAATAATGAATCGTATTCGTGATGTTAATTTTGGAGAAGACAAATTAAAGTCTTTAGATCATGGATT
>CP081303.1:3747500-3900000 GCA_019720755.1 Prolixibacteraceae bacterium
AAAAACAACCTAATCTGTCGATTTTCTTAAACCGTTCTTGTCGGCTCCAGAAAGGAGGTGTTCCAGCCACACCTTCCGGTACGGCTACCTTGTTACGACTTAACCCCAGTCACTAGTTTTACCCTAGGCCGCTCCTCTCGGTAACAGACTTCAGGCACCCCCAGCTTCCATGGTTTGACGGGCGGTGTGTACAAGGCCCGGGAACGTATTCACCGCGCCATGGCTGATGCGCGATTACTAGCGAATCCAGCTTCACGGAGTCGAGTTGCAGACTCCGATCCGAACTGAGACCAGTTTTAGAGATTAGCATCCTGTCGCCAGGTAGCTGCCCTTTGTACTGACCATTGTAACACGTGTGTAGCCCTGGACATAAGGGCCGTGCTGATTTGACGTCATCCCCACCTTCCTCTCACCTTACGGTGGCAGTCTCTCTAGAGTCCTCAGCTTAACCTGTTAGCAACTAAAGATAAGGGTTGCGCTCGTTATGGGACTTAACCCGACACCTCACGGCACGAGCTGACGACAACCATGCAGCACCTTGTACGTCGTCCGAAGAAAGGTCTATCTCTAGACCGGTCGCCGTACATTTAAGCCCAGGTAAGGTTCCTCGCGTATCATCGAATTAAACCACATGTTCCTCCGCTTGTGCGGGCCCCCGTCAATTCCTTTGAGTTTCAATCTTGCGATCGTACTCCCCAGGTGGATTACTTAAAACTTTCGCTTAGCCACTGACTGTGTATCGCCAACAGCGAGTAATCATCGTTTACGGCGTGGACTACCAGGGTATCTAATCCTGTTCGCTCCCCACGCTTTCGTACATCAGCGTCAGTTATACCTTAGTAAGCTGCCTTCGCAATCGGTGTTCTGAGTAATATCTAAGCATTTCACCGCTACACTACTCATTCCGCCTACCTCAAGTATACTCAAGTAATACAGTTTCAATGGCAGTTCTACAGTTGAGCTGCAGGATTTCACCACTGACTTATATTACCGCCTACGTACCCTTTAAACCCAATAAATCCGGATAACGCTTACACCCTCCGTATTACCGCGGCTGCTGGCACGGAGTTAGCCGGTGTTTATTCATATGCTACCTTCAGCTACTTTCACGAAAGTAGGTTTATTTGCATATAAAAGAAGTTTACAACCCATAGGGCAGTCATCCTTCACGCGGGATGGCTGGTTCAGACTTGCGTCCATTGACCAATATTCCTCACTGCTGCCTCCCGTAGGAGTCTGGTCCGTGTCTCAGTACCAGTGTGGGGGATCATCCTCTCAGAACCCCTAGACATCGTTGCCTTGGTAAGCCGTTACCTTACCAACTAGCTAATGTCACGCATGTTCATCTTGTACCGCCGGAGCTTTAATTATCGAGCCAGGCGACTCAATAATACTATGAGGTATTAATCCAAATTTCTCTGGGCTATCCCTCTGTACAAGGCAGATTACATACGCGTTACTCACCCGTGCGCCGGTCGTCGTCTGGTAGCAAGCTACCTCCGTTACCCCTCGACTTGCATGTGTTAGGCCTCCCGCTAGCGTTCATCCTGAGCCAGGATCAAACTCTTCGTTGTATAAAAAGTTAATTAATTTAGCTCAACAAAAACTCAAAAATCTATTGATTGACGGTTGCTTTTTTGTACTTGTCATTATCAAAAAAATATCTTCAAAGAACGTTTTGTTCATAAAAAAAATCAACTCAAGTGAATTGATCTTTCATTAAAAGGGCGGCGACCTACTCTCCCACATCTCTGCAGTACCATCGGCGCGATAGGGCTTAACTTCTCTGTTCGGAATGGGAAGAGGTGGAACCCCTATGCAATAACCACCTTAAATTGTTAATACGGTGATTTATACGTGACTAATAATTTTAATAATATTAATCAATATACATAGTTCAATATGATTTTGACATTTCTCCTGGAAGAAGGAATCCTAGAATACAACATACTTTATTCTAATGAAAGTTTCGGGTAATTAGTACTGCTCGGCTTTGGTCTCGCAACCTTTACACCTGCAGCCTATCAACGTCGTAGTCTCCAACGACCCTCTAAGGAAACCTCATCTTGAGTGGAGCTTCGTGCTTAGATGCTTTCAGCACTTATCTCTTCCAAACGTAGCTACTCAGCAATGCACCTGGCGGCACAACTGATACACCAGAGGTTTGTCCACCGCGGTCCTCTCGTACTAGCAGCAGCTTCTCTCAAGTTTCCTGCGCCCACAACAGATAGGGACCGAACTGTCTCACGACGTTCTGAACCCAGCTCGCGTGCCACTTTAATGGGCGAACAGCCCAACCCTTGGGACCTTCTCCAGCCCCAGGATGTGACGAGCCGACATCGAGGTGCCAAACCGCTCCGTCGATATGAGCTCTTGGGAGCGATCAGCCTGTTATCCCCGGAGTACCTTTTATCCTTTGAGCGATGGCCCTTCCATACGGAACCACCGGATCACTATGCTCTACTTTCGTACCTGATCGACTTGTTGGTCTCACAGTCAAGCACCCTTGTGCCATTACACTCTACAGACGGTTACCAATCGTCTTGAGGGTACCTTTAGAAGCCTCCGTTACTCTTTTGGAGGCGACCACCCCAGTCAAACTACCCACCACACAATGTCCTCATCGCTGAGTTAGGTTCCAAACAGGCAAAGGGTCGTATTTCAAGGACGACTCCACAACACCTTGCGATGCCGCTTCATTGTCTCCGACCTATCCTACACATTACATGCCCAGAATCAATGTGAAGTTGCAGTAAAGGTTCACGGGGTCTTTCCGTCCCGTTGCGGGTAATCGGCATCTTCACCGATACTTCAATTTCACCGAGCTCATGGCTGAGACAGTGCCCAGATCGTTGCACCATTCGTGCAGGTCGGAACTTACCCGACAAGGAATTTCGCTACCTTAGGACCGTTATAGTTACGGCCGCCGTTTACCGGGGCTTCATTTCAGCGCTTCTCCGAAGATAACGCCCCCACTTAACCTTCCGGCACCGGGCAGGTGTCAGGCCTTATACATCATCTTTCGATTTAGCAAAGCCCTGTGTTTTTGATAAACAGTCGCCTGGGCCTTTTCACTGCGGCTCCCCTTACGAGGAGCGATCCTTCTCCCGAAGTTACGGATCGATTTTGCCTAGTTCCTTAGCCATGAATCACTCGAGCGCCTCAGGATTCTCTCCTTGACTACCTGTGTCGGTTTGCGGTACGGGTCTGTATAATCTACGTTTAGAGGTTTTTCTTGGAAGCCCTTAGGCACACTATCCAATTGTCCGAAGACGCTTGGTACTATCAGGTTTCAGCTCAATGTGCGGATTTGCCTACACATATCATAACCTAAGCCCTTCAACGTACTATTCCGTCAGTACGCGGTGCTTTCATCACTCCGTCGCCCCATCACAATTATACAAAGTACAGGAATATTAACCTGTTGTCCATCGAGTTCGCCGTTCGGCTTTCCCTTAGGTCCCGACTAACCCTGATCCGATTAGCGTTGATCAGGAAACCTTAGTCTATCGGCGGGGGGGTTTCTCGCCCCCCTTATCGTTACTTATGCCTACATTTGCTTTTCTAACCGCTCCAGCACACCTCACAGTATGCATTCAACGCTGGTTAGAATGCTCCCCTACCACTTAATGGTAGTCCATTAAATCCATAGCTTCGGTGATATGTTTAATGCCCGATTATTATCCATGCCCGATCGCTCGACTAGTGAGCTGTTACGCACTCTTTAAATGAATGGCTGCTTCCAAGCCAACATCCTAGCTGTCTATGCAATCAGACCTCGTTTGTTCAACTTAACATATACTTGGGGACCTTAGCTGATGGTCCGGGTTCTTTCCCTTTCGGACATGGACCTTAGCACCCATGCCCTCACTCCTGGTAATCATATTACAGCATTCGGAGTTTGTCTGGAGTTGATAGGCGGTGAAGCCCTCGCATCCAATCAGTAGCTCTACCTCTGCAATACTATATCCAAGGCTGCACCTAAATGCATTTCGGGGAGTACGAGCTATTTCCGAGTTTGATTGGCCTTTCACCCCTACCCACAGGTCATCCAAGAGCTTTTCAACGCTCCCTGGTTCGGTCCTCCATCTTGTGTTACCAAGACTTCAACCTGCCCATGGGTAGATCACACGGTTTCGCGTCTACCCCCACTGACTTTAGCGCCCTATTCAGACTCGCTTTCGCTTCGGCTCCTAGCCTTAAACTATTAACCTTGCCAGTGAGGAGTAACTCGTAGGCTCATTATGCAAAAGGCACGCCGTCACATGTTAACATGCTCCGACCGCTTGTAAGTGTATGGTTTCAGGTACTTTTTCACTCCCCTGTTCGGGGTACTTTTCACCTTTCCCTCACGGTACTGGTTCACTATCGGTCTCTTAGGAGTATTTAGCCTTACCAGATGGTCCTGGCAGATTCAGACAGGGTTTCACGTGCCCCGCCCTACTCAGGATACTGCTAGATCATATTTGCTTACGTGTACAGGACTTTCACCATCTTTGGTGTAACTTTCCAGTTACTTCCACTTCACGCATAATCTCATATTGCAGTCCTACAACCCCAATTACGCCGAAACGTAATTGGTTTGGGCTAATCCGCGTTCGATCGCCACTACTAACGGAATCACTTTTGTTTTCTCTTCCTCCGGGTACTTAGATGTTTCAGTTCTCCGGGTTTGCCTCTGATATAATCAGATAACCAATAAATTGGCTGGGTTGCCCCATTCAGAAATCTTCGGATCATAGGTTGTTTGCACCTCCCCAAAGCTTATCGCAGCTTATCACGTCTTTCATCGCCTCTAAGAGCCAAGGCATCCACCATACACCCTTACTTACTTTCTATTACATTAACCTTTTCGTTAATCTAAAATATTACTGTTGTATTCTTTTTACAGATTACTTCTTCCAGAATGTCAAAGAACTTATATACACTAATTAGTTAATCAGTATAAATGTGTGGAGAATATCGGAGTCGAACCGATGACCTCCTGCGTGCAAGGCAGGCGCTCTAGCCAACTGAGCTAATCCCCCCAATAACCTGCGTTATCTTAAATGTAGTCCCGCCCAGACTTGAACTGGGGACCTCTACATTATCAGTGTAGCGCTCTAACCAGCTGAGCTACGGGACTATGCTATAAAAACATAACCACCTTAGTATTTCAGCATATCGCTATCACCACGTTGGTCATGTGGGTATATAAGGTTTTTTTGATATGACAAGAAAAAACAACCTAATCTGTCGATTTTCTTAAACCGTTCTTGTCGGCTCCAGAAAGGAGGTGTTCCAGCCACACCTTCCGGTACGGCTACCTTGTTACGACTTAACCCCAGTCACTAGTTTTACCCTAGGCCGCTCCTCTCGGTAACAGACTTCAGGCACCCCCAGCTTCCATGGTTTGACGGGCGGTGTGTACAAGGCCCGGGAACGTATTCACCGCGCCATGGCTGATGCGCGATTACTAGCGAATCCAGCTTCACGGAGTCGAGTTGCAGACTCCGATCCGAACTGAGACCAGTTTTAGAGATTAGCATCCTGTCGCCAGGTAGCTGCCCTTTGTACTGACCATTGTAACACGTGTGTAGCCCTGGACATAAGGGCCGTGCTGATTTGACGTCATCCCCACCTTCCTCTCACCTTACGGTGGCAGTCTCTCTAGAGTCCTCAGCTTAACCTGTTAGCAACTAAAGATAAGGGTTGCGCTCGTTATGGGACTTAACCCGACACCTCACGGCACGAGCTGACGACAACCATGCAGCACCTTGTACGTCGTCCGAAGAAAGGTCTATCTCTAGACCGGTCGCCGTACATTTAAGCCCAGGTAAGGTTCCTCGCGTATCATCGAATTAAACCACATGTTCCTCCGCTTGTGCGGGCCCCCGTCAATTCCTTTGAGTTTCAATCTTGCGATCGTACTCCCCAGGTGGATTACTTAAAACTTTCGCTTAGCCACTGACTGTGTATCGCCAACAGCGAGTAATCATCGTTTACGGCGTGGACTACCAGGGTATCTAATCCTGTTCGCTCCCCACGCTTTCGTACATCAGCGTCAGTTATACCTTAGTAAGCTGCCTTCGCAATCGGTGTTCTGAGTAATATCTAAGCATTTCACCGCTACACTACTCATTCCGCCTACCTCAAGTATACTCAAGTAATACAGTTTCAATGGCAGTTCTACAGTTGAGCTGCAGGATTTCACCACTGACTTATATTACCGCCTACGTACCCTTTAAACCCAATAAATCCGGATAACGCTTACACCCTCCGTATTACCGCGGCTGCTGGCACGGAGTTAGCCGGTGTTTATTCATATGCTACCTTCAGCTACTTTCACGAAAGTAGGTTTATTTGCATATAAAAGAAGTTTACAACCCATAGGGCAGTCATCCTTCACGCGGGATGGCTGGTTCAGACTTGCGTCCATTGACCAATATTCCTCACTGCTGCCTCCCGTAGGAGTCTGGTCCGTGTCTCAGTACCAGTGTGGGGGATCATCCTCTCAGAACCCCTAGACATCGTTGCCTTGGTAAGCCGTTACCTTACCAACTAGCTAATGTCACGCATGTTCATCTTGTACCGCCGGAGCTTTAATTATCGAGCCAGGCGACTCAATAATACTATGAGGTATTAATCCAAATTTCTCTGGGCTATCCCTCTGTACAAGGCAGATTACATACGCGTTACTCACCCGTGCGCCGGTCGTCGTCTGGTAGCAAGCTACCTCCGTTACCCCTCGACTTGCATGTGTTAGGCCTCCCGCTAGCGTTCATCCTGAGCCAGGATCAAACTCTTCGTTGTATAAAAAGTTAATTAATTTAGCTCAACAAAAACTCAAAAATCTATTGATTGACGGTTGCTTTTTTGTACTTGTCATTATCAAAAAAATATCTTCAAAGAACTTATTTCTTATTCATCCATCGTCGCCGTTGCGCCGATGTTTTTGCGGTTGCAAAGATAAATCATTTTATCTTTAAACTCCAAATGTTTTTTCATTTATTTTTCGTCTCCGAAAAACTAAAAAACAATGTTCGCTTTTTTAGAACGTGAGTGCAAAGATAACACTTTACATTTTTAAGATCCAAATAAAAATTGATTTATTTTTTTTCACTTAAAATCACACTCTCAATTATTTCAAAATCTAAAACCTTGTCAATCTTCTGCTCTTCTATCAGCTTCTTATGTCCTCTCTTTCTCATCTCGCTAGAATCAATGGAGTCACACAGCGGAAGGGATAATATTCAGAATCTCTCAATGTTGTCTTAGAACGAAGTGCTTTTGTTGTTAAAAGCGATGCAAAGAAACATCTTTTTAATCCATAATTCCAAATAAAAAGCTAACTTTTTTACAACCAAGAAACACAACGATCTGACTAACAGTAAATAAAATATTAAAAAAGGCATTAATTCCATATAATTAGGAATAAATGCCTTTTTTAATAAAAGTAACAAAGGTAGATAACTACTTCGTTGAAATTACTTCAATCGCCTGATCTAAAGTCTCATCTAACTCTCGAATAATTGGATAAAAACCTTTTTCACCAAGAATATTCCTTGATGTATAGGCCCAAAGTTGGACCTTAAGAATATTACCAGACACTTTCAAATCTTTC
The DNA here is from genome assembly GCA_019720755.1 of Prolixibacteraceae bacterium. Taxonomy (NCBI): domain Bacteria; kingdom Pseudomonadati; phylum Bacteroidota; class Bacteroidia; order Marinilabiliales; family Prolixibacteraceae; genus Halosquirtibacter; species Halosquirtibacter laminarini. The sequence goes on from CP081303.1 coordinate 3,755,104, forward strand.
GATTTAACTTTCACTCCTTCCTTTCTACAATAGTCTAAGAAAAGCTTAAACTCATGATGGTCAACTAAATAGTTTTTCAATTCTGTCGCCTCTTCAATTTTCTTTAATTCTTCACGATGAGTGTCTGCAAAATCAAAAGAAAATTTAAACAGAAGTCCTTTAGAGAGAACATCGACATAAAGATCTGAGAAACCAGTAGTGTCTGCAGGAACAAAAATATCAGGCATTATACCACCTCCACCATGAACAATTCGACCTGCTTTGGTATAGTATTTTATAGTATCCGTTACAGCAATACTATCTTTTACTTCTAGCTCACCATGTTGTATCCGATTATAAATATCTTTATTATACTCATCAACCCCTTTGTCATAAGGTTTTTGAATACAACGTCCAGATGGGGTATAATAACGTGCAACAGTTAATCTTAAAGCAGAACCATCGCTGAAAGGGACTTGCTCTTGCACTAATCCTTTTCCAAAAGATCTACGTCCAATTATTATAGCTCTGTCGTTATCTTGCATCGCTCCAGCAAAAATCTCACTTGCTGATGCAGAATACTCATCTATCAACACAACCAACTTTTGATCAACATACTTACCATCACGTTTAGCAGTAAACTCTTGATTTGGTTGAGAACGACCTTTGGTATAAACAATCATATCTCCTTTATGAAGAAATTCATTTGCCATTTCTGCAACAATACCAAGTATACCTCCGGGATTTCCTCTTAAATCTACAATAAACTTTTTTGCTCCATCCTCTTTCAATTCATCCAATCCCTTCATAAACTCTTGAAAGGTTGTAATTGCAAATCGACCAACTTTAATATAGCCAGTTGTATCATTCAACATATATGATACATCAACACTATATAGAGGAATTTCTCCTCTTGTTATATCAAAATTAATAGGCTTAGGAACACCCATTCTTTTAATTCCGACCTTAACTTTTGTGCCAATCTTTCCTTTTAACAGTTTCATCACCACCTCATTGGTCACTCCATTTCCTGCAATCGTCGAATCATTCACTGACACGATACGATCTCCACCAAGCACACCCAACTTTTGAGAAGGACCACCTGAGACAACATCTACAATCATCACAGTATCATTCTCAATACGAAACTGCACTCCAACCCCACCAAAGTTACCTTTCATCTCTTCATTGACATTCTTAAAGTCATCTTTCGGAAAATAAGCACAATGAGGATCAAGTTCTTTTAAAATCTGTGGAATAACCTCGTCTTCTAACGTCTTATTATTGACAGTATCCACATACCTTAATTGTATCATATTCATAATAAGTCCCACTTTATTCGGCTTAAGAAGAGGAGACTCATTGGAGGAGGACGGAATTGTCAAAGTCGCATTCTGATATTTCGTTTTATAATAAATATTAAAAAATTCAGCGACAGCAAAAAGCCCTAAAAAAATGAGAAGTATATTAATCTTTTTCATACAAAATAAATAAGTTCAATTACAATAAGAAAAGGCAGGGGACTATAAAATTACTTCATCAAGTGATTCATGCTGCTCCACAGAGATTTTAGCCTTTTCGAGGAGTTCTACACCATCATTTACACGATAAGACTCAAAAAAAACAACTCGATCTATTCCTGCCTGAATAATTAGCTTAGCACATTCAATGCAAGGAGAAGAAGTAACATACATCGTTGCCCCTTCACTACTATTACTCGTTCTTGCAATTTTAGAAATAGCATTTGCCTCAGCATGAAGAACAAATGGTTTAGATTTATTTTGATCATCCTCACAGATGTTTTCAAAACCAGATGGTGTTCCATTGTAACCATCAGATATAATCATCTTATTTTTCACCAATAAAGCGCCTACTTTTCTTCTTTTACAATAAGAATTTTCAGCCCAGATTAGAGCCATCCTTAGATATCTTTTATCTAGACGTATTTGTTTCTCCTTTTGGTCCATTTGGTAGATATTGAAATGAATGTCTATAATAACTATAACTACAAGTGTACAACATTTTTAATAAAAAAGAACAACACAAGGTAAAATCAGATTCTTAAAATATTAATTAAATAACAACAATGTCATAGAACTAATAGTAATAAAAGTACGCATTACTGTTTTTAAACAAACGATAGTATTCCAATAGATCCCTTTTTAAGGGCCAATTCATTCAATGTGTAAAACAGTTAAACTAAACATAAATCGATAATATTAATCCAAATACTTTTTTAAATATGTTGATTTTAAATAAAGTTGAAAGTGAAATTTACGTCCATTAAGAACTAAGGCTAAAGATAAATTATGAATCATGTATACCTGCAATTTGATGCCTTTTAGAACACACAAGCAACCCATAAAAGGATTAAAATTAACACAAAATGCTTGAAAAAATAAAATTATTTTTTCAAGCATAAAAAAACCTTCACATCAAGCACACAGCAACTTTTAAATGGGAAACAACAGTTGTTTTCAAATTATAGATAAAGACTATAAATCCCACAATTAAACATATCTAAATATATAAAAGACAAGCTAAGACATTACATAATATGAACAAATAAAAACATTAATTGTTCTCCTAATACTTTGAACAGCAAACACCCTTACATAAATATGAAAGATATTTTCTTTAACAAGAGACCTTCTTATGCAGAAGTATTAATTAGAGTAACAATTCTAATTTCTATCTTATTTCCTTCATTAGTCTATGGACAGATTCACTGTATAGACTCAAGTAACCCTAATGAAATTACACTTGAAGTAATTGCCAAAGCAGACAAGAAAAAGAGCTTACCTGATCAGGCAAAAAAGGATGCACTAAGAGCGGTGCTAATATTTGGTTGTGATGGTTATCATTCTGCACACCCCTTAACTACTTCTGAAAGTCGGAAGAAAAGGCAGGATCATGTAAACAAAATGATCGAAAGTCGTTTTAATGCATTTGTTTCAAGAATTACAGAACAGACCACTCCTCGAAAGGAGTCTGGTCAATACACATCTTCGTTTCAAGTATCTCTTTATTCAGGAAGTATAATCAGAGAACTTAAAGCATACGATCTTTATGCTGAAACAAACAGGAGTAAAAGAGAAAAAAAGCAAGAAGAGATACAAAACAGACAATTAATGCCAACAATAGCAGTAGTCCCTTACCTTAAAAAAGGAGAAACTTATGCACAGGTATATGAACGTCCAGGTATTAAACCAACCCTTTCTGTCATTACTGGAGAATTTGTAAATGCGAACATCGAAACTCGTAACATATTAGCTACAGCCAAAGCTGCACAAAGAGTTCAACAATATGAGGAGACGGCAACAACATCCATTGACAGAGAGATGCTAATGAGTTCAGGAATGGATGTATATGTGGAAGTCTCACTTGAAATTGAAAAAGAGGGGGATAAAACACGTGCAGGCTTAACTCTCAGTGCTTATGAGACAGCAACAGCAATACAATTAGGATCCGTTCAAGGATGGTCTGGAGCATATCAAACAGACAATATTGGAAGATTAAGTAGCATGATTGCTCAAAGAGAAGTTGAAAAGCTCTTAGATCAAGTCACAAATAGGTGGAATAAGAATATCAGTGATGGGACCTCTGCGATATTGTCGATTACATTCGATGAGATGTCAATGTATGATTCTGATAGTGAGGTTGGTGAAAATGAATACCCTTTAAGAGATGCTATCAGAATATGGGTCAAAGAACATGCTCACCAAGGCATATATCACTCCAAAGGAGTTGTTGGAGAAGCCATAATATATGATAAGGTCATGGTAAGTCCTACGGATTCGAATGGCAATTCGTATGGAATCAATGACTTTGGATTTGACTTTTGGCGATTTCTTAAAAAAGATCTACAGCTTGACTGTTCAAGGAAAATAGAGGGTAATAAACTAATGATCATGATAAAATGAGAAAAAGACTTCTATATATTCTAATGTTCTTTATTACGGGAACGTTATTCGCACAAAAGCCTTATTGGTTAGAGAAAAGGCCTCAAGGAGGAGATCGATTCATTTACGGTATTGGTAGTTCTCCTATTCATGAAAAAGACTATGAAGGAATAGCCAAAAAGCAAGCATTAGTCGATCTAGCATCTCAAATTGAGATAAAACTAAACTCTTCATCCGTTAGTGAATTATTAGCGGAAAATGATGATATCAAGCGAAACTTTAATCAAAATATAAAAACTCAAATTAGTCTTTCGTTATATGGACAGCAACTTATTGGAAGTTACAAAGATGGAAATACTTACTATGTATGCTTTGAATTAAACAAGCAGGAATACTTAAAAGAAAGAAAAAGAAGAATTGAAGAGATAAAAAGAACCACCTATACTCTTTATGAAAAAGGGGTAATGATGGAGAACCAAGGTCGTATAATGGCAGCCGTAGAACAATACATTCGATGTATAAAAAAACTAACTCCGATATTAGACACAGACATGCAATACCAAGGGGAAGATCTATTTGAAAATATCTATAGTAGTCTACGAAATATATGGAATGGTATTGAAATTGGCGTAACTCCTAACGAGTTAACATATAAAGCATATACAACAAGCCGACAAAAAGTATCTATCCAAATATTAAGGAGAGGATCGGCAATTCAGGACATTCCGCTATCTACTCGTTTCGCAAAAGGGACAGGAGAGATAACCACACCAACAAAAACGAATAGCAATGGGCTAAGTTCTTTTGATGTGCTAAGAGTAACAGGAAAAGAGCAAGAAATGTCTTTAACTGTTCAAGTGGCATCAGAATCGCTTCCTTATAAGTCGATGCCTAAATGGTTAAGTAGATCAATTCATAGAGTATGGAGTATTCCAAACACACAACTTCCAATACATGTCGCACCATCCCAAATAAAAGTTTTTATTAAGAACGACACTGGAGTAGATGCGGTAAAACAATTTGTTCGTTCAATGATTTCTCAGAACTATTTTGATCAAGTAGAGGATAAAAGTGATGCTCAAGTAGAGATACGTATAGAGGGCAAAATCGACAAAGGAGAACTCGTTGAAGGTGGTAGCTATAACCTCCAATCTTATTACACAACAGGAAGCATTGAACTATATGATCGATATCACGAAAAGACAATTACCTCTGTATCGCAACAAGGGGTCAAAACACTTCTAAAACAGAATACTCCAAAGTCCAAAGTAGATATTACTGCATGGAAAGGAGTACTAAAGAGACTTAAACCACAGTTCAAGAAAGCCCTTTCTGCTATTGATATTGAAGAAGTTTCAGATGATGCGTTAACTCAACACAATGAAGAGAAGAAACAAGAAGCTTCTATCCCATCAACAGATACAAGTACAGCGAATAAAAGTCCCCAAAACAAAACTCCTAGTAATATCAATATTAGCAGTGGATTGGTAGGTTTTTACTCCTTTGACCAAGAAACGACAGCTAACCTTAAGGGCAAAGAGAACAGTGATGCTGTACCTGCATCAAAGAATACACCAGAACTAAGCAAAGACACTCCTAGCGGCAAGGGGTACTCCCTAAAATTAAATGGAGAAGATTATTTAAAAATACCAAGACTACCCATTCAAGCAGGGCATGATTACAGTGTCTCTGTATGGGTAAAAACAAGCCATGGTGGATCTATTATTGGAGTAGAACAACCAGAAAACAACTTGATAACTCCTGCCATTGGCAGTATAACAGGAGGTAAGTTTTATGTTTTCGCACGAAACGACATATATCTAAGATATCCAACCCTTGATTTCAACCCTAAATTATTACTACTAGATGGTCAATGGCATCATCTAGTAGTCACCTTTGCAATGACAGATGAACGCAATGGCATTGGCAAATTTTATATGGATGGGAAGTTAATGGACACTGAAAAAGGGAGATCTAAGGGGTTGGAATATATCGCAGGATATATAGGTCATACAAAAGGAATTGAGTTAGACTATATAGGATTAATCGACCAGATAAAATTCTATAATAAAACCATTACTCATCAACAAATAACCAATTTATTTAAATCGAAAAATTAGAAATTATGAAAAGACTAATTTATTTAGCAATTACCCTATTTATGGTAGGATGTTCTGCACCAAAACAAGTTGTTCAACAACCCACAACACCAGCTAATGGCATGACCGAAGTGGTTAGTTATTGTAGTGGTTCTAAATACCAATCTTCAGAAGGAATTTTTAGAGCTAGTGGTGATTTTACCAGTAAAGATAGAATGTATGCCGAAACGATGGCTCTACAATCAGCCCAAACAAATCTAGCATCGGAGATTGAAGTGACCGTTAAAAAAGCTATGGAAGCTTATATGGGAGTACATAGTAATGCTGATAATGAAGATGTAATCAGAAGAACACAAGACCTAGTAAAAAACAATATTAACCAAACTCTTCGTGGTGTTGTTACCATTTGTAAGAAAACAATGATGAACAACAATACAGGAAAATACACCTGTTATATTGCTGTAGAGCTAAATGGTGATAACGTACTCAAAGAACTTAACAAAGGTCTTAGTAGTGATGACAAGATGAGAATGGACTACGACTATCAAAAGTTTCGCAAACAAGTTTCATCAGAGATGAGCAATAATAAATAGATCATGAGACACTTTCTTTTTTTGTTAATACTTCTTTTTGGTTGTAGTGTCTATGGACAAGTAACAGATGAAAGTTATGAATCATTTGTCAAAAGATACAATGTGGGAATAGATAGTCTCAAAAATGAGCAGGAAGAGTTTATTAAGAACTATAAAAAAGAGCTTAATGAATTTAGTAAGTCTTATGGAGTATACTTAGATGGAGAAATTCAAACGGACTCTATCATGCTTACAGATGATAAAGAGACAGTTATCCCTAAAGAGATACAGGAAAAGAAAATGTCGAATACTATTGACATAAAGAAAAAAATAAACGAGGATAAAGGCATAAAAAACTGGATTAAAGATACACCCGACTCCATTGTGGTATCCAAGATTTTAGGAATTCCTAATGATGTAAGTAATAAAGAGAAATTAAAACTTCTTCAAATAGTAAACGAAACCGTAGATAACAATAAAAAAGATAAAAGCTTGAAGCAGGAGGAAACTCCGATATCGGAGAAACTTGCGAATAGAGGGTTTAAATTACATCTTGAAGAGGCTACGAATTCTAAAGAGAGAGGCACCAAGCTATCTATTTCATCAGAACTGATAAGTAAGTCGAAATCTGAAATCAGTAAATCTCAAACGACTAAAAAGGACCGCGCAACAAAACTCACGGTTGAGAAAACTCCAGATAAAGGGGTTATCACATCTAAAAAGTCGAATGATATAAAAAGTCGAATGATACCATCTGGCTGTCCTTTACATAGTAAATACAGAGTCTCTTCCCCTTTTGGACCAAGAGTACATCCAGTATATGGAAGTAGAAAACCACACAAAGGCATTGATCTTGCAGCACCTAGAGGCACAAAGATTTATGCACCTATGGATTGTAAGGTTAGCTATGCTGGTCGTGCAAGAGGTTATGGCAACTACATTAAACTAGATGCTCTAAATGGTTATAAATGTGGTTTTGGTCATTTGAATAGGATCCTAGTCAAAAGTGGACAACGTATTAAAAAGGGTGATATCATAGCAGAAGTAGGTAGTACTGGTGTTAGTACAGGGCCACATTTACATTACGAAGTAATTCTTAAAAACCACTTTATCAATCCCGCTCCAACATTTAATGATTAACTAAATAATTAAAACCAAACTTATTATGAGAAAAAATGTAATATTTTCAATCTGTATGACGTTAATAGCTTTTATGGGCTTCGCACAATCACCCCAAAAGACAACAATATTGATTGAGAAAATGCAACTCCCAACAAAGATCGGAGAGAATGCGATTGGTTCAATTAGAACGAATATATTAGAAAGTTTCTCTAAACAAAATCGATTTAAAGTTGTCGACATCACCACCTTAGATTCTTGGAAAAAAGAGATTGAAAGACAAGGATCTAGCGATGCAATGAGTTTATCTAATGACAGCAGAATTAGTGTTGCCACACAGGCTGGAGCTGACTATATTCTTATTCCCAATATCAACTCCGTGACGACAGAGTACAAAAGGGTCGAAAAAGGAGACAACTACTATAGTGGTTCTTTAGATTATTCTCTACAATTAATGTCTGTTATAGATGGAGAGGTTATTTCTGGTAATTATAAAATTGGAGGATTTACCTCAACAGTAGGGTCGACAAAAGAGAAAGCAATTACTCAAATGGCAAAACAAATTGAGTTGCAAGTCACCAAGTTTATCATTACCAATCTTCCAGTTGCATGTAATATCCAAGAACTTATCCCTGACAAGAGAGGAAAATTGACAATGGTAATGCTTGAAGTAGGAAAAGAGATGGGAATCAAGAAATCAGGACGTTTTGAAGCATTTAAAGTGTCAAAATCATCTAAGGGAAGACCTATAAAAAGATCTATATGCAAATTCTCAGTTCAATCTGTTGGAGAAGGTTATTGTGAATGCAAATCACTTAAAAAGAAAGAGATGTCTAAAATAATATCTGCATTTAATCAAGATCCTGCCTCAATAGAGATGAAATATATTGGAGACTCAGGAATCAAAATTTTAGGTAAAGGTACAGCAGGTAATTTATTCTAACACCTCTCCTTTTAAGATGAGTATTTCGGTATCGGAAATACTCATCTTATCTCAATTATGATCAAATTTAAAAATCCGATCAAAGATAACACGATAAACAATAACTCTTAACTATTTGACAAACGAGGTTTTTAAGTTAGGAATCAAAGAACTTCCCCTCCCTTAAACATACTTCTTGGGGAATCATATTATTCCACTGACACTTAGAACCCAAAGTTGATATAAAAACCTAAGTTTAATAATTAGGCAAAACAACCCCAACACAAAAACCAAGTAAAATGGTAGAGGAAAGAAATAACAGAATCACTAGAATTCAGAAAATACTAGACTCTATTGATGCATCATGGAGTGGTCATTTTCAAGGTAATGATGGAGCAGATAAGATTTATCCTAAAGGATATCTAGAGATTCGTAAAAGTTTAAATCGTCTTCTAAAAGCAAAAAGGTTAGGAGCAAATAAGATAGAAGAGACCAAAGACAACTATCAAGAGCTTGTCTGTGTTACGTTATATCACAAGCGATACAAACTTATCCCTCTAACAAAAACCATTCTCTCCATATTAGGATTTATAATACTGTTTTCTCTATTTTTCTATATGAATAGTTATAATCATAAAGAATACACGGTTTCCAATACTTCTGAAGAGGATCTTATAACCATTGTCCCTACCACATTATATCATAGTGATGCACTTTATTCAGGGAGTAAATTCAATCGAATAGTACAAAAGAAAATTGCTGTAGGAACTAAAGTGCTCCCTATTGCGATATCAGGAACGTCTCAGGTTCAAGTAAAAACTCCAGATGGAGATATTGGTTTTATTCCAATAAAAAACTTATCGGGATCAAGGAGTCTTACTCTAGATAAGAAAGTACTCCTATATGCTACCTGGGCTTGTACTACTCCACGTGACACCTTGAAAAAAGGTGAATTTCTTGAGGTTATCAAATGGAATAAGTCAGGACAAACTCTTAAAGTTAGAACAACTACAGGCGAGGAGGGATACTTAAATAGACTTGATATCCGATTTAACTTTATATCAAACCTCCCCCAACTTCAACTAGGCTACAAACTATTTACAGAAGAGCAGAAAGTTAGAAAGAAAGATCTAGGGGTAAAACTTGAAACATTAGAGCAAAGGTATGGACACTGCAGTTCTATTATCACAAACAGAAGTGGAAAATATCTCCATTTTAACCAATTAAAAGCATCTGGTGATTCCTGTATTTATGATCAAGTGTTTTACAAATTAAATACAAATAATATTACAACAGAGGTACTATTTAATCATCCACACGAGGAGAAGATATTTGATAAATTCCCTTTCACGTCAACACTCAGAAAATATAGTAGTTCAATACATCATATCATTCCTTTTTATGGACTAAAGAGTCGTTTTAGCTATGTACACCTTAAAAATAGACCGATACATTGGATAAAGAAAGTGGTTATCGTATTACTTTATTCATATGCACTACTATGGTTTTATTTCCTAATAGGATCTGCACCAATGATACTTCTCGGCCCTATATTAGTTTTAATGAACTATGAAAGGTGGGAAGATAGCTCATTTATTAAGACACTACGTGTACTATTACTTTTTGTTTTCATGTATTCCTATTTTATCCTACTTGCCCCATACATCAATAGTAGTATTGCAACAGTCATTATTATTTCCATCCCTCTAATATATTGGATTCGGAAGTATAGGTTAATTGACACGGATACTGAACTTTCTTGAATTAAAGTATTAAAAAAATCATTTCGTTTAACACAATCAAAGTCCATTCAATAAGAAATGAAGGATGACTTAGTACACTCATACAATCATTCAAAATTTAACAATGTGATATTACAAAGAGTAATCAATTGAAAGAATAGACCTTTGGAGATATGAGATTATTCAATGAATATAGATTAGATAATGGGGGCCAAAAACCAACATCTTCCATTGTATTATCCACTTGCAGAAGGATTAATAGAAATAAATACAATAACCTAGATGTTTTTAACTTAAGAACTCGTATACTTTTCAACCATTGGATACGAGCTCTTAAATTATTAGCCCCCACACTATCACAGGCTAGAATAAGCATCTTGTTACTCTATTCTATACATGCTAGCATAATCAATTGAAGTAAATAAGATTTGCTTATTCCTTTTTTAGTGTGTTTACCTCCTTGCTGGTGCTATTTATAGTTGCAGGCCTAGAGTCTTGAACGGGATTGACATTTATTACATTATCTCCAGATGGTATATAAAAATCTTGTTGCTCAATATCTACTAAAACAGAATCTTTAAAAGTCAATATTGTTGTCAGTACATATCGATTGAAAGTATCATCAACCGGTTCTTTATAATATATTTTAGTTATATGAATATTATCTTGACGATAAATATCACTTTTAAAGGGGTTCCCATATTTTTCAATAACTGAACCGATACTATCACCCAATGTTAATGAACCTAGGGTAAATATTGTTTCCTGGTGAGTAAGGAAACAAGAGGTACACAAACTACAAAATAGTAGGATAACTAATAAGTTTTTCATTTGATCTCAATTATTTTCTTCGAATTCAACATTTCTTTCGATATTCTCATTCTTCGAACAGATCCTCCATTTAAAGGGGTGAGTGTAAGATTCGCATCTGATTCCTCAACATCCACACCGCTCCAAATTCCCTTTATTTCAATTATTTTCCCAGAAGTAAGTCCTCGACAGGTCGCTGTATAGTCTACATCCATATTATATTTAAAGAAAGTTAAGGAAAGATCTGCTCTATAATTGGCAGGTACTTTTACAGGGTAGCTTCGATTAAATAATTCATAAGTCCTTGTTTTAGCGTTAGAATAATATATTGCTTAAAATTAGAAATTATAATTATATGATAAACACAAAACAACTCACTAAATGTTAAATAGTTACATTGCCACAACACAACACTCTCCATATTGTATTATAAGGTTGTTATTGCAAGAAGTACGCAATAACTTAATACTTTTACTTCAATCTTGTCTATTTTTTAATGAAGTAGAATTATTTATTTTATAGTATGCTCCATTTATGGGTCACATTCACGCCTTTCTACTTACGTTGTATGGAGATTATTCCAAATAAGGACTTGTTCTTTTAGAACAAAACCAAAATAATCGTAACATCATACCACCAATGGATACCCCTCTAAGAAATATTACGGATCAGGTGATACTTTAGGAGGACTGATCGGAATATAGATTGCTGAGCCCTTCGAAAAGCTCAGGGACCACTATTCGAAGCACAGGAATCTGACTGAAACAAAGGATCACAGACGTTGTCACAACAAAATTCGACGACATATATACATCAAAAATATGGTATAAACCTATATATTTCAGACATGTTGCTGCAACTGAAGAAACTTAATTTGTCGACTACAAATATCGTAATAACATAGTTAATAAATCATGGCAAACGGTCCAGTCATTATTTTATCAATTTGACTAATCCCCCTAAGATAATGCTTCATCCGATATTACCTGATCAATTAAACGATGTATAAAAGAACTAGTGCAAAACGAAAAAAGCTTCTTCGAATAAATTCGAAGAAGCTTTTGTACCCGGGGCGGGAATCGAACCCGCACGGCATTACTACCACTGGATTTTGAATCCAGCGCGTCTACCAATTCCGCCACCCGGGCGTGCATCGCAGCTATGCTGTTTTCTTGATTGCGATGCAAATATAATAGAATAAATAGGATGTTTGCAATAAAACACGAAAAAAATATTGCAAATAATACCGATACAACCGTAACCATATCATTCTCAATAAGTGAAGTTATGTCACTTTTTTTAGAGGAATGATTGTCTATCTCTACAATGCAATGGATTACCAAATTCCTTCCACAACCGTAGACAATTTGGTTTGAAAATCTGAAGTATATTTTCTAGATACTGGTATCGTTATGTTGGTGTCACATAATTTCAGTTGATACCCATTGGTATTACCTTTGACAGATTTAACAGATTGTAGTATCACCACAATAAATCTATTACTTTAATACACAACCTCCACTTCTAATATGAATTAAAACACAAACAGCAATAAAAACATAAGGCAAAAACCCTTTGTTTAACATTTATGGTTCTTTCCGAAACTTAGTGGGTAAATTAATAGTTATCCTATTATAAAAACATATCTATCATGAAAGATTTATTCACAGCCGCCTTGCATATTGAAAGTCCATTTTATATTGATTATTTAGATTTTGACACAGCCAATAAACGACTAGATGTTCATGTTTCTTTTACAAGAGGATCTAAATTCTGTTATGATGGTGAATGTGATCTAAGTGTACATGATACAAGAGAGAAACGTTGGCAGCATTTGAATTTCTTTGAAAATGAATGTTTCATAATAGCTAAAGTACCAAGAGTAATAACAAGATCTGGTAGAGTTGTCACCTTACCTATGAGCTGGGAGGGAACAGTGAGTGGTTTTACACTACTATTTGAGGCGCTTTTATTACCACTACTTAGTAATATGCCAGTACATAAAGTATCGAAGCTTACAGGTATCTATGATGATAAATTATGGACATTACTGACTAAATATGTTGAGAAATCTAGGTCTACTGAAGATTTTTCTGACCTAGAAGTGGTTGGTATTGACGAGACTTCATGTAAAAAGGGCCATAATTACGTAACACTATTTGTCGATTTAAAGGAACGAAGAACTGTACATGTCTCGGAAGGAAAAGGGTCTGACACGATTGCATCATTTTGTGAGATTATCCCTCATAAGAAAGAAGAGGACATGCCAATAGAATCAGATTGTATCAAACAAGTTAGTTGTGATATGTCACCCTCCTTTATTAGCGGGGTACAAAAGCATCTACCTAAAGCATCTATTACATTTGATAAATTTCATATTATGAAACTTATCAATGAAGCAGTGGATAGTGTTCGACGCACTGAATGTAAGGAAGAAGAGTGTTTAAAAGGTCACCGATATTTGTTTTTAAGTAATCAAGACAATTACACAAAAAAGCAAGAGGAGTCTTTTAATGATCTAAAGATATCTCATAGTAAATTAAAAAGTTTTAGAGCATTACGCATAAGAGAAAGTTTCCAAGATATTTATTCCTATGCTAATACGATTGAAGAGTTCGAATGCTTATTGAAACAATGGTATTATTGGGCAACACACTCAAGATTAGAACCCATTAAGAAGGTGGCTAAAACAATAAAAAATCATTGGAATGGAATCGTTAAGTGGATGGATACTAAACTTAACAATGGAATTTTAGAAGGCCTTAATTCTATTGTCCAATCCGCAAAAAGAAGAGCACGTGGGTTTAGAAAAACAGAGAATTTCATTACGATGATATACTTGATCACAGGCAAATTAGATTTTAGAAAAATCAACAAACATTATCGCTCTTTTTAGGATTACCCACCAAAGTTTGGAAAGAGCCACATTTATTCATACATTTACTAATAATCTAAAATTTAAATCCGAACACATAATCACTAGAAAACTCCTATCAAAGTTGAAACACCACATTTATGGCTATCATATTGAAGCCGACTTATGTTATATTAAAAGGATATTGAGTGTTCTAGAAAAGAAAAAATTATGAATAAAACCACCCTAACCAAACTATTGATTAGTATCCTATTTCTTATGCCCTCCTCTTTGCTCGCGCAATCCATGCTTCAAGGAACCATTACAAGTGAAGAGAAAATAGATGGCTTCAATGCGATTCTCCTCAGCCAAAGAGACAGTGCTATTGTAAAAGGAGGCTTCTTTATGGATAATAAATATCAGATCAGTTGTAAGGAAGGAGCTTATCTGATAAACATAAGTTCTTTTGGGTATCAAGATACCATCGTACCAATACTTATTGATAAACCTAATGTTACAGCTCCTACTATTTCATTAAGGAGATCGTCGATACAACTATCCGAAGTCTCTGTTGTTTCACATCGAAAACTCTACAGTCAAGAGGGAGATCGATATATAATGAATGTAGAAGGAAGTCCTCTTTCGAATACTGGTAGTGCTATTGATGTACTTAATAGATCCGTGAAATTAACGACCGATACCGACAATAACATTCGGGTCTTAGGTAAAGGCAATGCTACGGTTTATCTCAATGGACGCAAAATCCCTTCAAATGAAATTCTATCGATGATCTCTTCGGAAGAGATTCAGAAAGTAGAGATCATAGAAAATCCATCTTCTGAATTTAAAGGCAATGCTGAAGTCGTTGTAAACATTATCACATCAAAAAAGCATGTCTCAAAATCGGCATTGAAGGTTATTAACAGTCTCTATAAACGCACCTATTTTGAGAATAAATCCGCCATTCAGTTTTCCAACAACTCTCCCAAGAATAGTCTTTTTGCAAGCTACTCATTTCAAAATAAGAGACGTCAATACGATAACGAGTATATTCGAACCACAAAAAAGAACGAGTCTCCTGTTGTGGTGATCAACAATGTAGAAAAGCATCTAGACTTAAAGCAAAACCATTATGTACGAATCGCAGATCAATATTCCTTCTCGAAAAATCATAGCATTGATCTTTCATTGAATGGAGGATACTACGATGGATATTACAATAATATTAATAGTAATAGAGTATTTAAAGGCAACGACAAACAACCAATTAGCGATCAGTTTAACTCCTCTTCCAATAGCCCAACTTCAAGAAGTTATTTGAATGGTATTATTCAATATAATTTCACTCCAGAGCCGAATAAGCCATCATTTCAACTTAGTGCAGAGAGTTACTACAACGATAGTAAAAAGAATGATCTAATTGATGAAGGACCCAACAATACGAAAAAGAATGATGTCTCTAATATATTCGATATAAAAGCGTATGATGCTACATTCAAGATACCTTTCACTAAAAAGCTATATATGAAGGGTAGTATCCGATCCACCACGAGTATTAATGATGGAACAAACCTCTTCTCATCGAACCATGTAACCACAGAGAAGGTCTACTACAGCAAAGAGAATGAGCTCTCCACTTATGCATTATTAAAATACAAAACATCACGTTATAAGGTGGGGATAGGTATGAGATGGGAATATTTCAAAAGAGATGCTACTACCAACGACAAAAAGTTGGTAGACACGTCACTCGACTATTGGTTGCCGAGTGTGGACTTCTCCTATAATTTAAGCAAAAATCTTGCGTTTGGTGCAGGTTTCAACAAAAAGCTAAGAAAACCTACTTTCCAAGATCTGAACCCTTCCATATCCTATATCGACTCCTTATCGTACATGACGGGAAATCCAGATCTATTAAATGAAGAGAGCACTAACTGCTATGCCAAATTCAGCTATATGAGATATGCGACGCTATCATTTGGATATAAGCGTGTGGATAATCCAATGGTCTGGTATGTCGATTCACCGCCTAATAGGCCTGATGTATCGATTGCTACACAAAAGAATGTAGACAAGATAGAGATGTATAATGCAGACCTAGTTTTACCCTATCAAACAAAGATGTACACCGTTTATGTGGCATCAGGAGTAAAACAAACCTACAATAGCGATCCTGACTTTTCAGATCTAGATATGCTATGGTGGTATGCAAGTTCGGGACTCGATATCAGAATACCGAAAGGGTGGAGTGCAAATGTCAATGGACTGATATATTCTGATGGAGTAAGTGGTATCTGGAGCTATCAAGGATTGTGGAAGGTCAATGCAAGTATTCAAAAATCATTTAAAAAGGATCGATTTACAGTAGGATTCTTCGTAAATGATATCTTTCGTTCGTCTACCATGAGCACACAAATAGATCTCAACGACAAGAGAATTAAGTATGACTCCAATTACGATAATTTTAGCATGACACTGCGTTTAAGTTATCGTTTCAAAACAGTAAAAAATAATGCGTCGAGCAATTCAATATTAAGAAATAGTAGTAACAGAATAAAATCACAGTTAAAATAAGTATATAGTCAAGAATATTAGCAACAAGAGAGGAAGTACATAAGCAATCCCTCTTGTTGTGAATAAACATATGTTTAAATAAATATTGCTTCTAATTATTTATCAATCAATCTGTGGTTCAACTTTCTGTGCTAAAATAAATTGCATATCCACCACTCATCTATATATTTTATTTTCAACATTACTTTCTATCTTAAGTTATTTGACCAATCTCTTCAACCTTGCTTGATAATACTGTAAATAACTCCTTTTTGTTTTATCACTTAAAAAAGATGCTCTAATTAACTGTTCTACCTTGTTTGAGTTTCCTGTCAATGATCCAAATATCTTATTAACCTGTTCTTCATTTAGATCAGCTTGATTTGCTAGTATATAAAATTGCTTTATTACTGTTCCTTGAGCAAGATTCCTAGGTAACAAACCATCCTCAAGAGCAAAATCGGTATCTGCAACATGAATTCTACTGTTCAGTAAATCATACGCAGGACTCATACGAAAGTCTCCCATGGGAGTTTCCAATAATGAGAAATTCTTAAGATGTGCATCTCCATTAGAAAAAAGATAATTAAACATCAAAAGTTTGAATAATTTCAATGCTTCAATCGGGTAGGCCGGAACGTATTTCTTCATCAAAACAAATAGATCGAGGTAATTTCCTGTGTATTTGTATTGCGAACCGTCAGTTTGAGGTGTTTTTTCTGCTAGTGAAGCAAAATCTTCTTGTGCCCACTTGCTGCCATCATCTTTGATATCAAACCTTTTGGTAATATAAGCTGGCTCTCCATTTTCAAAAAACACTAAAGCATTTTCAGCTATATCAATACCAAATGCTTGACGAGCAATTTGCATTGTCAAATGTTCATTAGCAGGCATTTGATCCACTTTATTTCCATAAGATGGTATAGGTTTTAAAATATAATTCCCTCTCTCCCCCTCATTAGCTAATCGGAGTTTATTCTTCTCAAGTATCACAGAATATTTTTCCTGTACTCCTGAAATTGATATATGTTTTCTACTATCATCAAATAAAGCATCTGAATCCATATTACTAGAAGGAGAACAATACGGTAAGATATGACTCACCTTTCTCCCATTAAAAACCTTTTTCAAACAAGTAATACTATAAGTATCAAAACCCTCTGCCAAAGTTCCAGGGCAATATTTTATTTCAGGTAAACTCATATTTATTAATTAATTCTAATCACTCTTATTGCCCCTATAGTATCATTTCCAGCTGAAGCTAATAACAAACCAAAATCATCCTTATGATCAATCTTTTTCGAACTACATAAAATTTGCTTATTCGCTCCTTCTGGTAACATATTATAAAAAAAGGCAAATAAATATTTCGAATGATATTCCATCTGTTCTTTTGAAAAGGTCAAACTAATTGCGGGTTTTGATTCATTATCGAACCATGTCTTATGATAATGAAAAGAAAAACTCCCATCATCAAACTGAGTTAATACACCAGCTTCTTCGTCCTTGTATAATACATTTGCTCTTCTCATATATTAAAAGATCTTTTTTACTTGTAAAGTAATCTCCAACCCTAATGCTTCAGTTAATTTCATCAATGTTTTCAATGTAGGATTTCCTTTACCACTTTCGAATTGCTTTACCGTTCTAAGAGCTACTCCAGAGATATCAGAAAGCATTTCTTGAGAAACCTGCATTTGTTGTCGTCTTTCTTTAATCAAGTAAATTAATCCATCTAGGTGCATCATAATACTCTTTTTAATACAAATATATGATTTTCTCATAAATATTCATCAAATAGAGCATTATTATGCACTTTTATGTGCTTTTTTAGATTCTTGTCTCCAATCACCTCAATAAAGTGCATCTTATTGCACTTTTAGGCGCCAAAGTATTATCCATATTTTATTCTTTCATTTAATTATAGATATCGATAAAATGGAACTTTAAAATATTGAGTGTGGAACATCCCTAATAGAACCATTATAGAACAACACTTTACAATAAGGTGAATTTAATTTGGCATATAGTCCTTACACTCTTTTCAGGGCGATGCCTACACTCTTTTTCTGACAGTACCCACTCTTTTTCTATACACTCCTTTATTGGATATTTGAAGAGGCTTCAAAGGAATATCGTTTACCAATTGTATAGGGATTCTATACTATTTGGTTACCCAATCGATGGAGAATGGGTAACTGAAGGGTAAAGGAAGGGTATCTGAAGGGTATCTGAAGGGTAAAGGAAATAGGGAGGTGATAAGACAATGAAGTATGCTCAAAAAGGGAGGTGGTGGAGCAGTTTTTAGGGCATAAAAAAAGCTTCTTTGAATAAATCAAAGAAGCTTTGTACCCGGGGCGGGAATCGAACCCGCACGGCATTACTACCACTGGATTTTGAATCCAGCGCGTCTACCAATTCCGCCACCCGGGCGTGCATCGCAGCTATGCTGTTTTCATGATTGCGATGCAAATATAGATGCTTTTTACTAGTATGCAAACAAAAATGTCTCAAAATTCATACTTAAAGACAAATTTGCAACTCTTCATCTACTATTTTTTGGCATCCATTCGTCTCGTTACGATACCATAAATGACTAATAGAATAGCAGATACCGCAGCAATTGCAACAAAAACATACCAGATATAATGAGCATGATCGTATGCAGTTAACTTTTCAGTTTCTGTCAATAAAGAAGGATCTGGACAATATTTTCCAAGAAGGTATCCAGATAGACCAAACCCTAGTATCGAAGAGATAAAAGAGTGAAGATGGCTAAAACCAAGATACATTCCCTCTTCTCCTTTTGGTGCTTGAAGAGAGAAATACTCTAAAAAGCGAGGTGAAATAAATGCTTCTGCCAAACCTTGAAAAACGATACCCACAATCATCATAAATGCAACAGGATGCATTCCTAAAATAGGAGCAGATCCCATTAAATTTCCTGAAGCCATACAGAAAGCAGAAATTGGCATAATAAACATACCCACAGTCATCGAAGTCAGAGCTGATTTGTTTTTCATTAAGGCAGTTATAGCTCCAACAGTAAGGAATACGACAAGAGGATTTACATTGGCATACCAAGACGGAGAAGCCCCCTCTCCTGCCATACGTAGCACATATTTAGGCATGGTTGCATAAAGCTGGTGTTGTACCATCCAAAATCCTGTGATAATAAGAATCAAAGTAATCAAGCGTCCATTGGTTAACACATTCACTAATGCTCTTGAAATCTCTCTTATCGATTTTCCTTCGCCCTCCTTATGAGAGGAATCAAACATGAAATAGACAAGAACAATAGCCAAACAAGTTGCTGCAGCAGAGAAGAAATTTAGATATACAAGACCTTCATCTCCCATAGACTCTCTAAGAGGTTTCACAATAGTCTTACCAGAGAAAGCCCCAATATTTACCATTGCATAAAAGATAGAAAATCCTTTCGCTCTATTCTCCACGGTAGTCTCTTTTGAAACAGTGGCAGTAATTACCGATTTAATGAAAGAACCTCCTATGATAATAAGAGAGACAATAGGAATAATCGCCCATTTCACATTACTCTCGCGTAAACCTGTAAAGTGTGTATGTTGACCATAGTCGACCAAACCTATAGACTCAAGGATGGTAGGAAGTGCCCCTAGACCAAAATATCCAAGCGTCAAAAGTGAGAATGCTAACATTAGGGCTTTCTTAAACCCAATTTTATCAGCATAAGCACCACTGAAAGTAGGAAGAAAATATAGTAATCCCGAGAAAACACCAGCTATGGAGGCTGCTTGCATATCTGTAAATCCTAAAATACGTGATAGGTATAGAGTGATAACAATAAATACCCCATAATAGGCAGCTCTTTCAAGAAGTTCGACCGTATTGGCAACCCAAAAGGCGCGAGTAAAAGCGGATTGTTGTTTCATAAAAAAAGAAATAACATTGGTTTATATTAATAAATAGTTGTGAATAAACTGTTTCCCATATATATCTCAAAAATAGTAGATTTTAAAAATAATAGCCCATTATCGTATCAAAAAAATATTTTTTATGATATTGAATTAAGTCAGCTCTATCCCATTGTTCAAATTAAAAGAGATATTTCACACATAAAAGACAGAAATCATTCTAGGGTTCAAACTGTTACACAGCACAACTCCATAATATTTTTATGTAAAAATTCGTATAAAACAGCTTTAAATTCCTACATTTAAGAAACCCCCCTTATAGAACGTGATCTGATTATGAAACGAACAATGATTTCCTCATTTTTTAAATTTCCAAAAGTTCCAATAGCCTCTTTACAAGTTGTCTTCTATGAAAATTTTCAGGACTACTACAGTTACGCATATTCCAAGTGTTACAGTGTTCAAATGTCATGTGATATCATCACCCAACTTTTTCTACAGGTAAGTATAAACCATAAGGATATCATTAATTATTGGAAAGATAAAAAAAGCATTTATTTCCAAATTGATGAGCGAATTCAAAAATTAGAACGGATACACAAAGAGATTGATTTAGATCAAATCGAACATCTTGAATATAAAAGAAAAGCACAACTAAAAAGAATCATAACAGTTCTTACACCAAAACAAAAGAAGGTTATCATCTCTTATCAAAATATGCACACAAACCGATGGTATAAAGTAAAGAAGCTTCGATCTTTTTATTGTGAATTTGGAAAAATACTTCAACTATTAGATAGTCTCCCGACTCCACAATTAAAGATTAAGCCCCATATGGAAATTAGTAAAGAGAACATATAACAATACAAGAGATGACACAAAAGAACAACGATCAGAACGATTCGAACTATTGGGAATTGTTAAGTAAATATATTTATGAAGGAATTCATGTAGATGCGATACCTCAAAAGCACAAGCACCACTTATACCCCCAATTCACAAAACACAAAGAAGGATTTGAACAACTATGTACTGAATTTAGGGAAGATCAAGATATGGGAAAGAAAGCATGGAGAAATATTGAGGAGGAGCTATTAACTAGTGGAAAACGAAGGTCCAAAAAGATTACTATATTCTGTATCGTATGCCTCTTTTGGTCTATCCTTATTGTCTTTGTTTTATACCTTTTATTGAGATAAACATGCTATGTAACAACTTTTGACTGTCACTTTTATGTAAACAATACTGAATAAAAGATGTTCTATACATAGCCATTTTATTCATACTTATAATTCTTGTTTATATGAAGTTACATGAATACCAAGCAAAAGAGATATTTAGAAATTTTCTCATTCACACCCCAAAGGAGAAACTATGTCTCAACACCAAAGAAGCAATTATTGCATTTAGAGAGATAAATAAAAAGGTTGTCGTCAAAGCACAAGTGCACACAGGAGGACGAGGGAAAGCAGGTGGAATAAAACTTGCATCCAACGAGAAAGAGCTCCAAATGGCAACCAACACGATTCTCGGCATGGATATCAAAGGACACACTGTAGAGAAATTACTTATCTCTGAAGCAGTAGACATACAGAAAGAGTATTATGTCGGGATTACAATTGATCGTAGCAGTCACTCTATCCTACTAATGATAAGCGCCGAGGGGGGTGTAGAGATTGAAGAGGTTGCAGCTAAGACCCCTGAGAAGATTCATAAGTATCATCTTCCTATCACACCGACCCTTCCCTCATATAGGGCTAGAGAAATTGCATTTGATTTCTTTCAAGACATCTCTCTCGTAAGACAGTTTGCGGACACGATTGAGAAGATGTATTTGGTTTTTGTAGAAAAGGATGCCTCTCTAGTAGAGATTAACCCTCTTGTTATCACAAGTAAGGATCGTATGATCGCATTGGATGCAAAGATGAGTATTGACGAAAATGCGATGTATCGACACCATGAACTTGAGAGCTATCGGGATAGTGATGAGAACGAACAGCTAGAACAAGAGGCAAAACAACATGGGTTAAGCTACATCAAACTAGACGGTAGCATAGGCTGTATGGTGAATGGAGCTGGTCTAGCTATGGCCACCATGGATATGATTAAATTGTATGGAGGAACCCCAGCTAATTTCCTAGACATTGGAGGTAGTTCGAATCCGAATAAGGTGAAGCAAGCCATGCACTATTTGACTCAAGATCCGAATGTGAAAGCGATTATGATTAACATCTTTGGAGGAATTACAAGATGTGATGATGTGGCCCATGGGCTATTACAAGCATTTGAAGAGATTGAGGTGAACCTACCCATAGTGGTTCGACTATCCGGAACGAATGCCAAAGAGGGGTTAGCAATCTTGTCTTCATCCACCAAGATAGATACAGTGTCCTCTATGAGTGAAGCGGCAAAACGTGCAATATCCTATCTTTCTTAACCCTAAAGTTTTATCAAAAAAATCGGATTATGAGTATTTTAATAGATAAAAAGACACGAGTAATCGTTCAGGGGATCACTGGACGAGATGGTGCTTTCCATACCCAAAAGATGCGCAGTTATGGGACCAATATTGTTGCTGGAGTTTCCCCAGGGAAAGGAGGAACAGAGGTAGATGGAATCCCTGTTTTCAACACAATGAAGGAGGCTGTGAAAGAGACCTCTGCAGATACCTCTATCATATTTGTTCCTGCACGGTTTGCTCCTGACGCCATGATTGAAGCTTCTGAAGCAGGAATTAAATTAGTTATTGCCATCTCGGAAGGAGTTCCTGTTATCGATATGCTAAGAGTAAAAAAAGCACTTAAAAAGAATGACACCCATTTGATTGGACCAAACTGTCCAGGATTGATCTCACCAGGTAGATCGATGATAGGGATTTTGCCAACCAACATATTTAAAGAGGGGCGCGTTGGTCTTATCAGTCGTAGTGGAACACTTACTTATGAGATGGTAGATCAACTTACAAGAAATGATATTGGTCAGAGTACCTGTATTGGTATCGGAGGAGACCCTATTGCAGGTCTCTATTATGAAGAACTGCTAGAGATGTTTGAGAAAGACCCAGAGACCGATCTTGTCGTACTTATAGGTGAGATTGGAGGGGATGCAGAAGAGCGTGCTGCTAGTTATATCAAATCGAATATGACGAAACCAGTGGTTGCCTTCTTTGCTGGACAGACAGCACCTGTAGGGAAACAGATGGGACATGCTGGAGCGATTATTTCGAGTGGAAGTGGAACGGCACAAGATAAGATCAAATGTTTTGAAAAGCATCTTATCCCCGTAGCCAAAGAGCCAGAAGAGATACCAATGTTGGTAAAGAAGATATTACAATCATAAACAGATATAAAGATCGCCGAATGTTATTCATTCGGCGATTTTATTTTCTAAAATTCCACCATAATACCGATGGTTGGAATCATGTTTCCAGAAGAGGTATCTAGGTATTTAAGTTGGTATCGAGTAGGATCGTTTGGATCTGTCAAAGGGACTCCATTTTCATCCGTACTTTGAACTAAAACCTCTGGGGTATCTGTAGCAGAGGCTAAAACATTCTGGATATCAACGTATAACATTAAAGTCCATTTATTATAGTACCAAGCCTTATCCACACGTAGGTCTAACTGAGAAAATGCATCTAATCTATTAGTGTTGAATGCAGCATAATCTAAGTACCCTTGCCCTTGTACATCCCAAGCCTCCTTTAACGAAGATTTTTGCAAGTTGTATGGGGTATAAGGAGCCCCGCCTTGATAACGATATTTCATACCAATAGACCACTCTTTGGGAAGATTCTTTAACACAGTTAAAGCGAGAATATGTCTCACATCCCAAGAGGATGCTATATAATCTAACTTATAGTCTTGAAATTCGGAATAGAAGAATGTATAGGAAGCAGTCACATTAAATCCAAAGAGATCGCTATTACGATAAAGAGCTTCCATTCCATAGGCACGACCTTTAGAGTCAGAGGTGACCTCTTCTGTTCCGACCACACCATAATCTCCTCCTTGGCTGGCAGTGGATATGGAATCTTCTACTGAAAATGGGTATTTGTCGTAATACTTAAGGAACCCTTCTAATGAAAAGAGGGTATTTTCATCGGGACGTACAACAATACCTGCACCGATCTGGTCAGAATGGATATATTGTATCTTATTCTCTCTATTCACTAAATTGTCATCTAGATCTTTATAACCTAGGGTAGTGTTTACAGGGAGCATATATAGTCGAGACAAATATCCATTCAAACTCCATTTATCGGAAACATTATATTTTACAGCGAACCTCGGAGCAAACTGTTTCAATGGATTGTTCATATAGGATGCATAGGTAGATCCATCTATACGCAAACCTAAAGACAGCTCTAACTGTTGGTCAAAAAACTTATCATTTAACTGAGCAAAGAGGCCATATTTCCAATAATTTAGATTGGTCTTATAGACATAGTCTACCACTTGGTCACCCAAATATTCTCTTTGAAAAGAATCATTATAGTAATCGACGTTCTCTAAAGAGACTCCTGTTACAAGCTTCATATTGTTGTGAAAGAGATGGTTCTCATATCGAAAACGAGTATTCATCTCATAAGAGTCATAATCTAGATTTAGATTCTCTGGGGTTTCGATATTATCGAGATATTTATCGGCATGGTTGTTTAATCGATCATTGCTTAAGATAAAAGCACTAAAACCATAATCAGTAAAGTGCTTATATACCGCTCCAACAGTGTAGCTCCACTGTTTATTGGTAGGAATGTTACCAAGGATATATCTCTGCTCTTCGGTTTCATTTGCTTCTTCATTTAACACCAAATCATCATAAGCACCAATTCCTATTAGAGTCAATTCATTTTTACTATCGAATTTATGTTTTAGCTTAAATTGAATATCATTATATGTGGGAAGGAATGGCAGTTCGAGTAGCTGAAAGAGAAATTGAAGATAGGAACGACGTGCAGAAACAACCAAAGTGGTTTTATCGCTTATAGGACCATCGGCAGTTAAAGCGAGATCAGAAGCACCAATGGTTGCACGATATTTCATTTTATCTGTGTTTCCATCTTTTTGTTCAAATGATAAAACCGAACTTAATGGCATCCCTAAATTTGCGGGATAAGACCCTGAAAAGAAGTTCACCTCCCGAATAAAATCCACATTTAGAATTCCTGTAGGTCCACCAGAAGCGCCCTGTGTCGTAAAGTGATTAATGGTAGGGATTTCTACTCCATCTAGGTAGAACCGATTCTCTGACGGACCTCCTCCCCTGACAATCAGATCGTTTCTATAAGAAACTGAAGCTCCAACACCAGGATAGGACTGAATCACTTTAGAAATGTCTCTATTTCCACCTGGATTTCTTTCAATCTCCTCTATGGGTATAGAACGAAAGGCAATAGGAGCTTCGGGTTTCTCTTTGAATAGAGAAGGACGCACCACCACCTCATCCACCCCGACTAAAGTAGGATATAAAGAGACATCCAAAAAGGTGGCTCTTGCATTGGTCACAAGAAGTGCATCGGATATAAAAGTTTTATATCCGAGAATGCTCACCTTTATTGCATGATAGCCTGGAGATATATTCTTGATTAAAAATACTCCATCTTCATTGGTTACATCCCCATTGTTGGTGTCAACAATTTGAACCGAAGCAAATGAAAGAGGCTGATTTGTCTTCACATCGACAACTCGTCCTTTAAAGACTCCATTGTTTGTTTGAGCTGTGAGGTTGTAAGAGTAAAGTAAAAAAGAGAGAAAGAGAGTTAGTAAAGATAGTTTCATGATTGATCCTTGTTTTTAGTATTCTAAAATTACAACAATCAATCATAACTATTGTTGTTAAGATCTCTTTTCAACAGGCCATTGGAATAGAATAGACAATAATGCAGAAGCACCCATTAAATATGGATAGTAAAGATATTGCATTAAATCTAACGGTGTGACACGCTCTAATCCCACTAAAGTTACTGCAGCCAATATCTGTGCTCCATACGGAAGAAGTCCTTGAACAAAACATGAGAATGTATCCATAATAGATGCTGCACGCTTAGGAGAGATATCATATGCGGATGCAATATCCTTCACAATAGGCCCAGACATGATAATCGCAATGGTGTTGTTCGCAGTGAAGACATTGACTAGACTTACAAGAAGAGCAATGCCCAACTCAGCTCCTTTTTTCCCATTCGCTCTTTTCCCAATGGTTTCTAGAAGAAATTCAATACCTCCATTTATTCGTATTATCTCAACAATACCCCCGACAATCATTGAAATGATAATAATCTCTGACATTCCTAAGGCTCCATCACTCATTGTTTTAAGCCACAACCAGATATCTAACTTACCATAAGCAAGTCCCATAACACCCGCAAAAACAGTTCCCAATAAGAGTACAAATATCACATTCATCCCAGCTAGTGCAGAGACAAGAACGAATAGGTAAGGAAGAACCAATCCTAATTGCTTAAAGGTAAAAGTGGTTGGAGCAATCTCTGAAGTAACATTACAACAAGCATAAATTATAATAGATATGATCGCTGCAGGAACTACAATCTTGAAGTTCATACGAAACTTATCTTTCATTCGACAACCTTGTGTTCTCGATGCAGCAATGGTTGTGTCGGATATTAGGGATAGATTATCTCCAAACATGGCACCACCAACAATAGCACCTAAAGCAAGAGCTATCGCAATACCTCCTTTTTCGGATAATGAGACGGCCATTGGGGCAAGAGCTAATATCGTACCTAAAGAGGTTCCAACAGAGAGAGCAATAAAGCATGAGATGATAAATACCCCAGCAAGCATAATGTTCGGAGGAAGAAAATGCAGACCAACATTTACCGTAGCGTCCACTGCTCCCACCGCCTTTGCTGTTGCAGCAAAACAACCTGCCAATAGAAAGATAAACACCATCATCATGATGTTCTTATCTCCCATCCCTTTTACAAAAGACTCGATTTTCTCTTCGATAGATCTCTTTCGATTCATTGCAATCGCACAAAAGGCTGCGACTAAAAAAGAGATGATTAGTGGCATCTTATAGAAATCTCCAGATACTAAAGATGACGTTAGATATAGTATTAAGAATAATATGATAGGTAAAAGAGCCCATCTATTAGATTTAAATGTGTTATTCATATGCACACTCCTTGTTTCAGTTTACTGCAAAGATGCCCCTATAACCTTTAGATAAAAAATTATTAGGTATATTTTTATTGTTTTCATAACAATAACTAAAAGAGATAGCAATCATTCACATAACTATTCTCTTCAGACTCAAACGATAGACAGAAATAAGGCCGACTAAATAACAATAAGTAAGGATGGTATTTGTAGGATACAAGGGGAACAAAAAAGCAAGGAGAAGTGTGAAACGGTTTAAGATCTCAATCAACCAACGATCTTCGTTGGCTGATAAAGACCTTTTTTGCAAACACTACTTAGTAAATTCGGCAAAAGTTCCAGGAAGTTGCTTGACCTCTTTAGCCAAAAGAGCCTTCATCTCCTTTAGTTTGGCAACATACGTAGGATCTTTCGCTAGGTTGTGCTGTTCTGTGGAATCTTCAGATAGATTATATAATTGATCCGCATCATAATAATTTGGGTAAAATTTAATTGCTGGAGACTCCCCTCCACGGCCTCCAGGTTGATCACAAGTATGGGTAAAAGGCGCATTGGGATCGATTCCTTTTTTTGCGAGTCCAACTCTTTGCTCATGGGTAATATTTTGGACCCATTGGGGCTTTCTGAAAGCAATATATTTCCAATGGTCTTTAAGAATAGCACGGGTAGCACCAACTTCATGATATAGATGGTCATGGATCGTTACATCTTTTCCATCCAAAATAGGCTTGATACTTTTCCCATTTATATGAGCACTTCTATCTAATGGCACTTTACAGAGATCTAGTATCGTTGGAGCAAAATCTACATTGGAGGTCAATACACTTAGTTTTCGATGCCCTTTGAAGAATTTAGGACCATAATAGAATGACGCAGTCTTCGTTCCTCCTTCGTAACATGTAAATTTTCCATGTTCCACTCCATGATCTGTTAGAAATACTATGATCGTATTGTCTAGTTCTCCCATCTTTTCAATTTTAGAGACCAATGCATTTACTGCATCATCAAGCCACAATGCATCGGTAGATACTTTACGAACATGTGCATCTTGCACTCTTTTCTTAATACTCTCCTGAGAAGGCAAAACATCAACGGGTTTATCTAACCAGCCTTTAGCAGAAGCTCTCCTATCCCCGATATATTTTGTTCCATATTTGGCAGGACCATGCGATACTGTTGTGGCAAAATAGAGAAAGAACGGCTCATCCCCATGTTCTTTTTCCGCCATGTCTAAGAAATCAAGTGCTCCTTTTACAATCCAATCCGTATTGTGAAAAAGAAGTTCCTTGGGCAAGAAGCCAGGAAGATTACCAGGGTATATAGATGCTGCATAATCAAATCCGACCTCCTTATAAACTGCAATTTGATCTTTGTATATGTTTTCAAGAATTTCATTCTGTTTTTTATACCCCTTCTTGGGAATACGATGTCGGGCATGTTTTCTCGATTCATCCCCTTGAATCACATGATTTTTACCTACCCCACCAGTATAGTAGCCAGCATCATTAAGTGCTTTCGAAATATTGTAATCATTGTTTGTAATTCCAATATTGAAAGTTACATTGGCTTGCTTCTTCTTCTCTAGCAAACGTTTAAAACCGATATTTTGAGCTGTTGAAGGATAACGTCCAGTTAAAATTGAGAATCTAGAAGGGGTACAAATAGCACCAACGACATGCTGCTGGTTAAATATGACACCCTCATTAGCCAATCTGTCAATAGTTGGAGAGAGACTCTTCTTACTTCCATCATTATTTCTACCCTCTTTCAAGAAATTGAACTCTTCTCGATGTTGATCATCCGTTAAAATAAAAAGTACATTAGGGCGTTTTGTTGCTTTTTTAAAGCTTGCCATAGAAGCAGTTGCTGAAAATGCAAAAAACACACCTAAAGCAGCAAATGTTTGCATTTTCATAGTCTTTGCTTTAATATCTATTATCTAAAATTTCCAATCCAAAACTACATATATCAACATATTACAAAAGCATAGGATTGCACAAAGACTAACACTTTTATTTCGGAGCAATTATGGCACTATTGGGATAGTCTAAAAGAGTAATAAAGGTGTTATCTTTGTCATTAAAGAATAAGAACTTAAATATTTTTTGCTTTGTATTTAAATATAAACCGTCGCAATTATTGCGTTGAAGAGTATGGTGAAGGAGAAGTACTTCTTTTACTTCACGGGTATATGGAATCGAAAAAAGCTTTTTCTAGTATTAAAGATAAACTAGGATTGCAATATAGGGTCATTGCAGTGGACCTACCAGGGCATGGTGATGCAGGCGAAGTAGACACCCCATTTAGTTTCGATGAGCTTGCTGCAGATATGGTCATGCTATTAGATTACCTCAAGATTGAAGGGAGAGTTCATTTTGCAGGACACTCTATGGGAGGATATGTTGGACAAGCAATGGCTGCCTTCTACCCAAATACTTTGAAATCTCTGAATCTTATCCATAGCGCAACATGGGCTGCTAGCAATGAATACAAGAAACTGAAAGAACGAGAGAAAAAGTTTGTCTTAAAAGGAAAAGCTTCTAGCATCGCACGAATATCAATTCCTGAAAGTTTTGCCCCAAACAACAGAGAACGACTAAGGCCAATAATTGATGCAATGATCGATGATTCAAAAATAATGTCACAAACATCATTGGTACATATTATCGATGCAATGAAAGAGAGACAATCTTGGTTTCATTTAGTAAATTGTTATCCTATTCCAGTACATATTATCGCAGGAAAATATGATCAGGTGGCACCACTAAACAAGTTAAAGGAGGACCTTCCAAACTGGCGAAATAGTCATATGACAGTTCTTGAAAACTCAGGACATCATGGATTCATTGAAGAACCAGAAGTCTTTTTATATCAACTAAACCAATTTACGACGCAAATTGATGCCCATTGGAAAGAGCGTCAAAAAGCAAAAGAGGGTAAAAAAGGGATGTCGAATGACAGTATAAAGACCGATGAATAATACCAATGTATCAAATAATACAGCCCCAAAAACGTTTCTAAATTCATAATCAGTAAATTAGCTTAAAAATACTGTATTTTTAGAAACATTTTAAATTATATATTAAAAGAACCTATCTATTGATCTATTTCGGATTGGGTTCTACATTTGTGGAGATTTAAAAGAAATCAAATAAATAAAGATTCAAATATCTTAAATAGAGACTTATGAGCAGTTTTATGAAATCTTCCATTGGGAAGAAATTCTTTATGAGTGTTACTGGGTTGTTCCTAATAACATTCATTTGTGTTCACCTGAGTTTGAACTTACTGTTGATTGTTGACGACAGTGGCGACTTATTTAACATGGCAGCACATTTCATGGCTACCAACCCGTTAATTAAGATCATGGAGCCAGTATTGGCACTAGGATTCTTAGTTCACATCATTTGGTCGTTTGTGATAACTTTGGAGAACAAAAAAGCACGTCCTGTAACGTACAATTCAGGAGACAAAGTGTTAAGTCCAATAGCTCCATCGAAGAACATGTTGATTCTTGGAGGAATGGTTCTTGTATTCTTGGTAATGCACATTGCAAATTTTTGGTGGAAATTTAAGATTTCTCACGAAGGACTTACTGCAGTACATGTAATGCAAGCAGGAGTAAATGTTGAGATGGAAAATGCATACGCATTGGTTGCTGGATTTTTTAAGGCATCATCACTATATTGCATTATCTACATGGTAGGGGCAGTACTTCTAGGTCTTCACATTTCACACGGATTTTGGTCAGCTTTCCAAACAATCGGATGGAATAACAAGATATGGCTAAAACGATTGGAAGTGATTGCACGCATTTTTGCATGGTTGATTGCATTAGGCTTTGCAATTATCCCATTATACTTCATGATTAAATTCTAAGAACCTTTAAGGATTTTACAGATGAGCATTTTAGATTCGAAAACACCAGCTGGGCCTTTGGCCGAGAAATGGTCTAAACATAAAGCAAGTATTAAAGTTGTTTCACCTGCGAACAAGCGTAAACTTGACATAATCGTAGTTGGAACAGGTCTTGCGGGTGCGTCTGCAGCTGCTTCTTTGGGAGAGCTAGGATACAACGTCAAGGCATTCTGTTACCAAGATTCACCACGTCGTGCACACTCTATTGCAGCACAGGGAGGAATCAACGCAGCAAAAAACTACCAAAACGATAACGACTCTATCTATCGTCTTTTCTACGATACAATCAAAGGAGGAGACTATAGAGCAAGAGAATCAAACGTTTATCGTTTGGCAGAAGTTTCACCACTTATCATAGACCAATGTGTTGCACAAGGTGTACCTTTTGCACGTGAATATGGTGGATCACTATCTAACCGTTCTTTTGGTGGTGTACTTGTTAGTCGTACGTTCTATGCAAGAGGACAAACTGGACAGCAGTTGTTATTGGGTGCATACTCAGCATTAAACCGTCAAATCAACGAAGGAACAGTGAAGATGTACAACCGTACAGAGATGCTAGACCTAGTAGTGGTAGATGGTAAAGCAAGAGGTATCATCACTCGTGATATGATTACTGGAGAAGTACAGAGACACGGAGCACATGCAGTATGTATCTGTACAGGAGGTTATGGAAACGTATTCTTCCTTTCAACAAATGCAATGGGATGTTCTGGATCGGCAGCGGCACAGATCTATCGTCGTGGAGCTTTCATGTCGAACCCAGCATTCGTTCAAATTCACCCTACTTGTATTCCTGTTCATGGATCACAGCAATCGAAATTGACATTAATGTCAGAGTCGCTACGTAATGATGGTCGTGTATGGGTACCTAAGAAGAAAGAGGATGCAGTAAAACTTCAAAAAGGAGAGATCTCTGCAAATGATATCAAAGATGAGGATCGTGACTTCTACCTAGAGCGTCGTTACCCATCATATGGTAACCTTGTCCCTCGTGATGTGGCATCTCGTGCTGCAAAAGAGCGTTGTGATGCAGGTTTCGGAGTAAATACAGAAGGTAAAGCAGTATTCCTTGACTTCAAATATGCTATCGACCGTTTAGGGCGTGATACTATTGAGAAGCGTTACGGTAACCTTTTCCAGATGTATGAAAAGATTACAGACGTAGATCCTTATAGCAATCCTATGCAGATCTATCCTGCGATTCACTATACAATGGGTGGTATTTGGGTTGATTATAACCTGATGACAAATATTCCTGGTCTATATGCATTGGGAGAAGCAAACTTCTCTGATCATGGTGCAAACCGTCTTGGTGCATCTGCATTGATGCAAGGATTGGCAGATGGATATTTTGTTCTTCCTTATACTATCGGTGATTATCTTGCTGACGAGATTATGGTACCACGAATTGACACCAATCAATCTGCATTCGAAGAAGCAGAGAAGACTGTACAAGATCGTCTGAACCAACTTTTTAATGCAAAAGGTAACGAGCCTGTTGATTATTTCCACAAGAAATTGGGTATGATCATGTGGGATTACGTTGGGATGTCTCGTAACGAAGAAGGTCTTAAGAAAGCTGTTTCAGGGATCCGATCTCTTCGTAAAGAGTACTATTCAAACGTACTCATTCCAGGTGAATTGGATAACTTAAATCCTGAACTTGAAAAAGCAGTTCGTGTTGCAGATTCATTCGATATTGCTGAGCTTATGGCACTAGATGCACTTGAGCGTAACGAATCATGTGGAGGACACTTCCGTGAAGAGTCAGCGACAGAAGAAGGAGAAGCAAAACGTAATGACGAAACAGGGTGTTATGCTTCAGCTTGGGAATATAAAGGAGCAGGTGAAGAGCCTGTAATGCATAGAGAAGAACTTGTATTCGAGAATGTGAAACTTGTTCAACGTAGCTATAAATAATAAGGTAGATAATCCACATTACGATGGCAGATAAGATTTTAAACAAGCTATATATCAAAGTTTGGAGACAGAAAAACTCCAAATCACAAGGAGCATTTGAAACTTACGAGTTGACAAATGTTTCACAAGGAAGTTCATTCCTAGAGATGCTCGATATCCTAAACGATCAATTGATTCGTGAAGGAAATGACCCAGTTGCTTTTGATCACGATTGTCGTGAGGGTATCTGTGGAATGTGTTCTCTTTACATCAACGGTAAAGCACACGGACCAGATACAGAGATCACAACATGTCAGCTTCATATGCGTAAATTCGACGAAGGTCAAACAATTACGATTGAGCCATGGAGAGCTGGAGCATTTCCAGTAATCAAAGATTTGATCGTAAACCGTAACGCATTCGAAGAGATTCAACAAGCTGGTGGATATGTATCTGTAGGTACGGGTGGTGTTCCTGATGGAAATGCTATCCCTATTGGACAGGACGATGCAGAGGAAGCAATGGATGCTGCTGCATGTATTGGATGTGGTGCTTGTGTTGCTACATGTAAGAACTCTTCAGCAATGCTTTTCGTTTCTGCGAAAGTTTCTCAATTTGCGAAACTTCCACAAGGAAAAGTAGAAGGTAAGCGTAGAGCAAAATCAATGGTAGCGAAAATGGATGAATTAGGATTTGGTGGATGTACTAACACTGGTGCATG
Source organism: Prolixibacteraceae bacterium (assembly GCA_019720755.1). NCBI lineage: Bacteria > Pseudomonadati > Bacteroidota > Bacteroidia > Marinilabiliales > Prolixibacteraceae > Halosquirtibacter > Halosquirtibacter laminarini. Next base: position 3,789,214 of record CP081303.1, read on the forward strand.
TGAAATCGCTTGTCCTAAAGCAATCTCTATTTCGAACATTGCTCGACTTAACAGAGAATATTTATGTGCTAAGCTTTCTGATTAATCAGATCTAAGCCCAAAGTATACTTAAAGAGCATCACAATTTGTGGTGCTCTTTTTTTGTAATAAAATCGTATGTATTAAAGAAAAATTAAGCGGAGTCCAACTAAACAGATAAAATATGTTGTGTAACTCTTAATGAATCTTAATAATGACATAAGTCATATTTTTAATATATACATTGCTATATATTCATTATTTAACGGTAAAAAACATAAATTGGATATGCGCCATATTTTTACACCACCTACAAAGAAGAAGAATCAAAAGAAAAAAAATCATTATCGGTGGTTATTGGCATTTGCAATTATAGTTCCATGGGCAATTATATCCTCTATTTTCACAGTACTTATATCAATATTATCTTCTATTGTGTTTGATGTTCCAGTAATAGAAACACAGACAGATGTATCCCAAAATATTTCTTTTGTATTTGCAATGTTACTGGGAACAATCACCACTACCTATCTTTTCACTAAGTTCATTGAGAGGAAAAAGTATAAAGTTATCGGTTTATCGATAAAAAATCGAACATCAGATATTATTACAGGACTGATCATAGGGGCACTTTGTATGCTTATTGGTTATATACTTCTGATTTCTTCGAACCAGATTAATTTCATTCGAATATACTTTAATGCAAAAGAGATCAGTATCTCTATTATCTACTTCTTTGTTGTTGCATTATCAGAAGAGATTCTATTTCGTGGTTATATTTTGAGAGTCCTCATGGATCGTTTCAGTAAATTCCATGCTTTAATAATTTCGGCTTTAGTCTTTATGTTACTTCATATATTTAATCCAAATTTGAGTTCCATCGCTTGGATCAATATTTTTCTTCTAGGGATATCATTTGGTATCACTTATATATATACGAATAATTTATGGCTACCGATATCATTCCATTTTAGTTGGAATCTATTTCAAACTCTCTTTGGTTTTAGCGTTAGTGGCGTAAGAAGTTATTCCGTTATATCGACAAAAATAGTAAGTCCAAATATCTTTAATGGAGGAGAATTTGGTTTCGAAGGATCTGCTCTAGCAATGATTTTTATTATTTGTATTACAGGTGGCTTATATAGTTTATACAGAAACGATACACTAAGCACTTTTTAACATTCAGACTTTATATAGAGGCAGGGAAATTGCATTTAAGTAATTAATAAATATTGTTATCTTTGCTACACTAGTTATGGCATATTCTGCCTTTTAGATTCTGTATTATTATTCAAGGGAGATGTCCCTTTCTAAAAAAAACATGAGTGAAGCAATAGTAAATAATTATGATAACAAGTTTGCTCTTTATTTCCTTCCATTAGAAGATCCTCGAAGAATACAAAAAGGCAATTTTATCTACCCACTTATAGAAGTTCTATTTCTTTCATTGTCAGCTATATTAAGTGGTTTTAAAACCAATGAAGATATTGCACAATTTGGAGAGCTTAAAATCGATTGGCTCAGAAAATTTTATCCGTACGCATCAGGGATTCCATCACACGATACCATTGGTCGAGTATTTAGACATTTAGATTCTTCTCTCTTTAACGAGTGTTTTATCAAGTGGTCTTCAAGCTTAACAAAGCTTACATCTAATCAAGTAATAGGTATTGATGGAAAGACCATTAAGGGATCTGCTAATGCAAAGAAGAATGCAATTCATGTTGTCTCTGCCTTTGCCTCAGATAATGGTCTATGTTTAGGACAGGTTACCACCAATAAAAAGAGTAATGAAATAACAGCCATTCCAGAATTGTTAGATCTTATTACTATCAAAGGCATGGTTGTTACAACAGATGCAATGGGCTGTCAAACTGAAATTGCAAATAAAATACTAGAAAAAGAAGGTGACTATATTCTACAAGTAAAAGGTAATCAGAAGAAAACTAAAGAGGAACTTGATATTCAGTTTAATACAGATATTGTTTGTGATTCTAATATAACAGAAGACTTTGGTCATGGAAGAATTGAAACTCGTATTTGTGATGTAATAAATGACTTTGAAGATGCTCCTATGTTGACCAAATGGAGAGGTATCCATAGTTTAATTAGAATAACAACCCAGACATTAGAATCTTCAACAAATAAAGAACGAAGTGATGTGAGGTATTACATATCCTCTTTAGATACAACAGCTGAGAGGTTTAATAAACTTATACGTTCACACTGGGCAATCGAAAATAATCTTCATTGGACACTCGATGTAAGCTTCAATGAAGATAAACAGCAGCGAAAAAAAGATCATGCAGCTGAAAATATGAATATGCTTTGTAAAATGGCTCTTAACATCTTAAAGTTGGATACGGAGAACAAAAAAACATTGAAATGGAAGAAAAATAGAGCCATATATGTCGATGAATATAGAGAAAAGCTTATCACTCGTTCACAGACTTGTTAATTCTATCTAATATCCAATCAGTTATAAATGCAATTTCCCTGTATATAGAGGTGATAAAAAACAGAATTATTATTTTATTTGTTTTTTCAAACAATTTCAATTTAATTTCGTTTCTAATATACTAGACATAACAAATAACCACTTTTCACAATGCAGTTATGTCGATAAAGTTAGTTAAAATAGAGCACCCCTTTTGAACTATATATTATGCCATATCGTAGGTTACCCAACACTGATAAAGCGAGGCTACGAGCAATTCGTAATGCTATCGATACAGCAGACAAGGAAAGTATTAACAATATACCATTCGACACAACACTCCTGTCTAAGCTACAGACATTTTATCCTTTATTTGAAACAGCCACTTTAAATCAAAAGCAGGCAATAAAAGATCAAAATAACAATAGTAAAAAATATATAAAGGCAGTAGATAACGCGAAGCTCTACCTGCAACATTTCATCCAAGTTTACAACTTTGCAGTCATTCGACATGAAATAAAGCCTGTAACTAGATCTCTTTATGGCTTAGATCAGACCAATACTAAGCTACCATCAATAAACAGTGACAAAGATCTATTGTATTGGGGAGAGAAATACATTGAAGGAGAACAACAAAGAATTGCTCAAAGAGGGAATCCAATATATTCACCATCCATTGCGGTTGTAAAAGTAAGGTTTGAGCTTTTTAAAGATCTATACTTTAGTCATAACACTTACAAAAAGAACACCCTACGTTTTTCGGAGGAAGTTTTACGATTGAGAGGGGAGGCCGATCAATATATCTTAAGGTTGTGGAATGATATCGAGGGGTACTTTTCGAAACTTTCAGCAGATCGAAAAAGAGAAAGAGCAAGTCTTTATGGAGTAGTTTATGTATATCGTCCCAACGAAAGAGCCAAAATTGAATCAAACAAGAAACAATGTAAGCTTAATATTCTAGACGAAAGTGTAATGGTTGACGTGTAATCAACCATTACTTACTTAAAATATGATAAGTACTATTCATTAAAATTCTCATCTAGAGATAAATCTTGATTTTTATTATCAATCACTTTTCTTTTAGCATAAAAAGAACGACAAGCAGGAACAAAAAGAACCACAGCCATCATCATGTATCCACTAAGCTGGGCTAAAGGAAAATCACTCTCTAGAATATCAATATTAAAAACACCAATAGTACCAAAGTATGTAAAGATAGCAATGGTTGCATTATTAATAAAATGGGCCCAAATAGAACACCATAAGCTTCCTGTATAGAAATAGATATATCCTAACATTGCTCCGAGGAAAATTCGAGGGAGTAACCCAGATAGCTCAAAATGTAACACACTAAAGATGATAGCAGCTATCCAGACCGAACGATGTATTTTATGTGATTTATTGTAGACAAGGCGTTGTATTATTCCTCTGAAAACAAGCTCCTCTCCGAATGCAGGAATCAAAGCAATCACCACCACATTGACCAACATCGATCCAAAACTTGTCACATATAACATCTTCTTCATCAAAGCCATATTGTCAGCTTCCATCTTTTCACTCCACTCTATTAGGCTCGACATAAAATCTGGAAAAGGAATCGCTTGATACAGTTCTCCAAGATAAATAGAGATTGGCATTGCCAAAAGAGCCATAAAGAAAATTAAACGGAAATATTTTGAAATATCTTTTTTAGTACCAAAAGAGAAGCCATTTATTCCCTCTTTCATGGAGGTCAATGAAAAAAACCAAGCAGAACCAACAAAGGTTGCTAATGAAGTAATCGAAATAACGAGCAACAGCTTAACTCTTGAAATTGCCTCTACATCACCACCAAAACGCATAACAACAGCAACAATCCCTGAAGCAAATTGAAATAAAAGAGCTCCCACTAATAATAAAACCACAGAGGTCGTTATACTCTTCTTTAGTTTAATATCATACATATCTATGTTCTTATATAAGATTTAATCAATCGAAGATACATATTTCGATAATACTAAAATAGAGAGCTCAAAGATTTCTATACGAATAAATTACACTGCTCCATACTTAATGAACGTTGCAAGTACTTAACACTGGGAATTAAGGAGTTAAAAATCTTTTTTATATATTTGCGTCCTAAATAAAATTTGGAAATCGTGAATATTGGAAATATAGAATTAGGCTCAATACCATTATTTTTAGCACCGATGGAAGATGTTACATATAAATCGTTCCGATATATGTGTAAGAAATATGGTGCAGATATGATGTATACTGAGTTTGTTTCATCAGAGGCACTTATTAGAGATATAGAAAAGACAAAAAGAAAGATGACTCTTTTTGAGTTTGATCGTCCTGTTGGAATCCAGATTTTTGGTCATAATATCGAATCCATGGTAGAGGCGGCCAAGATAGCAGAAGAATCAAATCCAGACATTATTGACATCAACTTTGGTTGTCCAATGAAGAAGATCGTGAATAAGGGAGCTGGTTCAGGAATGTTCCAAGACGTTCCTAAAATGATCGAGATGACAAGCCAAATAGTCAAGGCAGTCAACAAGCCAGTAACTGTAAAAACAAGACTAGGTTGGGACGAAAACAGCAAGGTAATTGTAGAAGTAGCGGAACAGTTACAAGACACCGGAATTGCTGCATTGACCTTACATGGAAGAACAAGAAAACAATTATATACAGGAGAAGCTGATTGGGATTGGATTGCTAAAGTCAAAAACAACCCCCGTATGCATATTCCTATCATTGGCAATGGAGATATCAATGGCCCTCTGAAAGCAAAAGAGTGTTTAGATAAATCAGGAGTAGATGGATTGATGATTGGAAGAGGTGCAATTGGTAGACCATGGATCTTTCAAGAGGTAAGACATTACTTAGAGACAGGAGAACTTCTTCCCCCTCCTCTTGTTCCAGAGATTGTTGAAAATGTAAAAGATCAGTTAACCCAATCCATCAATTGGAAAGACTCTCCTGAAAGAGCAGTAAAAGAGATGCGAAGACACTTTGCAAAATACTTTCCTAGTTTAAATAATTTTAGAGAGCTACGTATTAAACTTCTAAGAGCAGATGAAATTGATGAAGTTGTAATATTACTTGATGAGATTGCAGAACGCTATTCAGACACGAGGGTTGATTACACCAATATTAGCCTGAAATAAAATCATTATACAGAGAAGGTTTTTTACAATAATAAAATAGTAAAGAACCTTTCTTTTTTCATGTAAAATATTGTAAAACAAAAAAAGGATGTCCTACCGGACATCCTCAAACCTAACCTAACCTAAAATTCCTATGAAAAAATTTGCTTTTCCCTTACAATGCAAATATGCGTAATAATTTAGTTATGAGCACAAATAATTAAGTTAATCAATGTTAAACATGATTATTTTTACTATTATTAATAGTTATTGAGTTAAACGATATAAAGACTTACACGTATTTTATTAAATTCACACTCACATCGAACAATAACAAATGCACCATGATTTATTCGGCTATTATCACCTGTTTAGGAACTTTAATTTTTAATATTCCATTTGGTTACTACCGTACATACACGAAGAAATTTTCATTCTATTGGTTTGTAACCATCCATCTACCTGTTCCATTCGTCATCTGGTTTAGATCGTTAAATGGCATATCTCTTACATGGGCTCTTGCACCTTTTCTTTTTGGTTCTTACTTTCTAGGACAATATATCGGGAAAAAAATCAATCTTCGACGCATGAAGCTAAAGCAAGAAGAAGAGATTTAATATGCTTTTCTAACTTTTGCTTTACTTCCGTGATGTCCACTTCATAACCTAATTCCTTTTGAAGAGAAGTAACCCCTCTATCCTGAAATCCACAAGGGTTGATTAAATTAAAATAGTTTAGATCTGTATTTACATTAAGAGCAAAGCCATGCATCGATACAAATCGTGAAGCTCGCACACCGATTGCACAGATTTTTCTCATCTTCAATGGAATATCTGTATCTAACCACACCCCTGTTGCCTTGCTATCTCTATTCCCAACAATTCCATATTCTGCAATCGTTTTAATTACAGCCTCTTCTATCAGTTCTATATATCCTCTCAAACCCAAATTAAAGTTTTCCAAGTCTAAGATTGGGTATCCAACAATTTGTCCTGGACCATGATAAGTAATATCTCCTCCCCGATTGGTTTTAACAAATTCCGCATGCTTTGCTTGAAGCTGGATATAATTTACCAAAAGATTATGCTCATCGCCACTTTTACCGAGAGTAAATACATGAGGATGTTCTACAAATATTAGACGATTGGGAGTATCCACTGGTTCGTCCTTTTTATGCTTTTTAAGTGCCAACACCTCTTGAAAATACTTTTCTTGAATATCCCAGACCTCTTGATAGGCACCTAAACCTAGGTCGATTACCTCAACTTCTCTATTCATATCATACGATGTTATAAAATACTCAATATAAATTATTTACGGATGTGATTCTCTGCGTGATATGAAGAGCGAACCATTGGAGCACTTTCGACCACACGAAAGCCCTTTTCAAGCCCAATCTTTTTCATTTCGGCGAAGAAATCAGGATGAAGATACTCTTTAACCTCCCAGTGTTTCTTAGTAGGTTGCAAGTATTGTCCCAAAGTAAGAATCTCCACACCACAAGCTCGTAGGTCATCCATTGCCTCCATAATCTCCTCTTTGGTCTCACCCAACCCAAGCATTAATGCGGTTTTGGTAGCCACACCAGCATCGGCAATATATTTCAAGACCGATAAGCTAAGATCATACTTTGCTCGACTTCGAACCAATGGGGTAATTCGTCTTACAGTCTCCAAGTTGTGAGATATAATTTCTGGCTTTGCCTGAATCACTGTTTCCACACAATCCATATCCCCATTAAAGTCAGGAATTAACACTTCCATGGTTGTATTTGGATTCACACGCTTCACCTCTTTAATGGTATTTGCCCATATTTGAGATCCACCATCTTCCATATCATCTCTATCTACCGAAGTGACAACACAATGTTTCAGACCCATTAGTTTAACTGAGTTTGCAACTCTAGTAGGTTCATTTGAATCAGCAGGAAGAGGGCGTCCACTTTTTGTTGCACAGAACTTGCAAGACCGTGTACATATTTCTCCTAAAATCATGAATGTAGCAGTTCCATTACCCCAGCACTCCGCCATGTTAGGACACTTACCTGACGTACAGATGGTGTGTAGCTTATGCTCTTTTACAATACCTCTTAAGTTCTGATATGTTTTACCTTCTGGAAGACGTATCTTAAGCCAGTCTGGTTTTCTTCTTCTATTCTCCATAAACAATAGTAAATTTAGTCTCTTTTTAAGGTTTCTCTCTCATCAATAATTCAGAGTGGGATTCCAATGTATAAAAAAGAGTTCAAAGTACGAAATTGATACTCCCTAAATACAAAATAGCATAAAAACCATTCAAGAGGCTATGAGAAACCTCATTGAACAAATGCATTATAAAAGTCAAAACAGAAGATATATATGTAAGACTTTTTTACACATCATGATTGCAGAGTCTCAATTATAACATAATGACACGATTATCTTCCATACGATTATAATATGAAAGATGTCAAGTGACAATTCAATTTATTGCATATTTTTTTTCTTACTTTTGTGATTCTACAATACAAATACCATATAATAAGATGGTAGTGTTGTCTATCATCATAAAATCAAAATCATTTAATTAGAATACACGATGTCAATAACAAAAGTATTTTCGAAGTTTCCTAGAACATTCTGGGTTGCCAATACGATTGAGCTTTTCGAAAGATGGGCTTGGTACGGATTCTTTGCTCTCTTTGCGAACTACCTAACAGGGTCATCTGACCAAGGAGGTTTAGAGTTAACCCAAACAGACAAGGGATATATTATGGGGGTAGGTACTGCCATTTTATACTTTCTTCCTGTAATTACAGGTGCTATTGCAGATCGTTTAGGATATCGAAAAACACTTTTTATATCATTCATTGTATACATCACCGCATTTCTTCTTTTCCCTCATGTAGACAGTTTTTACGGAGTATTCATGGTATATCTGTATCTTGCTTTAGGTGCAGCACTATTTAAACCAGTCATTTCTGCTACGGTAGCCAAAGTAAGTACCAAAGAGACTAGCTCTATTGCATTTGGCATCTTCTATATGATGGTGAATATTGGAGCATTCATTGGTCCTCTATTGACTCTTACTACAAAATCAGAGCCAAACAATATCTTCTATATTTCTGCTTTTATTATCAGTTTAAACTTCATCCTTCTCTACTTTTTCCACGAACCAAAAACAGAAGACAAAGGCCCCAAAGGGACTATTGGTCAATCGATCATTCATATCTTTAAGAATATTGGAGAGGTCGTAAAAGACTATAAGTTTGTTGCTTTTCTATTGATAGTAGCAGGGTTCTGGACGATGTACAACCAGCTTTTCTTCACCCTACCTGTGTTTATCACACAATGGGTTGACACCACTCCATTGTACCATTGGTTTAGTGAACATATTCCAGCAATTAGTTCAATGTATGGTGAAGCCGAAACACAAACGATGCAAGCCGAATTTATCGTTAATTCAGATGCGCTGTTTATCATCCTTTTCCAGATTGTCATCTCTTCTATCGTAATGAAATGGAAAGCTTTAAATGCCATGATGAGCGGATTCGTTGTTTGTGCAACAGGAATGGCACTATCGCTATACACTCAGAATGTCTATTTCACCATATTTGCAATCTTTATCTTTGCGGTTGGAGAGATGTCTTCTTCTCCGAAAATTTCAGAATATATCGGGATGATTGCACCTTCTGATAAGAAAGCCCTTTATATGGGATACTCTTTTATTCCTGTGTTCCTAGGAAACCTTTTCGCAGGTTTCATTGCGGGAGATCTATATGGTAAATGGTCAGATAAAGCAGCGATAGTAAAAGATTTTGCACAAGAGAAAGGCTTCGCAATCTCTAACGAGTTATCACAAAATGAGTATTTCCATTCCGTAGCGCAGAAGATGAACATGTCAGATCATCAACTTACGGATCTTCTTTGGAATCAATATAACCCATCTAAGATTTGGGTTCTTATTTATGCAGTTGGTATTTTTTCGGTAGTGGCTCTATTCCTTTACAACCGTTTTATCCTGAATAAAAAATAGAATCAATATATAATCATTGACAAAAAAAGCCATTTCCTCATTTGGAAATGGCTTTTTTTGTATAAACAGAATCTTACTTATTGAACTCGTACAAAACAAATATCCTGAACCAAAGCTTGGTTAACCAAAATATTCATATTGCGATCTTCGTCTTCAAAACGAACCTCTACCTCTGTCACATTACTCTTTGCAACAAATGAGATAATATTAGAATTTCCTATTGCACCCCACTCATTCACCCCTCTTTGAGGCATAACTAATGGGTCGACATAAACACCGTCGATATATATAGAGCGAATAGCACACTTATTATCCGTGTTCCAAGGTCCATTACCATTGGCATAAGTCATCCACAACTGATACTTTTGTCCTTTGACTGTGGGAATTTTGGCACGAACAATTTTATTTATCTTATCTCCATTCAGTTCAATCATCTCAGACGAAGCTCCTTTAATTGTCACCTTCTTGCTCTTAGCAAATCTCTTCAATAAGACTTTTGACTCTCCTTTAGGAGCAATTAATATCGGTTCTGAGAGGTATGAGTTTAATAGATCTGAAGCGGAAGATTTAGACATTACAGCATAACGAGAAGAAGAAGCTCCCTTAGGTAATTTATACTGTAGTTTTGACGTTTCAGTCACCACTTTGTTATCACAGTAGATAATATAAGCATCTGCCCCCTCAACCCTATTCCAAATAAGATCTTCCCCTTTCACTTCAACCGAAGGCATCTCAAGTTGGAATCTATTTTCTACCAAATGGGTCTTTTGTCCTTGACCAAAAGATTTATTATCTAATACAACTTTAATCTGGTAGTTCGCTTTTCTATTCAGGTCAATTCCCTTATCTTCTTTCTTTCCATTCACATAGATTTCAGAGATCTGATTTCCAAAACCACTCATCTCAATATCGAGTGTCGCATTTCTTAATCGAAGATTCGACAACCTTTTCTTCCCTTTATACACTTCTGGCACAACAGGGTTTAGATGAAGCAACCCTTTTTGATCTATCTGGATTCCGAAGAACACTTTGTATATCATACTCAAATTACCACTAATACTCCAAAGCATTTGACTAGAGTTCAGTGCAGTAACAAAGTCTCCATTATCAGCCACCATATTCTCTTTGTTTGTCAAGAATAATGCAGCAGCCCTGTATATCGAAGCCAAACCGGCATTTAGGGCTTTTTCATTACCTACCTTTGCTGCCGCAAGATTATAGAACGATTGAACAAAAGGCCAAATACCATTATTGTGATAAGGACGAATATTCGGAATTTGAGGGAACACACAAGGGGCACCATAAGGCACAGTAGGCATATTAGCAATAACGGATTGTGCTCTCTCTTCATTTGCCACATCAAAAAGAACCGTAAATGCCTCACCTAATGTTTCAGATTTTGGAGACAAAACATCTGTACCACGACCATATAGGTATTGACCATAGAAACCCTTTGAAGCTTGCCACAAATGTTTATTTATTGCTTCTTTCAATAGCTCAGCACGGTGCTTGTATACCTCCATCATTGAGTTGTCCCCTAAAAGAGAAGCCATTTGTTGAAGAATTTGATATACTTCATAATGTGCCGCATTGGTCCCTAAGTTTTTTGAACTATAGATATCCACATTATCCATCCATCGAGGATAAGTTTGTTTTCTCCAATCCAGAAAAGAGGACTCTCCTCTCATTAATCCAGTCTTTGGATCATGAACAATCTTCCAATCATCCTCCACAGATTTCGAAATCACACTATAGGCCTCTTTTAACCAACTACTATCCCCATTGATTTTGTAAACCTCCCACGCTGCAAGCGTCCAAACCACTCTATCAGAAGAAACAGGCCAAGCTCCTCCAGAACCTGTATCTTGAACAATACGGCCTCCGCGAACTTTCTTTCTCAAAGAAGTTAACGACCTATTAGGATCAATCATACCAACTCCTAATATCGTAGAATAACTCACATCACGAGTCCAAACGCCACCCCATTTCTGTCCTGTACGCCATGTACCATCTTTTTCACTATCCGCTTTCGCTTCTTCCAACGCCATGCGATACAATGCATTCAATAGAGGAATATCGGATGTAAACTGTGGATATTTTGAGATATCTTCTTTCAACGACCATTCATGTGCGACATGACGATCTGGATTGAATGTATTAAAAACATACTTTTTTTCATAGATACCATCTCCATCAGAATCTTCCATTCTCTGATAATCACCAAAGTTTTCGAAATCCCATGAAAGAGGTGGTACTCCACCCGCAATATAAACCCCATTAAAATCTTTCTCTACTATTTTCTCCCCATGAATATCGATATAATAGCCCTTCTCTTTGAAAGATTTTAATACATCACGAAGATCTAATCGAAACACTACTGTCGTTTTAGATTCCAAAGGATCTTTTACATCATCCACCACAGCAGTATCAGCATCAAAAATACCAAATTTAGCAATTGGTGTATGGTAGCTTCCATTTGTTGGTCGCACAATCACTCTTCTATTTACATTAACAGGAAGATCATTATCTTTTCTATTGATACTATATTTAAATTCTACAGCTCTACTAAAGACACTATTCAAGGGACTCTCATAATTGGAAGTCATCTCTGTATTTGACAATACTTTCGCAGTGTATTCTCCCTGCGTTACATGATCTCTATAGACAGAAAACTCCTCACTTTTATAAAGCGCTTGGTCATTCGAACATGATACTAAAGCAGCTACAATACCTAAAGATAGGACAACACACCTTAGAGCCCTACCAAACTTATTCCACAGCAACATATTTCAATTATTTCTAGTAATGATTAACATAGTTTCTACACAAGAATACAAAGGATTTATGATATGTACACACATTAACTACATGATTTTCAAAAGCAAAACACCGCAAACGTTTTCGGAAGATTAAAAAAGGCATGTAAATGAATAATCCTTTAAAAAAAGAGACTACGAATTTTGAAAACAACCTAAATAGATTGAGTCAAATACCTCTTTTGTAGCAATGTCAAAAATAGCGTATCTCCGATAAAGAGATAGGTGTAAATGAAACGGAACATCATAAAATGAATCTGGAATAGTAGCAAAACAGTTTTCTTCAATAATCTCTAAATCGCTAATAAAAATATCGTTCCCTGTATCATCTAGGAAAATTGCAAAACCTCCATTAAAATTATTCAGTATATAGGGTTTGTCTATGTCTATCTGTAAAAGTTCCCGATTTATGATCGTGGTAGAAAAATCACGTAATTGAAAACCAGGGATACGCTTCGACAGCATAACACGAGCTGGATTTAGATACCAACGGTTCTCTCTCCATCTAAAAGCATGATGCATATTATAAGAGAAGCAGTCGTGATAAAAGCCTCGATCAGTAGGTTGATGAAATCCTCCTTTCCACACTACTTTTGTCTTCTTCAAAAGATGGGAGCACTGTCTAAACTTATCTCTTGATATGATCTGTTTATCTGTAACACGACATCGCTTCTGAGTGCAGTGTGTAACGACAGTATCCTTATATGATGTTTTCTCTTTTTGCGAACTATTATTTTTAATCTCCCCTAATGTCTTCACCATAATGTTACAATCTCATTATTGACTAAACTTATTCACAAGTAAAACAAACAAGCACAACAGTTGGTTCAGAGACTTAAAGAAATACCCCATAAGAGAACTTTGAGATAGAGGCCTAATCATTCTATGTCTATCATGAAGGATTCGTTGCTAAAAGAGATCGACATAACTCGAATAAAGAGGTACTCTTAGATACCCTTTAGATACCCTTTAGATACCCTTTGGTTACTTCTAGAGTAAACGAAGGGTAAACGAAGGGTAAACGAAGGGTAAAGGAAAGCAGGCTCAAACATGAAGATATAAAATGAAAGAGAGGAGCTAAATATCAATATCATTATACTAAATGAATGATATCCAGCCATTTTAAGAACAACAAGGCAACATTTCATGTAATATTTAATTCGTGTAATTCCGCAAATCAGATACTAGGATGAATACAAGATATAAAGACTCACGTATTTTGTAGAAAACATAAATAACAAAGAGGTGAAATATACTGAAAGAGCCAGAAATAAATCTCTTTCATATTGAAATACAGCAAAAAAGAATTATCTTTGCGGCTCAATTACCATCCTTACTTGTGAACTGTAGTCTTGAATATGCTTAGGAGTGTGGTTGTTAGCATCAACCATTTCAAATTATGTATATCCGAAGATGATGAGTTTTAAAGACAAAACGTAATTGTTAATTTTTATAATTATTTAAATTAAAAAGAAGCAAGTGGATACTTTAAGCTACAAAACCGTATCAGCGAATAACGCTACGGTAACAAAAGAGTGGGTTGTTGTAGATGCTACAGACCAAACACTAGGGCGTCTTTCCAGTAAAGTTGCAAAGATTTTGCGTGGAAAAAACAAACCATCATTTACTCCTCATGTTGATTGTGGAGACAACGTAATCGTAATCAACGCAGAGAAGATTCGTTTGACTGGAAACAAATTGACTAAGAAAGAATATCTTCGTCACACTGGATATCCAGGAGGACAGCGTTCAATGACTGCAGAAGACATTCTTGCAAAATACCCAGAGCGTTTGATCGAAAAAGCGGTAAAAGGTATGTTACCTAAAAACCGTCTAGGTCGTAAGATCTATACAAACCTAAAAGTTTATGTAGGTGGTGAGCATAACCAAGAGGCTCAACAACCTAAAGTTATTAACCTAGATGACATTAAATAAGGAGTATGGAGACTATAAACGCATTAGGTAGAAGAAAAGCAGCAGTTGCACGTGTTTACGTGAAAGAAGGTGCTGGAAAAATCACGGTTAACAAGCGTGACATCGCAACTTATTTCCCTTCAGATATACTTCAGTATATCGTAAAACAACCTTTACTTCTTCTTGAAGTAGCTGAGAAGTATGATATCAACATCAACCTTGATGGTGGTGGATTCAAAGGACAAGCAGAAGCTGCTCGTCTTGGTATTTCTCGTGCATTGGTAATGATCGACGAGGCAGTTAAATCTGACCTACGTCAAGCTGGATTCATGACTCGTGACCCACGTCAAGTTGAGCGTAAGAAACCAGGTCAACCAAAAGCACGTAAACAATTCCAATTCTCGAAGCGTTAATATCATTTTTATTAAAAAGAATTTTTGTTTAGTATCTAAACCTCGAAGATTTCCTGTTTGGAACTACTTTGAGGTTGCTTAAACAGAAAGTAAACATTTATTATTATGCCTAGAACTGATTTCAAGCAATTGCTAGAAGCAGGTGTACACTTTGGTCACCTTAAAAGAAAATGGAACCCAAACATGGCTCCATATATCTTCATGGAGAAAAACGGTATTCATATTATCGATCTTCAGAAGACTGTAGTTAAAATCGACGAATCAGCTGCTGCTCTTAAGCAAATTGCGAAGTCTGGACGTAAAATTCTTTTCGTAGCTACAAAGAAACAAGCGAAAACTATCGTTGCAGAAAAGATTAGTGAGATCAACATGCCTTATATCGCTGAGCGTTGGGCTGGTGGTATGCTTACAAACTTCCCTACTATCCGTAAGGCAGTGAAGAAGATGACTTCTATCGATAAGATGATGAAGGATGAAAGCAGCTGGTCAAACTTGTCTAAGCGTGAGAAACTTCAAATCACTCGTCAACGTGCGAAACTTGAAAAAGTATTGGGTTCTATCTCAGACTTGTCTCGTCTTCCAGCAGCATTGTTTGTTGTAGACGTGATGAAAGAGAAGATCGCTGTACGTGAAGCGAAACGTCTTGGTATCCCTGTTTTCGGTATGGTTGACACAAACTCAAATCCAGAAGGAATTGACTTTGTAATCCCTGCAAACGATGATGCTTCTCAATCTATCGAGCTTATTCTTTCTATCATGGCTGACGCTATTAAAGAAGGTTTGACTGAGCGCAAAGTAGAGCGTGAGAAGGATACAAAAGAAAAAGAAGCTCCTAAAAAAGAGGCAGCTAAAGAAGATAAATAATTTTCAACCTAATAATTTCTGACCCATGTCTGTAAATGCAAAAGATGTAATGAAGTTGCGTAAAGCAACAGGCGCTGGTATGATGGATTGTAAGAAAGCTTTGTCTGAAGCTGAAGGTGATTACGACAAAGCAGTTGAAATCATTCGTAAGCGTGGTAAAGCTATCGCAAACAAGCGTGCTGATCGTGAAGCAACTGAAGGAGTTTGTATTACTAAAACTTCTGCTGACAAATCATTTGGAGCAATGCTTGTTCTAAACTGTGAAACTGATTTCGTAGCGAAAAACGAGAGCTTCGTAGCTCTTGCTACTAAAATTTTAGACGCAGCGATTGAAAACAAAGTGGCAGATCTTGAAGCGTTGAAAGCACTTGCTATCGACAATACAACTGTTGGTGAGTTTGTAGCAGAGCAAACTGGTATCGTTGGAGAGAAACTAGATCTTTCTTTCTACCAAAGTATCGAAGCGACTTATGTTGCTACATACATCCACGCAGGTAACAAACTTTCTACAATGATTTCTTTCGACGGTGCTGTTGAAGAGCAAGTAGGAAGAGATGTTGCAATGCAAGCAGCTGCAATGTCTCCTATCGCAATCAATAAAGAGGCTGTAGCAGCTGAAACTGTTGAGAACGAATTGCGTATCGCAATGGAGAAATTCCGCCAAGAAGGTAAGCCAGAGAATATGCTAGAGAAGATTGCTCAAGGAGCACTTAATAAGTGGTTCAAAGAGAACACTCTTATCGAGCAAACTTTCGTTAAAGATGGAAAAATGACTGTTTCACAATACCTAGCTCAAGAGGCTAAAGGTGTGAACGTAACAGGAATGGTTCGTAACTCTTTGAACGGATAATTCTCGTCACCTAATATATTAAAGAGGTTGTTTCCCATGGGAGACAACCTCTTTTTTTGTCTTATAATGCAACACTATCAAGTAGTCATTGACGACTCACTTGTTTGTGACACCTCACTGAAAGTATATTTATATTTCATTACTTGCACTAATTGTATCCTTGTTTTATTAATACAAAGGGCTAGTATGTTGGAGTTATAAAACTATTGCTAGACTCTTGACTTGAATTTAAAAAATCGATAAATACTGTTTATCAAAACGTAAATATTAGATCAATATAGATACTAATTCAGAATACATTTGATTCGTTCAAGTTAGAAATTAAAAAAGAGAGAAACTAAAAGCTCCTCCCCCCCTTGTAATTACATATCTATTATTATTTAAGAATCTCTTTTATTGTGTCACAGACATAGATTACCTCCTCCTCTGTCATTGATGGGAAGAGTGGTAGTGTTACAGTTCCATTCCAGATCTTTTCCGTATTAGAAAGGGCTGATTGAACTCCGTATTTTTCTTTGTAATATGTCATAAGGTGAACTGGTTTGTAATGTACAGATGTACCAATCCCTTTTTCAGACAATTTTTCAATAAATTTGTTCCTTCCTATCTTACTTTTTTCGTTTAGCACAATAGTAAATAAGTGCCATGCATGATCTTCGAACGGAACTGTGTTCTTAGAGAGATCCACCATATCCAAACCAGAGAGATGTTTATAGTATAGTTCAACAGCCTTCTGTCTTCCCAAACGAAGATCTTCTGCCCTTTCTAATTGGGCCAGTCCAATAGCAGCAGTAACATCGGGCATATTATATTTGAAGCCGGGAGCAACTACATCATATTCCCAAGAAGGTTTATCAGAAGTAAAACGGTCCCACACATCTCTATTAATTCCATGTAGTCTCATCGTTTTAACTCTCTTGTAGATATCCTCATTATTGGTTGTTAACATCCCTCCTTCACCTGAAGTAATCGTTTTATTGGCATAAAAACTAAAACATGTAACATCTCCAATATTGCCCACAAACTTGTCTCCAATCTTTGCAGGAAAAGCATGAGCTGCATCTTCTATGATTTTTATATTATTTGCTCGACAGATATCAAGTATTCCATCCCCCTTTTCTCGAATAAGATCTGCAGGGTGTCCACCATAATGAACCAATATTAAATGTTTAATATCAGGATTTTCTTCAACAGCTTGCTTTAGAATCTCAGGAGTAATAAGCTTTGTATCATAATCAACATCTAGAAATACAGGGTCTGCACCTAAATATCGGATTACTTCAGCTGAGGCTGTAAAAGTTAAGGAAGGAACAAATACCTTATCTCCCCTTTGTACACCGAGAGCTTCTAACCCTAAGTGTAAAGCAGCAGTACAAGAGTTTACCGCACAAGCATATTTAGATTCAACATACTTAGAAAATAATTTTTCAAACTCGGTAGTTTTAGAAGCGGTAGTTAACCAACCACTTTCGATAACTTCTGTAATGTATTTCAACTCATTACCATCACATACAACCTTACAAAACGGGACTTTCTTAATCATTTAGAAATATGTTTTTATGAAAAGTCAATACATTTTCTTAGTAAAACATTACCATGAATTGCTCTCTCATGTATTTTTATGAATGCACTAATAAATGAATTAATTAGCAAACGAACAATAGATATATTCAAATAGACATAACAATCACAACAGAAGAAAATATCTCATAAAACAGTTCACAGGAAGAAATACATATTTTTCATATAATAACACCATGACAATCTCTTATTAATCGATCATGAAAGTTTTATTATGCAAAAGAAAGAGTCATTCTTTAAAAGATGGAACTGATAGTGTGTAGTTTTATTCAGCACATTAATCTTGAATTATAAACTAGAGTTAATCATTACAATATATCTGTATAAGACATGTTTATAGAACCTTTTAAGTAATGTAAAGTTCTACTACATATAGAATCTTAATACAAATTTGTGGTTCGATAACATGTAGACTTAATGTATGTTATTAAATTTTTTTTTAATTTTAGACACAAGAGATCTTTTTCGCCATTTTCTTCTTAAAATCTTAATAATTCCATTTTTGAATAATACTTCAGCTAATAGCAAATAACTTGTAAGACTTAAAGCTTTGATACGATTGATTAATATCATAACAAGAGGAGCCTCAAATTCTAGAGGGTTATATATCTTTTTTTCTCTGTTATTTTTAATTATACGGCGAATAAGGTTTTCAAAAAGACCAATATCGTTCACATCATAAATAGATCCTTTCTGCCATATATAACGACTCAGTTCAATCTCTTTGGCTGACATAGAGTCGAGAATATTATTTAGCAAGATCAAATGCGACTTTGCAAAACAGTCTTGTTGCATTTTACTTTTAACTTGAGTTACCTGTTGTTTATGAACTCGATAATAAAGCAATACTTCAGGCAAGTTTACCATATTTACATAACGAAAAGCTCTACACCATAAATTATAATCTTCAGAAGCTCTATCCGTTGCATCATAAAAAAGATCGTATTCCTTAAATATACTAAGACGAATCATTACAGTTGGATGAGCTAAACAACACTTAAAAAATAATTTTGCATTAATCTCTTCGGGTTCAATCAAATTAATCCAAAACCTATTAGACTCGCCAAATTTCTTAAGTTGGGTTCCAAGAATATCAATCTGTTTATTTTGCTCCAAATAATGGTACTGTTTCTCCAATCGAGTAGGGAAAGAGATGTCGTCAGCATCCATTCTAGCAATATAACGTCCTCTTGCAATTTCTATTCCTACATTTAAACTTTGAGCAAGACCTAAATTTTTAGAGTTTTCGATAATGCGAACACGTGGATCATTAATTTCACATACGAATTCTTTTATTTCTAGATTTAAAGGATTATCATTTACAATAATAAATTCAAAAGAGGAAAAAGTTTGATTTAATATTGAATCAACAGCCTCTTGAATGTAACAAATCTCTTCATTATAAACAGCCATGAGCACAGATATTTCAATTTGCCCTTCTTTGTCTATTAAAGCATCTGTCGTTAAGCATGTTACACTATTATCTGTCATATTCATATAATTTGTATCTAAAATGGTAAATTCATATGATATATACAATAATAATCTTCATTCAAATCATATATAAAAAACAATTTGATGTATAGATATGGTATATTCATACGGATATCAGGTTAAACCCTGTAGCACAAAACTAATAAATTTATATTATGGGAATACTAAAAAATGAAGGCTCTTAATAAATGGTTCAAGTTGATGGCTGTCTATTTTGTAGAAAGATCAGATCTATAGCATTTGAAGATGACACAGATGCTCAAATGGTACGACGTTAAGATTGAAAAAATCACAAATGCGAAAACAACTCTATTCTAGATCGTGAATTTAAATTTTAAAAGAATAGCTTCATTTGTCAATTGAAATCAAGAAATGATATTGATTTTTGTTGACCTGAATGCAAGAACGAAAATATTAATTAATTTTATAGCCATAAATAATGCATATGTATCAGATATGATATTATTTGAAAGGGAAGGATGTCGATATTAATATTTACACTTCTATCAAATAATATTTGGTCTGGTGGAAGTTCATGATTTATATGGAGGAGATATCTGTATTAATAAACTTATATATATAAATGAGGCAGAATATTGCGGTGATACTAGCTGGTGGTATAGGGAATAGAATGAATTCTGGTTTACCAAAGCAATTAATGAAGCTTGCAGGAAAAACAGTATTAGAGCATACATTAGGAGTATTTGAGAAACATGAATCTATTGACTCAATCTTTATTGTATCCAACAAACAATTTGTTGATAATATTGAGAGCATACTATGTATGGGGGGCTTTAAAAAGGTTAATAAAATTTTAATTGGTGGAAAAGAAAGATCAGACTCTTCTCTTGCAGCGATTAATGCATGTGAAAATGAAGATTCAAACCTTATTTTTCATGATGCAGTAAGACCTTTACTAAATTCACAAATAATAAACGACGTTATTGCTGCCCTCGACAATTATAATGCAGTCGATGTTGTGATACCATGTAGCGATACGATTGTGGAAGTGGACAATGAAAAATTCATATCTAACATTCCTAATCGAAATAAACTAAGAAAAGGGCAAACACCTCAAGGATTCAAGTGCTCTACAATTAGAGAGGCATATGAAATAGGATTAAAAGACCCAAAATTTATTGCCACTGATGATTGTGGTATCGTTAATAAATATCTTCCGAATGAGAAGATCGCAGTGGTTTCCGGATCAATTTCAAACCATAAATTAACATACAAAGAAGATTTGTTTCTTTTGGATAAACTTTTTCAGTTAAAGTCCATTACTGGAATAGATGTATCTGATCTAAAAGATCTTAAAGGTAAAGTTATATGTGTTTTTGGTGGAAGTTATGGAATTGGTGCTGAAATAGTTAAAGAAGCTAAAGAACATGGAGCAATCACTTATCAATTTAGCAGAAAATCTAATGGAGTAAATATAAAGAACTTTGATGCTGTAGAAAGATCACTTGAAGAGGTATTTAATAAGGAGGGAAGAATTGATGCAGTGATTAATTGTGCTGCACTTTTAAGAAGAATTCCTATTAGTGAAATGGCTATAGAAGATATGAAAGAGATTGTAGATGTAAATTTGATAGGAGCATTAAATATCGCAAAATCATCATTCAAATTTTTAAAACAATCCAAAGGAGTACTACTTCTTTTTACTTCAAGCAGTTACACTCTTGGGCGAAAATTATATTCCGTTTATTCATCAACAAAATGTGCGAATGTCAATTTAATGCAAGCTTTAGCTGAAGAGTGGGCTGATCATAAAATAAGAGTTAATTCAATTAATCCAGAGAGAACTGCAACCCCAATGAGGAAACTTAATTTTGGCAATGAGGACCCTGATAGTTTGTTGTCTGCTAATAAAGTAGCAACTATCACATTAGGATGTATTATGTCAAAAATGTCAGGACAAGTCATTGATGTAAAACTAGATAGATAAATGGCATTATTTAAACTCTTTAAAAAAGCATCACGAATCTTATTATCTAAGGTTTATTCTTACATTCCAAAAAAAGAAAATATTTGGTTATTTGGTAGTGGAGGAACTTTTTGTGATAATTCAAAATACCTTTATTTATACATCATTAACAATCACAAATCAATTAATGCTATTTGGATTGCTAAAAATAGAGATGAATTAAAAATTTTAAAAGAAAAAGGTTACAAAGCATATCATAAATATAGTTGTCAAGGGATACTCTCTCAATTAATTGCAGATAAAGTATTCTACAGTAATTATATCAGAGATTTTTGGTGGATATTAATAATTGGCTCAACCAAGGTTAACTTATGGCATGGTATTGGTGTCAAAAGAATTGAATTTAATCTAAAAGATGGACCTATAGCTCATATATTTAATGGTTCATTAAAGAGTAAAATAATGTATTATCCTCACTATGTAAAGCCTGATTATATGTTATCTTCTTCTGAATATATCTCTACTAATGTTTTTAAAGATGCATTTCGTTTAGAAGATAATCAACTATTAAATTATGGATATCCTAGATGTGAATACCTACTTTCACCAGAGAAATTTAACAATAAACTATCAACTAAGATACTGTCGAATAGGGAAATAATTAAAAAGTATAGACATACTTATTTATACGTTCCAACATGGCGATCAACAAATAAAAACTTTTTCTCTGAAATTTTTTATGATCTAGATTTGTTAAATGAAGTATGCAAAAAGAACAATGACTTTTTCTGTATTAAATTGCATTTCAACACACCAGGAATTGAAGAACTAGCACAGAAAGACTTTTCTAATTTATTATTCTTAGATAGGAAAACAGATCTCTATGAATATTTAGATCTTTTTAGTTGTATTATCACAGACTATTCATCTATATATTATGATTTCATAATACAGAAAAATAAAAAGGCGATTCTTTTTCCTTTTGACTATTCAGAGTATTTACAGAATGAACAGTCTCCGATCATCCCTTATTATGAATCTATTTCAGGAAGTGTGGTACATTCATTTAAAGAGCTTACTGTCCTTCTAGAAGATTATGATAAAATAGAATTTGTTAGCCCAGATATAGCAAAGATTTTTTGGGGGGAAGTTGACAAAAAAAGTTGTTCTCGCATTGTTTCTAAGATGGTAAAAAAAGATTGACAATGGTAATTTAAACAACAAAGAGGTTATTTCACTTTTGTTAAATCTAAACAAGTTTATCCATACTGCTTTCTTAAATTGATGACATCAGTTTATGTAAAACCTAATCTAAAATCTATGACAATCTTTTTATTCCTTAGTATATTCTGTCCATAAAAATTGATTAGTGTGGCAATAAACATTCTGGTATCGTATATTATCAGTTGTTGTTTATTATCTAGGTTCTAAATTGTTAATTAAGAACCTAGATATAGTGTAATATTATACATAGAAGTTTGGATTCTCTGTCTTTGATATTTTTTTCTTATTGTGAAAGGTCTTAAATTATATGTATTTTTATCAAAAATAGAGTCCCTATACTTTAATTGAGGATATTAAATTTATGACATTGAGCAAAGAGTCTAAATTAAGAGAAGAGATACTTCAAAAAGTTGAAGAATATTACAATGAAGTCCACAAGAATCGCAATAATTTTGTTCCTGGGAAGACCCAAGTAAGTTTTGCGGGGCGTGTTTATGATGAAAAAGAGATGGTTCATTTGGTTGATTCATCTTTAGACTTTTGGTTGACAGCAGGAAGGTATGCTGATGAGTTCGAAAAACGTTTTGCATTATGGATGAAACAAAAGTACTGTGCACTAGTAAATTCTGGTTCGAGTGCAAACCTTGTAGCTTTTTCTGCTCTTACTTCTCCTAAACTAAAATCAAAGCGCTTGATGCCCGGAGATGAGGTGATTACCGTTGCAGCAGGATTTCCTACTACTGTAAATCCTATTGTTCAATATGGTCTTATTCCTGTCTTTGTTGATATTGATGTAGAAACTTGTAATATTGATACTACTTTGTTAGATCAAGCTTTATCCGATAAGACAAAGGCGGTTATGCTTGCTCACACATTAGGAAACCCTTTTGATTTAGATACTGTTAGTAAGTTCTGTAGAAAGAACAATCTATTCCTTATTGAAGACTGTTGTGATGCCGTCGGATCTACCTATAATGGCAAGATGGTTGGTACTTTTGGTGACTTGGCAACTGTTAGCTTCTATCCTGCGCACCATATTACGATGGGAGAAGGAGGTGCTGTTCTTACCAATAGTGGTATGTTACACCGTAACGTTCTCTCTTTTAGAGATTGGGGAAGAGACTGCTTCTGTGGACCTGGGACGGACAACACCTGTGGTCATCGATTTGATTTTCAGTTTGGAACCCTTCCCCAGGGCTATGATCATAAATATGTGTACAGCCATATTGGTTATAATCTAAAGGTGTCTGATATGCAGGCTTCTATTGGTGTTGCCCAACTTGATAAATTGCCTTCATTTATTGAATCACGCAAACAAAACTTTGAAATATTAAAAGAGGAGTTATCTAAATATACCGATTATCTTATTCTACCTGTAGCAACTCCAAAGTCTGATCCTAGTTGGTTTGGTTTTATGTTCTCAATAAAAGAGAATGATCATTTTAATCGCCTAGATCTAGTAGAGCATTTAGAGGATGATAAAATCCTTACAAGACAACTATTCGCTGGAAATTTAACGCGACAACCTGCTTATAAAGAGGTTAATTATAGAATAGTTGGGGAACTAAAGAATACAGATTACGTCATGCGTAATGGTATATTTATTGGGGTTTATCCTGGTATAGACTCGCAACGTATGAACCATATGAAAGACTCTTTTAAACGTTTCTTTCAAGATAGAGAGTTAATCTAACGATCAATATATATGAAAGCAGTTATTTTAGCTGGTGGGTTCGGTACTCGTCTTAGTGAGTCGACCCATCTCATCCCAAAACCAATGGTGGAGATTGGAGGAAAGCCGATCATTTGGCATATCATGAAATCATACTCTTTTCATGGTATCAATGAGTTTATTGTGTGCTGTGGTTATAAAGGGTATGTCATTAAAGAGTGGTTTGCCAACTATTACTTACACAATTCGGATGTAACTTTTGATTTGGCCAATAATAGCATGAAAGTGCATAACACCGAAGCCGAAGATTGGAAAGTGACTTTGATAGATACGGGGCTTCATGCGATGACTGGTGCACGAATTCGTAAAGTTAAAGAGTATATAGGGAATGAACCTTTCTGCTTAACTTATGGTGATGGAGTTTCAGACGTTAATATTGAAGAGGTAATACGTTTTCACAGACAACATCGTAAAATTCTTACTGTCACTTCCTATAAACCACAGGGCAAGTTTGGGGCATTGGATATAGATGAGGAAGGAAATGTCTGTAACTTCCAAGAGAAACCACAGGGAGATAGTAGCTGGATAAATGCAGGATACTTTGTTTGTGAGCCTGAAGTCTTTGATTATATAGGAGAAGGAGATGATGTGATTTTTGAACGTGCTCCCCTTGAAAATATCGCGAAAGATGGAAAAATGAGTGCATACAAACACGATGGTTTTTGGAAGCCAATGGATATTTTAAGAGATAATATCGAATTAAATGAGTTGTGGGACAAAGGAGTTGCTCCTTGGAAAAAATGGTAATCTATGATAAATTCATTTTGTGAAGATTTCTATAAGGGTAAAACCGTTTTGGTAACTGGCCATACGGGTTTCAAAGGTGCATGGTTATCCATTGTTCTAATAAATCTAGGTGCCAAAGTGGTTGGATATAGCTTAGATCCGGTAGATGAAAAATGTATTTTTAATTTATCCGGACTTAAGTCAAAAATGATCGATATTAGAGGAGATGTCCGAGATATTAATTTGCTAAATACGACTTTCGAAAAATACCAACCAGAGATTGTCTTTCATCTAGCAGCACAAGCCTTGGTTCGAGACTCTTATACTTCTCCTGTCGACACTTTTGATGTTAATGTAATGGGAACTATTCATGTAATGGAAGCAATCCGTTCATCTAATAGTGTGCGAGTTTCTGTGCTTGTTACAACGGACAAGTGTTATGAAAATAGAGAACATTTCTGGGGATATCGAGAAAATGATCCAATGGGAGGTCATGATCCATATTCTGCATCTAAAGGAGCTTGTGAAATTGCCATTCAGTCTTGGCGAAGGTCTTTCTTCGATAATCCCAACCAAAAGTCTATCTCTAGTGTAAGAGCTGGGAATGTTATCGGAGGAGGTGATTGGGCAAAAGATCGAATTATACCAGATTGTGTAAATGCGATAGAGAATGGCAAACCTATTGAGATTCGATCGCCTAAATCTATTCGTCCATGGGAACATGTTTTAGAGCCTTTATCTGGCTACCTTCTTTTAGCGTATAAGATGTGGGGCAATCCTCAAAAATATAGTGGTGCATGGAATTTTGGGCCAAACTTACAGTCTGTAGTTCCTGTTTGGGATATCGCATCAAAGGTTGTCCATTGTTTCGGGAAAGGGGAAGTAGTAGATATTTCAGACAGTCAACAGCCTCATGAAGCAAAATTACTAGCCTTAGATATATCAAAAACGTATTTTCTATTGGGTTGGAAACCATGTCTAGATATTGATCAAACCATACAAATGACCATTGATTGGTATAAAAGGTATCGTCATGAAGACCCATTTAGTCTTTGTACAGAACAGATAAACTATTATTTCAATGAAACTAAATAAAACGAGTATTGATGGTCTTCTCTTGATTGAAAACTTCCAAGCTGAAGACAATAGAGGCGCTTTCGTTAAGACTTTTAATAGGGATGATTTTTCTAACAATTCATTGAATGTGGAATGGAAAGAGTCATACTTTTCTATATCACATAAAGGTACAATAAGAGGAATGCACTTCCAAAATCCACCTCATGATCATGAGAAGCTTGTTTATGTTGCTAAAGGGGCGATCATAGATGTCGTTTTAGACTTAAGATCTGATTCTAACACTTTCAGTCAGTACGAAATATTCGAGTTAAACGACCGGAACCGATACTCTTTATATATACCCAAGGGACTTGCTCATGGTTTTATGTCGTTAGAAGATGGCACTATAACTGTTTATAACGTTTCGACTGTGTATGCTCCAGAATCTGATAATGGTATATTGTATAACTCTTTTGGCTATGATTGGAATGGTATTACGAAACCAATAATATCAGAAAGAGATTTGAAGTTCCAACCTTTCACTAAATTCAAATCCCCATTTCTATGAGAATCCTGATCACTGGAGCAACTGGTTTTGTAGGCTCAAACCTAGCACGTTATTTTAATAGCTTAGATCACCAAGTAACTATAACTATTCGAGAGAACTCCTCATTAAAGAATATTGAGGATATAAAAGAAGACATATCCTACATATACTACGATGGTACGATAAAAAGTCTTAAGGATGGTCTAAATGAGAATAAAGTTGATTATGTTGTTCACCTGGCGTCTCTTTTTATTGCTGAACATAAGGAAACAGATGTAGACAATCTGATACAAAGTAATATACTCTTTGGTACACACTTACTAGAAGCAATGCGACTATGCAATGTAAAAAAGATAATTAATACTGGTACCTCTTGGCAGTATTTTCATAAAGAGTCGTATAACCCTGTTTCTTTATATGCAGCAACCAAACAAAGCTTTAGTAATATTTTAAAATACTATGTCGAGGCAGAATATTTTTCTGCCATTGACCTTATATTATTCGATAGTTATGGAGAAAATGACACTAGAGGAAAACTTATTAACCTACTTAATCAATTCGCAGAAGAGAACAGAGAACTAGATATGTCTGAGGGAGAACAAAGATTATTCTTTGTTCATATCGAAGATATTTGTTCTGCGTATAAACAAGCTCTTATACATTTGGACACTATCAGATGCAATTACTCAGAATATGTCATTCGAGGTAATAAGGATTATTCATTAAAAGAATTAATTCAAATATATGAAGAATGTTCCAATAAAAAAGTTCTAATTAATTGGGGAAAACGATCCTATCGTAGAAGAGAGGTTATGGAACCATACTATGGTGGTACTATTTTGCCTAGTTGGACCTGCAAGATAGATCTTAAGCAAGGTTTAGAACGACTTTACAAAAAGTAAATACAAATCATATTTACTTAACTTGATTATATATAACACTGTATTCTATAATATTATATTTGTAAAGCAAAAATTAATTGCTAATATTTATGTTCATCAATAGAAAATACTCTTTACATTATATATTAATTAGGTATAATGTCTTATAAATTAAATTCACCAACAAAATTAAGTAATATTTATAGTGTAATATTAATAGTGTAATTTTTATGAAAACTCTGACCTTAACAAGCAACTTTTGTAGAGCACCAATATTATACATAACAATTAAAGTATAAATGGTGACTTACAACAATAAAGTGGATTACAATAGTATCGATAAAGAAAGTAATTGTAGTAGCATTGAGGTTTCAGTCTTAATGTCAATATATGATGAAAATTATAATCAAGTTTCAGAAGCAGTTAAATCTATCTTAAATCAAACATTCGACAAAATTGAATTTATTATAGTTCTTGATGACCCTCACAACTATGAAATAAAAAAGTATCTCTCAAGAATAAATGATAGTCGCATTATACTCATTGAAAATAAAGAAAATATTGGACTTGCTCATAGTATGAATATTGCAATTAAGGCATCAAACGGACGTTATATTGCAAGAATGGATGCTGATGATATCTCTTTTCCTACTAGGCTCGCACAACAATTCCAATATATGGAACAGAACAAGGATATCGGTATTCTAGGAACACAGATTAAAAAATTTGGAGACTCATCGCGTTATTGGCTTAATGTAACAGAACCTAAAGCTATTAAAGCCAAACTATTCTTTAAATGTTGTATTGCACACCCAACAGTAATGATACGTAAATCAATTTTGATAGATAGGAATCTACATTATAACACGAGATTTAAGTCGTCTCAAGACTATAATCTGTGGAGTAGAGCTTCTCTTGATGTAAGTATCGCGAACCTTCCAGAAGTACTTCTTTTCTATAGGGTCCATAAGCAACAGATAACTCAAAGAAACAAAAAAGAACAACAAAAGTTTTTTGGTGAATCACAATTAGAATTGGTAAAAAATATTTTAGGATCAATTACCGAAGAAGAAAAAAAGATCAGTGCATTGATATGGAAAGAAGAGAAAATAACAGACAAAAATGATATTGCTTCTTTTGAATCACTTATTCGAAATTTGATCAAGCAGAATAGACACAAAAATATATATAATCTCATTGAATTTGAAGTTCCAATAGCGAACTTATTAGTAAAAAGAATTACTCCATTTAGAATTAAGAATTATTTATTTCTCTTTAGAATAACAATGAAAAATGGTTTTTTCAATTTTATCCATAGAAAAAGCAAAAAAAAATTATTACGTTTCTCTATTAAACGAAAATTCCGAAAAAATAATTTTCAAAATACTATACTATAGAGGATCACTATTATAATAAAACTAGGGAGAAGTCTTTTAATAAAATGTGGAAATGGGAATCATTTGTTAAACAATCACTCTGTATAAAATAGGATTAGACCGACAACTAGTTTTGTCGTAAGAGTTCTCTTGAACACAGATTTTTAAACGAATAAATAGATACAAGACTAGCTCAATATGACCAACTTATTCATAAATAATATCAATCAAGAATAATTATACAACACAATATGCAAGTAGTCGAACAGATTCTACCATTCTGATTTTCAAACAAATATTAATCCAATAATTTCTTATATTTGCAATCAAAAGTTGATTCCTTTTGTTACTCTTTATAATACAAGAAAGTCTTCTTAAAAAAATCAAACTTTAATCGCAAATGAAAATACTACATATAAATTCGCAGCCTAAATGGGGGGGGGGAGAACAGCAGACGTGTGACATCATGGAGGCCATGACTCAGGTAGACACTGAAAACATTTTGTTGTGTACTGAAGGTTCTAAGCTTGAGGAATATTGTAAACAGCGTAACATTCAGAATATCACCTCAACTAAAATAAAAAAGGATAAATTTAAGGTCGCTAAAGAGATTGTGAATATCACAAATCAAGTGGAGCCAGACATTATTCATATTCATGAGAAAAGATTTTTGAATCCTCTTCTTATTGCAAAATATATATACGGGATGACTACGAAGGTGGTTTATTCTCAAAAAACACTGATCTCTAAGAAGAAACCACTTAGTTTTATCAAATACAATAACCCTAATATTAAAGGGTATATGTGTGTGTCTAATGCAGTCAAGAAGACATTGGATCCGTTTCTGTTTGAAAAGAACAAAGAGAAGTCAAAAGTCATTTATGATGGGAAAAAACCACCCAATGACTCCCCTATTAATGCTGTAGACCTAAGAAAGAAATTCAAGATACCTCAAGATAAATACCTTGTTGGTAATATTTCAAATCATAACAGAAGTAAGGATCTACATACATTCATAAAGACAATACACCATACTGTCAATGTATTAAAGAAGACTGATTTACACTTTATACAAATAGGTAGTCCCACTTCTTCCACACCAAAACTTCAAAAATTGATCAAGCAATATGGTATTGAAGACTATATAACAATGGCAGGGTTTATGAATGAGGCATATAACTTGACACCACAGTTCGATTGCTATTTAATGACTTCATGTAGAGAAGGACTTCCACACACAATCATGGAAGTATTCTATCTAGGAATACCTGTGGTTACAACGAATGCTGGTGGAATACCAGAAGTCGTAAAGCAGGACGAGACAGGTCTAATTTGTCAGATTGGGGATTTTAAATCTCTTGCGAATAATATTATTCGTTTAAGACAAGAACCACAATTAAGGGAGACAATAATTCAGAATGGGAAACAATCTTTTAATGATAATTTCCTTCCTTCAGTGATGGCAAATAAACTTCTAAAACTTTACAAGGAAGCAATGATGTAAATAAGATAACCTATCGATATATTTTGTTATAAAACGTATCGGTAGGTTATTTAAGAGTTTGACAATAAAAGAAATTCATCACTACTCCCCCCCTATTCCTATATCGATAAAGTAACAACTAAATCTTGTCCATCAGGAATTTTAAACAATTCTATTCATCTATTGATATAGAGAGTCATCCTGATTTTATCTCGGCTTAACTACATTTACATAAAACCGTAACAAAAGTTTTGTAGTATCTTGATTCTAAAAAATAACATTCAATGATTGATATATTTTCGTATATGCTTAATCTATCGTAATTTTGCCAAAACATTATTCAATAAATCATGGCAAAATTTAAAAGAGTACTACTTAAATTATCTGGAGAATCATTGATGGGAAGTCAGGAATACGGTATCGATTCCCAAAGACTAAATGACTATGCTACACAAATCAAAGAGATCGTAGAGAAAGGCGTTCAAGTAGCCATAGTAATTGGAGGGGGAAATATCTTTAGAGGTCTAAGTGGTTCAACTCAAGGCTTTGATAGAGTGAAAGGAGACCAAATGGGGATGTTAGCAACAGTTATCAATAGTCTTGCTCTTGGTTCTGCCTTAAAAAATCATGGTGTCTCCAATCGTGTATTGACTGCGATCCGCATGGAACCTATAGGAGAGTTCTACTCTAAAGATAAAGCAGTTGAGTCTCTTGAAAAAGGAGAAGTTGTAATTCTATCAGGAGGAACAGGAAACCCTTACTTCACAACAGACACAGGATCAAGTCTTCGTGGTATTGAAGTCGAAGCAGATGTGATGCTGAAGGGGACTCGTGTAGATGGTATTTATACTGCTGATCCTGAAAAAGATCCTACTGCAACGAAATACGAAAAGATCACATTTGACGAAGTATATAGCCAAGGACTGAAAGTAATGGATCTTACTGCAACAGCAATGTGTAAGGAAAATAATCTTCCTGTTATTGTATTTGATATGGACACGATTGGAAACTTAGTAAAAGTTATCGATGGTGAAAATATTGGAACCTATGTATATAATAACTAATCTGATTATATTTGACGAACAAATATATTAATGATTAGGTTATTCATGTAAAAAAATGATATAACCCAAAAACTCCAAAGCGATGAATGAAGAGTTACAAATGATTTTAGATATGGTTCAGGAAAAGATGGACAACTCTATTGAACATCTTAATAATGAACTTAATAGTATCCGCGCAGGAAAAGCATCACCTCGTATGTTAGATGGTCTTATGATCGACTATTATGGTTCACAAACACCACTATCTCAGGTTGCAAATGTGAATACTCCAGATGCTCGTACTATTGCTATTCAGCCATGGGAAAAGACATTAATCCCAGATATCGAAAGAGCAATTATCAACTCTAACTTAGGACTTAATCCTGAAAATAATGGTGAAATAATTCGTCTTAACGTACCACCATTGACTGAAGAACGTCGTAAATCACTTGTAAAGGATGCAAACAACGTTGGAGAGAATGCTAAGATTGCTATTCGTAGTGCTAGAAAAGATGCCAATGATACATTCAAGAAAATGTTAAAAGACAGTGAAATTTCTGAAGATCAAGAAAAGAACCTTCTTAACGATGTTCAGGATTTTACGAACTCCTTTATCAAGAAAATTGATGAGTTATTAAAAGAAAAAGAAGCAGATATTCTTACTGTTTAAATTCTCAACATAACAATCAAGCACCCATTAAAAGATGAGGAGTGAACCTCATCTTTTATTAGGTGTTTTTTTATTGCTTATTAATTAGCAACCACATGGTAGCGAAATCAGTATATTTTTTTCTTAATTCATGGACTCTAGATCTTGCATTGCTTTCGATGTTATGACTCTCAAAGCATACTCTGAACCACCCCTCTTCATTTACTAAAATAAAGGCTTCTGCATCATACTTTTTAACAAGATTGGCCTTGAACTTTATTGCATTCTGTTGATTTTGGAAACTTCCCCAGATAATATAATACTTAAAGTTACCTACAGATTGATCCTCACCAGAAGCAGCAACAACCTTTTCCTCTTTTACTTGAAGTACAGGTTCTTCTACATTCGGTTCTGTTATAGTTGTAGTCTGTACATTCTCCTTTGCTACATGTTTTGTTGTTTTACAAGAAATAGTAAACAACATCAATACGAGCCCTATCCAATAATACTGTTTCATAAAAGCTTTTTATTTTTAGTCTATTAAATATCTGCAAGATATAGCAAACAGTAAATTTATTGAAATTCTTGGATATTTATATGCTATTTTGTTAGCATATTTTACTTTTACTATTTGTACCTTTGATTATGTGAGATAAAATACTACATCTTCAACAAATAGCACCTCTAATTTACTATAGAGATGTAATTTAGCACGATGCCTTTAAAATGTTTAATGGCTATTATTGATAACAATATAAAATATTGAGATGGAAACAAAAGACTGGAAAAATCTCGGGTTCGGCTATTCAAAAACCGACTATAATGTACGCTGCTATTTTAAAGATGGCAAGTGGGGGAAACTTGAGACACACTCATCGGAAGCGATAACTATGCACATGGGAGCAACTTGCCTACACTATGGACAAGAGTGCTTTGAAGGAATGAAAGCATTCCGTGGAAAAGATGGGAAGATTCGTGTGTTTCGCATGAAAGATAATGCCAAACGTATGGCTGAATCAGCGGAAGGTATTAGAATGCAACCCATTCCAGAAGATGTCTTTTGTAATGCAGTAAGAGAAGCAGTAAAATTGAACGAACGTTTCGTTCCACCTTTTGATAGTGGAGCTTCTTTATATATCCGTCCTCTTCTAATTGGAACAGGACCTCAAGTCGGTGTTAAACCTGCTGATGAATATCTATTCATTGTTTTTGTAATGCCTGTAGGCCCTTATTTTAAAGAGGGATTTAAACCTACAGATCTTGCAATCTATCGTGAATATGATAGAGCTGCTCCTCATGGGACAGGTAAGTTTAAAGTAGGTGGAAACTATGCTGCAAGTATGGCTGCTGGAGAGAGAGCACACGAAGAAGGTTTCTCTGCTGTACTTTACTTAGATGCAAAAGAGAAGAAATATATTGATGAATGTGGACCAGCAAACTTCTTTGCAATCCAAGGAAATAAATATATTACTCCTAGATCTACATCTATTCTAGAGTCTATCACCAATAAGAGTCTTCGCCAGATAGCTACAGACCTTGGCATGGAGGTAGAGGTGAGACCAATCTTAGAAGATGAACTATCAAACTTTGATGAAGTGGGTGCATGTGGTACGGCTGCAGTAATCTCTCCTATCAAACGAGTGGTAGATGTTGAAGAGAACAAAGAGTATAACTATGGAGATGAACCAGGCAAAGTAAGTACAAAACTGTACGAGACTTTAAGAGGTATTCAATATGGTACAATGGAAGACAAGCACAATTGGGTTGAAGTAATTGAATAGTTTGAACTTCCTTCTAAATAAAAAGAGCCACTCTAGAAAGTGGCTCTTTTTATTCCTATTAATACTACTTGCAGATATCCTTTAAATCATCGAGTGTAGTAATGTCTACTTTATTTCCAAAGCACTGGAATACTCCTTTAAAAGTAGAAATGTTCTTCAAGGGGCAATATGACTCTAATGCCTTATTGTAGAATATATCCATTCCTCCATGAACCTCTCTAATGGCACCAAGACCCGTCGATGTAGTCTTATCACCTAAAGATACTAACATAGGATTAGAACGTAGATTTACCTTACCATTTATTCTTAACGGCAATTTAAACCCTGTAATAGTTGTAATTTCTTTTGCACCGATCAAGTCAAAATTTCCTTTTATCAAACGCAAACTAGTCATACCTTCGAAATTCTCCAACTTATAACAATACTCTGAAGACAGTCCTCCTTGAATAGAATCGAGTTCGGTAAAACCGGTGACAGTTGTAAGGTTTGGACAGTTTTGAAAATGTAGTCCTTTTCCAATCTGTTGTACTTTATCGAACCCATCAACACTCACAAGGTTCGCACAGTCAGAAACAACAACAGTACTTCTTAAAGTATCCACCTTAGTTAAGGTATTCAGGTGTACAATAGAGGGCATATTGGAGATCTCCACTTTACCTGACATATATCGAATTCCACTTAATCCATCCAATGAATTCAGTTTCTTACAATTGGTTAATTGCACACCTCCTGTAATAGAATCAATCTGACTAATTCCTGTAAATGAATCCATTAAATCACAAGCATTAATCTCAATAGATCCAGAAAGCAATTCTAAAGAAGACAACTGGGAAGTTTCAGTTAATACAGCCAAATGATCCAATTTTAGAGATCCATTCAAATAGACCAACTTATTTAACCCATCTAAACTCGTTAATTTAGGACAAGATTTCAGAACAAGGTTTCCTCCAATACTATCTAATAAAGAGAGTGATTGTAAAGAATTCAGAGCACTCATGTCTTGGATCTCCACCATACCACCAACTTGATCTAGCTTAGATAAGAAGTCTAGAGATTCTTTATCAATAGAAGATATTTTAAGGCTTCCAGTAATCTCACGTACATTGCCTAAACTCGATAAGTTTTCGTGATCGAAAGATATAGTCAAAGATCCCTGTATACGATCATAATTCTTGTCAGCAAACTCTTTTAAGATTTCATCCGATTCAGAGTTGCCAATAGTAATACTCTTTGCATAAGTCCCAGCAGGAACAGGTTTCTCTTCAGTGGTTGTCGTTTTATCATCATCCTTTTTACAAGATGACATAACCAATACAGATAACAGTAATAGCGAACCTAAAGATTTTAGTATTTTTCTCATATTGTATTTATTCGTGTCATTCTAAATATTGTCGATCTACAAAATCGAGCATTACATATCATGTTGTTAAAATACAAAATCCCTGCCACAATAGTAACAGAGATTCTTGTAATTTATATTATTTTGTTGAACATCACTTGGATAACTCAAGCATTCGCAATATCGGAGACTTCGATTGTTCTATAGTCTCCTCCGACAAAATGATCTCTGGTTGTTCAAATTTTAATGCATTATACAATTTAGGAAGCGTATTTAACTTCATAAAAGTACAATCATTACATCCACATGTTGAGTCAATAGAAGGAGCAGGAATCAATATCTTATCAGGACACTCTTTACTCATCTGATGAAGAATGCCACTCTCTGTTGCAATGATAAACTTTGATACTTCACTACTCTTTACATAGTTTAATAAAGCTGTTGTTGATCCAACAAAATCAGCCACAAGAAGCACTGGTTGCTCACATTCGGGGTGTGCAATAAACTTAGCATCTTTATGGTCATCCATCATTTTGATAATTTTCTCCAAAGAGTACTTTTCATGTACCATACAAGCTCCATCCCAAAGAACCATATCTCTACCAGTGACGGAGTTCATATAATTTCCTAGATTTTTATCCGGTGCAAAAATCAATTTTGTATCTTGAGGGAATGAGTCTACTATCTGACGGGCATTTGACGAAGTAACCACAACATCGGTTAACGTCTTAATATCCGCAGTACAGTTTATATAAGAGATCACCTGATGGTCTGGATATTTTGCTTTGAATGCAGCAAAAGCTTCTTTAGGAGCAGACTCCGCAAGAGAACATCCTGCATTTAAATCTGGTATAATCACTTTCTTATTAGGGTTTAAGATTTTAGCCGTCTCTCCCATAAAGTGCACCCCTAAGAATACAATAATATCCGCCTCAGTTTCCTGTGCTTTTCGAGCCAAAGCCAAGCTATCTCCTAAGAAATCTGAAATATCCTGTAGTTCCGGAGAGATATAGAAATGCCCTAGAATAATGGCATTTTTCTCCTTCTTTAATTTTTCTATTTGGTTTACGATGTCCGCTTCATTTGAGATAGGCATATCAATAAATCCTTTCTCATCTAACATCTCTTTAATCTGTATGGGTTCCATACTATTATTGAATGTGTTAATACTCCATTATTGCATATCCAAAGGATAATTATAGCTTCCAAAAATAAGAAACCTTTTTGTAACTATACAGAAATAAACGACAAACCTTTCCGCTATTATATGGAATTAATAGTAAAAAATAGCCAAACCTACATCGGGAATAAATTCCATTACAAGATGCAATTAAAACGTCTATTTCATTTTTTCAAGTCTTTTCTAGAAAAATACGATGAGACACCTATAAAAGTAAATGTAACAATAGGAGATATTGAAAGGGAAGTAAGTCCATTCGAATTAAAAGCAGAATATGTAGAATAAATTACACCTATGATTGAAAATAGGAAAAATGAATCTAAAACTAGCTTCTTTCGTAATATTTTATCAGGCTCAGATGCAAATGCATATATGAGCCCTCCCCATGCAATAATATCTAACATAAGCCCAATCGCAAACTCTTTAGATATCAGATTGAAGTAATCTATAAAAAGTATATT
Source organism: Prolixibacteraceae bacterium (assembly GCA_019720755.1). Lineage (NCBI taxonomy): Bacteria > Pseudomonadati > Bacteroidota > Bacteroidia > Marinilabiliales > Prolixibacteraceae > Halosquirtibacter > Halosquirtibacter laminarini. The sequence goes on from CP081303.1 coordinate 3,826,151, forward strand.
TGTAAAGCACAGAATGGAAAAAGTGATTGGCAAAATAATTTTTTTCATCATATAAAGGTTATTGTCATGAAATATTCAAATGAACCTTGTTTATGTAAAAAAATATTTTTTTAAAAGACTATATAAATGACTCTCTCACACAAGGTTACAAATAAAATTAATATTTTTTCACATATATCTCATATTACAATAGATATTTTGATATTCAAAAAGAAAACATATTGCATTTATTCTAATATAGCGAAACAAAAGAATATTCTTCTAAAGACTAGGATATCGTGCATACGACGCATTGCTTAAGTATTTTATCGGTTAGGTGGACTTAATATTCTGCATTTAACATCTTGATTTTGTAGAAACATGTATTTATAATGCAGAACCTCTACATTCATTTTAGTTAAAGAATCTTGACCATGCCTTCATGTTATATTTCATATTATCTTTACCGAAATCACATGAAAACATTTCCATAATGAATCCGCATTTACATAGTTTCAAACAATTCCTTCTTTCTCACTCTCCTGATGTTGAGAATTTTTGGACAGATATAGCTGAAATATGTGAAATAAAACACTTAAAACAAGGAGAAAGTTTACTCAGAAAAGGACAAAAATGCAACTATTTCTATTTTCGAGAAAGTGGCATTATGAGAGCGTTTGACATTGAAGATAACGGAAATGAAAGAACGCGTGTACTTTTTACGAAACAAAGGCTCTTTACCAACTATGAGAGTTATGAATTCGATGAAATCTCTAATTTAAACATCGTTTCCATCAATGAATCGGTAATCATTTGTATCAGAAAAGATCAGTATGTGAAGTTATTATACAAACATCCAGAATTTTCTATGTTGATGATTAGGTTGCTAATGATGACAATTACACGGATTCTTCAAAGAAGATATAAGTTAGACATCTTAAAACCATACGATAGATATTTGCTTCTCAAGAACTATATTCCTCAAGTTTTCAATGATGTACCACAAAAATATCTTGCTTCATATTTAAATATCACCACTGTTTCATTAAGTCGAATGAATAAAAGATATATTGAAGAGTTGAAAGAAAATAAATAAATAGCTAAAACACGAAATTAACACGTGTTAAGTGTAAAGTCTTCTCCCCTCTATAATTTTGTCCCCCATTATAAAATCAAACCAAAGTTATAATGGGGAACAAAAGAATTATTCTATTTTTCTTACCTATAGCACTATTGCTGTCAATACAATTTGCATGTGCAGAGAAGAATAATGCGAAGCATGTTTTATCTCTTCAAGAATGTATCTCAATCTTGCTCAAGAATAACCTGACATTAAAAGATCGTCATCTAACAAACGAACAAATAAAGCTCGAAGTAGATAGACAAAGATGCTTTAACAGACCACAAGTTCAAGGAGATATAAGTTTTAAAGACAATTACCAAGTTGGTAGTATGATTATCCCAGGTGAAACTACTCCTGTCTCTATTGGTTCGAACATTACGAGCATGGCTACAGTAAATGCAACACAATCGATATACGATAAGAGACAGCACTTACAAATAGAAGAACAGAAGCAGAAAGTAAGATTATCAGAGATAAAGACGTCTATCACGACAGAAGATCTTATTTATCAAACTGGACTTCTCTACTTTGCAATCAACTCTACTTGTGAGATGGAACAGGTTTTAAAGGAGCAATACCAGCTACAATCGAGTATTATGTCAGAAACATCTGCTCGTGTTCATAATGGATTTGCACTATCCACTGATCTTCAACAGATGCAAGTCGAACTGCTTGATGTAAAAAGCAAACAGGCTTCACTTGAAATGGAAAAAATACAATTAATCAACAAACTCAAAAAGAATCTAAACATAGATACAAGTGACACATTGGTTTTGTCTGACAATTATAAGATCGAATCTAAAAAAACACTCCAATATCCTGACTTCTACAAGCTATCAACAGTTCAATTATTACAACAACAGAAGTCTATTGATTCATTAAATATTCGTAAAACTAATGCTTTAAAAAGTCCAACAATATCCCTCTTTGCAAATTATGGTTTTCAGAATATCTCTTTAGAACTAAATGATCTTATCTCAGACAAGTCCTGTTCGGATGTTGGAAGTGTTGGAATAAAACTTTCTATTCCAATATTTACCTCCGGGAAGATAAACAAAGAGATAGCACAACATAAATTGGAATTTCAAAAACATGAAGTAGAAGCCAAGATTGCTGAAGAGAAAACGAATTACTTAAATGCCAAAGCTAAGTTTTATTCAAACAAGAAGAAATTAGCCCTCTCAGAAAAACAAAAGGAACTTTCGGAGGAGGTGCTAAAAGTTGTAGATCAACGATATAAAAATGGGAAAGTTGTCATTACAGACCTTTTGAAAGCACAAGAGGACCTTCTTGAGAATAGAGTTCGATATACACAGAAAAATTATGACCTACAATCCTCTATTTTGGAGCTACTATACTGTCAAGGTCGTATTAAAGAGATTACCCTATAACAAATCAGAAAATGAAGAAAAAGTCACTTATAGCCATCATTATTCTTGTAGTACTAGGTTCTGCCTATTTTGTATATGAAATGTTTCAAGTCGTAGAAACAGATGATGCACAAATTGAATCAAAGATTACTCCCATCACGAGTCGCCTAGACGCATTTGTGGATTCTGTATATATTGAAGACCATCAGATAGTTCATAAAGGGGATACTCTAATACAGTTGGACAGAGTCCCATTCCAATTAAAAATAGATCAAACGAAAGCACAAATAGACGTCCTAACCGAAGAACTTCAGACAGACTCGATAGACCTTAAAAACAGTTATAAAGAGTATCAGATCCAATGCTTAAAACAAGATGAAATAAAAACGGCATATTGGAAAGTCAATAGCAATTACACTCGTGTTGAAAAGATGTTTCAAAGTCATGCCTGTACTTTAGATGACTTCAATACTGCCAAAGCCGAAAACCAGATGTATCAAAGTCGATACGATGCACAAGTTCTTACAACTCAAAAAGCACTTTTAGCACATCAAAAGAGCAAGAACAATATAGAGAGAACCTTAGCAGATCGCAAAGAGAAAATTGCAGAATTAAAACTTACTAAACTGACCCTATCCTATACTACCATCACCGCACCATATGCTGGGAAACTATATAAGACCAATATTAAAAAGGGGCAATTTATCAAAAGAGCTCAACAAATAACAGAACTTACTGATATCGAGAATCTATGGATTATTGCAAACTTCAAAGAGACACAAATTGAACCTCTACATATTGGTACCAATGTCTCTATACATGTAGATGCATTTCCTAAAAATAAACTGAGAGGAAAGATTGTATCCATATCACCAGCAACGGGTGCTAAGTTTGCACTATTCCCTAAAGATAATGCAACAGGGAACTTTATCAAAGTAGTGCAAAGAGTACCTATCAAGATTAAGTTTAATAAAGGAGAAGATATTAACAGACTCGTACCAGGTCTTAATGTTCAAGTGAAAATAATCAAATAGCATGAATCAAAAACAAGTAGGTTCTTTCACTCAACCAATGAGCCTTCACAAAAAATTTCTTGTTCTTATTGTCACTTTTAGTGCATTACTAGAGATTATTGATTCCACAATAGTAAATGTAGCCACCCCAGATATCATGGGAAATCTAGGGACTACATTAGATCAAATCAGTTGGGCAACCAATGCTTATTCGATCTCGAACCTATTAACAGTAATCATTGCTCCATGGTTGGCAAATAAGTTAGGAAGACGAAACTATATCGTGGGGTCCATGCTGATTTTCACCTTATGCTCGTATTTCTGTGGTCAAGCAACCAATGTCTGGGAGTTGGTTTTCTTTCGATTCTTACAGGGTGCAGGAGGAGGTGCCTTTCTTGTCACAGGCCAAACTATTGTTATTGAATCATTTCCCAAGGAAAAATTACAGATGGCCAATGCTCTTTTTACCATGGGGCTAATTCTTGGTCCTGCGCTAGGACCGGTGTTAGGGGGATATCTTGTTGAATCTTTCTCATGGCCTTATATCTTCTATATCAATATTCCTTTAGGAATCATTGCAACCATTGGTCTTTACTCGCTAGTTGAAGATAGTCCATATCGAAATAAGAATGCCAAGATAGATAAAGTGCAGTATACATTCTTAGCACTCTTTGTGATGTCATTCATTACAGTATTAGAGAATGGTGAACGAGAGGATTGGTTCGCTGAGCCCTATATTGTTGTGTTAACAATTATCGCGTGTATTACACTCTTATGTTATATATTTAGCTCGCTAAAATCTAAGCATCCAGTGATCAATTTTCATCTCTTTAAAGATAAAAACTTCGCCATTTTCAATATTGTGAATATATTATCTTCTATAGGGATGTACTCTAGTACATTTTCAGCACCTATTTTCACACAGCAGATATTAGGATATTCGCCACTTCAAAATGCACTTCTTATCTTACCCGCTACAACATTAGGTTTACTTTTAACCCCATGGGTGGGAAAAATACCAAAGAAGATGTCATATTTGATCGCAGCCAATCTTCTGTCCTCAGTTGCAATTATAACTTTTGCATCGTTATTTTTTCATTCAACACCCGATATCTCTGGACATAGGATTACAACAATGTATATTATCAGAAGCCTCGGTTTTACACTTCTATTCTCTCCATTAAGTACTTTAATGTTTATGAATATTAAGCCAGAAAATCTATCAGATGCTTCTAGTACATATAGTACAATCCGAAAATTGAGTCAGACCATGGGAGTTGCATTTACTTCTACCTTTATTGCACAACGCCTTCCCGTAAAAGAACAACAAATCGGAACCATGGTGCAAGCTTCAAGTGTTGGTTATCAACACAGATTGCATGAGCTCATCGATAAATTACAAGGGATGGGCCACTCTCTAACCGAAGCTACAAGTAAAGCACAACAACTTCTACATAGTTCCTATGTAGAGCAATTCACATTCGCTGGCTATAGAGATGCGTATGCAATCACCTTGTTCTCCTTTTTAACATGCATAATAATCGTAACTCTTTATACTGCTTACTTGTTGAAAGAGAAAGGAGAGAAAAAATAGTGTAACATCTAAGATTTAAATTGCTGAATTGCTATGGTGTATCCCAATTCTATCTGTGATTCAGCTTTGTAAAATTCATGAAAAAGACAGCTATTCCATGGGATAGAAATCACCTGTTCTGGTTTTCTCAGTTCAATAGTTTGTTCACTAATTTTCATCAGCATTAGTTCAATAGAAGAGGTCAATATATCGACACTCACAATTTTTAAAGACGGAAGGTGTATTTTAGGGATGATTCTATTCTCAGAGCTCTCCTTAATAACTTCCGCTTTTGCTGTGGGTTTGCCACTTAGATTTACAGCAAAAACTGGAAGGTCTTTATTCTGAACAAACTCTATTGGTAAAGGAGAGAGCAATCCTCCATCTACTAATTTCATTCCATCTTGATGGACAGGAACAAAGAATTCCGGAATAGAAATAGATGCACGAATAGCTTGAAATAAAGAACCATTCCGAAAAGGGGCAATTTCATTACTATTCAGATCTGTTGCAATAGCTGTAAAAGGGATACTTAAATTCCCAACATTTTGATCAGAAATAATCTCCTTCTCCATAATTTCGAAGATACGATCTCCTTTTACCCATCCCTCTTTACCTAATGTAAAATCTACCAACTTTAAATAATCTGTTTTGGTCATAGACCTCATCTTCTTCTCCATCTCATCTAATCCTCCAGCACAATAAGCACCACCGACCAGCGCTCCAATAGAAGTTCCAACAACCTCTTTAATAGAGTAACCCAACTCCTCAAGGGCACGTATCGCACCAATATGTGCCAATCCCTTAGCTCCACCACCACCTAAAACAAGTGCAATCTCTTTCTTCATCGACATCGATTATTTACAAACATAGAGTTATAAATATAGCAACAAGAAATAAAATTTGATTGTTCATCTTAGAAGAGTTGAATAAAAAAACTCTGCCGACAGATTGTTATAGTATTGAATTGGTATTTTATAGTAACGATTGTTACAAATTAAAATAGGCCATCCCTTTCGAGATAGCCTATTTCAAATTTTATTTTTAAAGAATACTATAAAGTAACTCTTAGTTTAATTTTCGTTGGAACAGAACTAGTTTTCTTAGTGTATCGCTCATAAGTTACTTGAACCACAAATCCAGGATCTTTTGTAGCATATTGGATGCGAAGAACACTCCCAATCATATCTAAGAACACATCAGGATCTTGCTCTTTAGCCCAAGGATGAGTTGGTTCCATATCAAAGTTCTTATACTTACCGTTACCAACAAACTCATAATCTGCATCAGTGAAAGTATATTCATAATCTGGTTGAACCGCATCATCCGTAATTTCTTCAAATTTAAACGCAGGAACAGAAATCCACTTAAATTTATATTTCACCCCTTTCTCTGCAATATAAACAAAGTGTTTAAAACGAGCTTCAATATCTTCTAGTGCAACATAAGTACCCTCTTTAAATATCAAACGAACAAGGTAACTAAACGACTTATAGTTTCCGTCGATCTTCTTTCTTACAGTTGTAATTTTATTAAGTTCCTCACCTTCTTCTGCAAAAGTATTTTCACGATTATACAGTTTTATTAAATATGATTTCGCATCAGACTCATTAGAGAAATTTGGATATTTAAAGCCCATTTGGGTATATTCGTCCTTCTCAACATGAGATGCCGTGATAAATTTATCTCCATCATAAAGAACTGGTTTATCTGTATACGTGAAAAAGTGTCCTTTATCATAATATTTGTAAGAAAGGTTTACATAGTCACCTCTCTTAAAAGTCAACATATCATATTTGTTTTTAAGAAAAGTTGAGATACTAGTCGTATTACTAAAATTTGAATACTTCTCTCCGACACTTTTATAATCTTCATTGGTACAAGCATAAGAGTCTTTGAATTCTCCAACATTAAAAGGATTGTAGACATCATAAGTAATCTTAATAAGCTGACCATTTTTCGCATTATATCTTTTATCTAAGACCTTAAGGATAACCTTATTTACAGTTTCATCATTGTCCGTTGCAGAAAATGACTTATGCTTACCAATATTTTTCTCATTTTCAGTAAAGTCATCTCCTTCAAGAAACTTATAATCTGCATCTGATAAAGTCATCTCTTTCACATCTTCTGCAAACTTCGTTTGAGTAGATTGTTTCAGTTGAAGTTCCTTAATTGCCTCAACTTCTTTATCAACCTGGTCGTTGATATCCTCCATTGGATTACACGCAGTAAGAAGAGCTGCTCCAATAAGTAGGCTATATATATATATTTTCATTATTCTTATTTTTTAAATTACGTTATGTTCTTAATGCTTAGAATCGAACTCTGAATCCCATTGACCATGTAGTTCCTAGTCCGTAATAAACTTCAGTATCTTGCCAAGTGTGAGTTGCACCATCTCTTGCATCAGAAACATACTCTGTATTAAGAATATTATTCGCATTACCATAAAGTGTAGCACTCAATTTACCCAACTTAAAGTCCCACTTTATATTCGCGTCTAATAAACCATAATTAGGTAGCTTCCATGAATCTGGGTTGTCTTCTCCTTCAGCAGGTGCAGTACTTCTACTTGACACATAGAATTGTGAATAGTTATTTCCATAGAAACTATAGTCTAGACCAATTTTAAGATCATTCAATATTTCGTAATCTGTACCAACACTAAATGTAGTTTGTGCAGCATCTCCAACATGTACCCCTTCAATATATACGTTGATAGGTTTACCTAGAGGGTTCTGCTCATCATCATACATCTGAACATCAGTAACATTATTTTGCCATTTCCAATCTCCAATAGAAGCTTGAGCTGTCATAGTTAAACGGTCTGTTGGATTATATTTTGCATCCATCTCAAGACCCATATGAAGTGCATCTACACCAAGAAGAGTTGCTGAGTAACGAGTACCATTTTTATACTGTACACTGTTCATTGTTTTATCTGCCCAATATGTATAATATCCATTCACATTCACTTGGAATGTTCTAGTTTTAAATCCATATCCAACCTCAAAACTTGTCACTTTTTCATTCTCTGCACCCTCATTATAGATATTTTCATGATTAGGGTACACAGCATCGAAATCTGGTTGGCGCTGGAAATAACCAACATTTACGAACACATTGTGATTTTCGTTAATGTTATAGTTAGATCCTCCTTTAATACTATATCCGATGAAATTATGCCAATCTGTCTCTTGATTTCCTGGCTTATATCTGAACAGGTCAACACGTTTATACTGTTTTCCTGAAACAGATCCTGAAACAAATGCAGAAACAACGTCATTAGAGTACTCTAACTGAGCAAAAAGCCCTTCCCACCATATTTTACCTTCATTGTAATAATCGATAGTATCTTTTTCCCAAACAGTTCTTGTTCCAGCATTCACATCTTTGCTATCCAAAGCAAAATCACCTCCAAGAAGATCTTCTACCTCATTGTAGTGAATTCCTTTATACCAACGGAAGTCATAACCTCCTGTAAGTTTTAATTGGTCATTAAACTCATGAGTTAAGTTTGACAAGATACCTGCCCACTCATGGTTATTCACATTATTTGCAAAGAATGCTTTAGAACCTTCTGATTTTGCTGCAATGTTTTCATTCATGATCTTATCGTAGTCGATTTGTCCATCAACACGATAGTCTTCATTTTTGTAATCAAAAGCATTTTTATTAGAACCAGCTGTTCTACGTCCACCACCTCTACCAACAGATGCATATAGAGCAGTTGTGATACTAGTAGAAGGATTAACAGTCCAGAAGTGATTTAATATTGCTTGAGGCTTGTGATAGTAGTTTTGAGAAGAGTTATACATCTCACCTCTTTTATAACCCCAATCTGCATTGTAACGAAAATCATTTCTTGCAATAGTCTGATACTCCGAGATCTTCATTCTTTGGTATCTCTGACCATGAGTCTGTGGTGCACCAAAAATAGTGAAAGACAAACTGTGATAATCATTAATACGCTTTGAGATATTGGCAAAGTATGAAAAAGACTCATATGCTGTTGCATTAACCCAACCTCTACCTGTATTGTGAGCTACATTCACTGAGGCAGCCCAACCTTTATCGTTAATACCTGTAGAAAGAGTTATTGCCTCTTTTTGGCGGCCATCATTACCAGTTCCGTAATAAATATTACCACCACGTTTCGAATCAGTACTATTAGTCAAAATATTAATAGTTCCACCTACTGATGGTACGGCTACTTTCGCAGCACCCAAACCACGCTGTACCTGCATCGAACGAGTTACATCGTTTAGACCAGCCCAGTTACTCCAGTAAACTTTACCATTCTCCATACCATTAATAGGTACACCATTAATCAATACCGCGATATTACGTGAATCAAAACCTCTTAAATTAATACGAGAATCACCATATCCACCACCTTGACGTGTTACATACACAGATGGAGTAGAACGAAGAATTTCTGGAAATTCTTTTGAACCAAGTTTCTCTTGAATAATTTCTGGTTTAATGGTTGAGATTGCAACAGGAGTTTCTCGATTTGTTGCAACGGATGCCAATACATTCACTTCGGCAATACCGATTGCGTTATCTTCTAGACCTACTTCTCCTAGATCCAAAACTCCATTTTCTTTTACAGTTACTACTTTTTCTAGATTGGTATAACCAATATAAGAAAACACAAGTGTCTGTTTCCCTGCTGGGGCTTTCAGTTCGAAAGTTCCATCAAATTTCGTAGCAGCTCCTCTTGTTGTTCCTTTTAACAAGACAGTTGATCCGAGTAGCTCTTCTCCTGTTGCCTTATCGACAATTTTTCCTTTTATGATACCATCTGCCATTGCAGCAAAAGAGGTAAGACATAAACTGATTAGGAGATAAAAACAAATAGCAGTTCTTCTCATCATTTAGATTTAAAGGGTTTTAAATATAATATAGCTTTCATAGCTTGATTTCATTCATTTTAAATACCTATCATAGATAAATACAAATCATTCATAGATAAAATAGACCTGTTTATGCCTATTTTAGAACATCTTAATCTGACTGCAAAATAAAGTCTATTTTTGCGAACATGAATTAAATTAACATTAACTATTCATATATCGGCTGTAAAACACACCTGTTGTACATAATCAAATTGTAACTTACTGACCTTTTTAATAATCATAAAAAGAATTTTTTTAGATAAGGAAAAGCAAGTTAAACAAACGTTAAAAAGGTTTGAATGATTAAAATCATAAAAAAATGTGCTGTAAAATAGCTAAAGTGATAAAGAGAAATAGAACACATAGAAGAATCGATCAAAATAACACATACAGCATTCATTATCAGACAATAGCAATCAATTCAATCTAATCACTCTACTACTATAGCATTTTATCTTCTAGATAGAGTTATAGTGTCTCAAAATAACATTTCAGCTTCTAAAATTATAAGGACCTAGTATTTGGTTCATGAAATAGGCTAAAAAAATGCTTCAACTCTCCCTCTTTAAACATTACATTTTATACGCGAACATAAAACAGAAATACAGAAACATAGCGCTAAATACCTATAAAACAACATGCTCATGTTAACAAAAGGTTCATAAATTGGACTATTAAAGTAAATAGAACGTTAATAATCACAGATCTATTAATTTTAACATGGAAATTTACTCATTACGTGATATTTATATGTACTTTTGCGCACTAAATTTGAAATCATGCAAAATATTAGAAATATTGCAATCATCGCTCACGTTGACCACGGTAAAACTACTTTGGTAGATAAGATGATCTTGCAAGCGAATATTCTTCGAAAAAATCAGGAAACAAAAGATCTTATCCTTGACAACAATGATCTTGAGAGAGAGAGAGGAATTACTATTCTATCTAAAAACGTATCTGTTCAATACAATGAAACAAAGATCAACATTATCGATACTCCAGGTCACTCGGATTTCGGTGGTGAAGTAGAACGTGTTCTTAATATGGCAGATGGTGTTCTTCTTTTGGTAGATGCCTTTGAAGGAACAATGCCTCAAACTCGCTTTGTTTTGGAAAAAGCGATTGCATTAGGTCTTAAACCTATTGTGGTTGTGAATAAGGTAGACAAACCAAACTGTCGTCCTGAAGAAGTTCAAGAACAAGTATTCGATCTAATGTTTAGCCTTGGTGCTACTGAAGACCAACTAGAGTTTCCTACCATTTATGGTTCAGCTAAACAAGGTTGGATGAGTGAAGAATGGAATAACCCAACAGAAGATATTACACCTCTTCTAGATGCAATTATTGAACATATTCCTGCTCCAGTAGAGAACCCAGGTACCCCTCAGATGTTAATTACTTCTCTTGATTTCTCTAATTATGTTGGTCGTATCGCTATCGGTCGTATCAATAGAGGAGAATTGAAAGAAGGAATGAATGTATCTCTTGCAAAACGTGATGGTTCTATCTCTAGAACTAAAATTAAAGAGATCTACACTTTCTCTGGTCTTGGAAAAGAAAAGGTAGAGTCTGTGAAAAATGGAGATATCTGTTCTCTTGTTGGTATCAACGGTTTTGACATTGGGGATACTATTTGTGATTTCGAAAACCCTGAGCCATTAAAGCCTATTGCTGTTGACGAACCTACAATGAGCATGTTGTTTACTATTAACAACTCTCCATTCTTCGGAAAAGAGGGTAAATATGTTACAAGTAGACACCTAAGCGATCGTCTTAAAGCAGAGCTTGAGAAGAACCTTGCTCTTAGAGTGGAGCCTACATCTTCAGCGGATGCTTGGAATGTATATGGTCGTGGTGTACTTCACTTATCTGTACTTATCGAAACAATGCGTCGCGAAGGATATGAACTTCAAGTAGGACAGCCTCAAGTTTTAATAAAAGAGATTGATGGCGTGAAAAACGAGCCTATTGAGGAGTTGAGCATTGACCTTCCTGAAGAACTTTCATCCACTGCAGTAGACCTTGTCTCTCGTCGTAAAGGTGAAATGTTAAATATGGAGCGCAAGGACGATAGAATTCATTTAGAATTCCGTATCCCTTCTCGTGGTATCATTGGACTTCGTACAAATATGCTTACTGCTACTCAAGGCGAAGCTGTAATGTCTCACCGTTTTGTTGCTTATGAACCTTATAAAGGTGCAATCCCAACACGTACAAATGGTTCATTGATTGCAATGGAGACTGGTACAACTTTTGCATACGCACTAAACAAACTTCAAGATAGAGGAAACTATTTTGTAGATCCACAAGAGAATATCTATGTTGGACAGGTTGTTGGTGAAAGCAGTAGAGCTGACGATATTGTTTTGAACGTTACAAAAAGTAAAAAACAATCAAACGTACGTTCATCAGGTACGGATGACAAAGTAAAACTTGCTCCACCTATTCGTTTTAGTCTTGAAGAAGCTTTGGAATATATCCAAAAAGACGAATATGTAGAGGTAACTCCTGAATCTATCAGAATCCGTAAAATTCTTTTAGATGAAAACGAAAGAAAAAGAGCATCAAAACAGATAGGATAATGACTGTCTGAGTTTGTCTCAAACAATATTTGCACAGAGGGGAGATCTTATTTTTAGATCTCCCCTCTGTTATTTTATGAACTTTAGATTCCATAATTTAACGATACCATACGAACAAAAAACAATACTCCTCCAAATACTAAAAATCTGTTTATATCCTCTTCATAAACAAACTCCACTAAGGAGCCCCTCAATTATATATAAGCATTTACTATCCAAACACATAACACAAGATTAACTTGCAGGATGATAAATCTATCGTTCCGACTAGCCTCAAATATCTTCTTTTAACAAGATTTATACTCAATGGCTCCTAAAAATATTCTAATAACCATACTCTTATAAGAAAAAATCCATAATAGAACCTGTGCATTTTAGGTTAAACGACCTAGTATAAAATGGCACATAAAAATTATGTATCTTTTTTTTAACTTTAATTAACATGCATAACAATACACTCTACTAAATGGGGACATCCAAGCATAATACTATATAATGCAATAGTACTATGTATTGCATAGTACTATATTAATACTACTTTTGTAATAGGTCAATAAATTAAAACTATTAATTACCATGAAGTTAGACAATACCAAAGCACAGATGCGAAAAGGGATATTGGAATATTGTGTACTTCTACTTTTATCCAAAAGGCCTCTGTATGCCTCTGAATTGATTCAAGAGCTTAAGAATGCCAAGCTGATTATTGTGGAGGGAACCTTATATCCTTTGTTAACAAGATTAAAAAATGCCGGTCTTTTGGACTATCAATGGCAAGAATCTCAACAAGGTCCCCCACGTAAATATTATACTCTTACGGATTCTGGGAATATCTTCTTACAAGGACTAGAAGAGTCGTGGACAGAATTATCCAATACAGTCAATAATATCAAGAAACTATAATCTAAATATATCCTGAAATGAAAAAAACAGTCAATATAAATCTGGCAGGAACCACATTCCATATAGATGAGGATGCATATGCCCTACTTCATGAATATCTAAAGAAATTAAAAGCTTACTATCATGGTAATGAAGAAGGGGTGGATATAATTCAAGATATCGAGTCTAGAATTGCGGAGCTATTTATTGAATTCAGAATTAGAGAGAGTACTCCAATCAACCTAGTAATGACACAACGAGTAATTGATCAACTAGGCGATCCATCTATGTTTGAAGAGAACGAGGAGGAGACGGAGAAAAATCTCAATAAAACGAATAATAATCCTTCAAAAAAACTCTTCAGAGATCCTACGAACAAAATTTTAGGGGGAGTATTTTCAGGGGTGTGTGCCTATGCAAATATTAAACTTACTGCTGTTCGTATCATTGCTATTATTGCATTAATAATTTATTGGCCAATTTCAATTATTTATTTAGTTCTATGGATCATCATTCCGGGAGCTAAAACAAAGACCGATTTTATGCAGATGAGAGGAATCGACCCAACGGTAGAAAATATCGAAAGATTTACACAACAAGAGGACTATTCAAAAAACAGATCTTCTTTCGGCAATGGTTGTTTGACTGCTTTGTTGGTCCTAATATTAGGCATACTACTGCTACCATTACTATTAATTCTACTTATATTCATTATCATTATACCTATTGCTTTTGCAGTGCCTGGTCTAATGCACCAATCATTAGAACCATATATAGATCCAGAAAGAATCATTAATTTCTCGACATGGAGTGTCATTGCATCTTTAGGTCTAGTCATCATTCCTTTACTTATTATACTCATATTCCGTCTAAGACATATTCAATGGAAAAAAGAGGTCAAAAGATTGGTCACACTAATCCTACTAATTATTTGGATTATGTGTGGTGTACAGGTTGTAAATAATGGTGTTATCATATTTAAAGATTTTTCAGGATCTTCAATCCACTTTAATTACAAAGACAATAAAACGTTCAATAGCTTCGATAGATCCATAATTGATAGTAAAGCAGATACACTTTGGATAAAAACAAAACTACCTAAGGGGGCAGAAGAATCGCTATTCCCAACGAAACTGAACATTAAGAAGAGTAATGACTCTTTGTTTCATATTAAATTAAGTACTACTTCTAAGAATAGCACAAGTCTTGATAATAAAAGATCTTACTTCTTTACTTTGAAACAAGATACATTGTATATCTCTCCCAAACTTTTTAAAGCAGATAATGTAAAATTTGACGATATTAAATATACTTTATTTGTTCCTATTGAACATACTATTTTTATCGATGAACCATTAAAAAACATCTTAGATGATGTAAAGAATACATCAAATACATGGGACTATGAAATGGCTAATCATTTTTGGAAACAGTCTATAAAGGGACTAGAGAGAGTTGACGAGAAATAACAAACTCTGTCTCAAGATCAAATAAAAAGCGTTAATGCGAGCAAGAGAGATTATAATATAATAATATTGTTTTATATTTTTACATAAACTTTTTTCTTAAAAGATTAAATGAATCAAATATTTATAATAGCAATATGAAAAATACAATCCTTTCTCTCTTTCTCCTTCTGCTTTCGACAGCAGTTAATGCACAGTCGAAATCAGATGATATCTATGACTCTATTGAAGCAAGTGATGCAGCTACTTATATGGAAATGTCACGACCATTTATTAGTATGTCGTCAACAAATTTAGGAGCACAACAAGCAGAAATAGTCAACCACATAGACGAAGTGCGTTTTATTCACTACGATATCTCAAAAGGAGATTTAAAACCAACCTTTGAGAAATTTGTATGTAAGGCTTTCTCAAAAAGGCCTTTTAAAGACTACGATATTGTAAAAGAGATGAATATTGACAGATCAGATATTTCATTCAATTCATGGGTAATAAATGAAAAATCTAAAATTCATGAGTTCCATATCTTAATTACTCCAGATGAAGAAAAGCAGGGTGCATTTTTGATCTCTTATTATGGGGAGTTTGGCAATCTAGAGCTTGATTATCTGAAAGCGATGGCAATGAAAGATATTGGTCTATAAAAAATGATAACAAATGAATAAACTTAGAAGATCAAAGAATAAGGTTATTGCAGGTGTATGCGGAGGTCTAGCAAAATATATCAATCCAGATATTGATCCCGTTGCAGTAAGAGCAGCAACTGTTGTTTTATCAATTTGTATACCTATAATCCCAATAATCTACCTTGTCCTTGCATTGGTAATTCCAGATGAGAAAGACTATCGTTATTGATAATTTGAAGTTTATATTATAACAAATGCCACAAATATTACGTTTATATTTGTGGCATTTATCGTTATATAAAAAGAGTATTATTATGAAGATTATTTTTGCAACCCATAATCCCAATAAATTAAGGGAAATACAACAGATGGTTGGAGCCTCTTATGTAGTTCTCGGATTAGAAGATATCCAATGTCATGACGAGATCGAAGAGACAGAGACTACACTAGAAGGCAATGCTCTGATTAAATCGAACTATATACATGAAAACTTCCATGTTAACTGCTTCTCTGATGATACAGGATTAGAGGTAGAGGCTCTCGATGGGGCACCTGGAGTATACTCTGCAAGATATGCTGGACCTGATTGTAACGCAGAAGACAATATGGACAAACTTCTAAAAAATCTAGGTAGCATAGAAAACCGTAAGGCACAGTTTAGAACAGTAATCTCACTGATCCTTGAAGATCAAAAATATCTATTTGAGGGGGTCGTTAAAGGCACCATCACTAAAGAAAGATCTGGAAGTGATGGATTTGGTTATGATCCTATTTTTATGCCTGAGGGATACAACAAAACCTTCTCTGAAATGAGTTCTGATGAAAAAAACCTTATTAGTCATAGAGGAGTTGCGGTAAGAAAACTAATTGCATTCCTAAAAAACTATCATTCTAATAAATAGATCATTTGCTCCTATTTTTCAAAAATAATGTCTTTATACCATGATTCATCGATTTAAGATACATCTCATCTTAACCACTCTCTTCACATTCTATATTATCAATAATTCTAATGCTGAAAGATGGACAGTTTATGATAGCTTTAGCTCTCTACAACGAGTGATTTCAAGTAAAGATAAAGTGATAGGGTTATCCTCCACTGGACTTATCATCTACAATATGGAGGAGGAAGAGATACAAACACTTTCTAAAGTAGATGGACTATCCTTTACGTCTCCCTCAACGATGAATATCATGGGAGAAACTTTGGTAATTGGATACGAAAATGGAGGAATTAACCTTATCGAAGACAATGAGGTGTATGTCATCGATGATATACTATACGCAACAAGCCTAAAAAACAAAAAGATTTCAAATATTTATGTCAAAGGTAATGACATATACTTATGTTGTGAGTTTGGGATCATATGGATCAATGGGATAAAAAAAGAGATAAACGAAACCTGGATTGTTGGGGTCAATGGAGTTCAGACTTCTATTGTTGACATGGAGATATACAAAGATCATATATATGCATTAACATCTGAAGGTATCTTTATCTCTGCTCTCGACCCTCTTGTTAATAAGATGAATTACACCAATTGGAAATTTTATCCCGCACCATTAGGAAATAAGCTGACCTCTTTATGTTCGTTCAAAAATCAGATGTTTGTTGGTTGTGATGGAAACAAACCTCTATATCTTTTCAATTCTTTATCTGGTTTTAACGAAACGCCATACCATACCAAAAATTTAAAATCCATTGAATGTGACGATGAGTCTCTTTTAATTGTAAACAAGAACAAACTGACGATATATAAAGGAGATTGGGATAATACTAAAAACCTATCCTCTTTAGAGTTAAATGATTCAGAAGAAAAAATGTCTATAGAAGATGCTGCCATCGATAAAAATGGCAAATTATGGCTTGCCTCTACATCTAGTGGTCTTATTTCAACAGTCGACTTTAAAAGAGGAACATCTATTAAGACCACCGGTCCAACAAATACATTCTTTCATAGAATGAGAACCGTTCAAGGAAAACTGTTGGGGGTTCATGGCTATCTTAATGACGAATGGTTTAATACCTGGACAAGGTTCCAATTTACCACTTGGTATTCGAAAGAGGATCACTGGAGTTATTACAGGAATAAAGATATTGAGAATCTTAAAGATGAAAGATTCTCTGATATTACTGATATTGTGCAAGACCCTAGAGATGAAAATCACCTATTTATTAGCTCATTTGGTTCTGGACTAATGGAGATTAAAAACAACGAATGTGTCGAAATATATACCGATAAAAATAGTCCGCTATTTAATATCGTTCCCCGCAATGTTCGCTATGTACGTATCGGAGGAATGGATATAGATAGAGATGGAACACTCTGGCTAACAAATCTAGCAAACGATTATTTCCTAAGAAGCTTTAAAGATGGACAATGGAAACAATACAATTCTCCTGATGGAGACAAATTCTCACGTGTAAAGCGTCCATATATTATAGGCGACAACATTTGGGTACCCAAAGAAGGAAATCCTGAGATTTTTGTCATGGATAAAAGTGGGACAAACAGAAGAGTTATTCAGGTAAAATCTCATTTTCAAAACAATACAGAAAGTATATTTACAGAAGCTAAGTTTGTTACTGAAATAGCCATGGATAAAGAGGGGCAAGTATGGGTTGGTACAGATAAAGGGGTATTTGTATATCCATATCCTGAGATGGCTCTATCTAAAAACGATTTTTATGCTTACCGACCATCCATTGACCTTGGAGATAATATTTTTCACCCTATGCTAGGGTCCAACCACATTACCTCTATTGCTGTCGATGAAGGCAACCAAAAATGGATAGGAACTTTAGATAATGGGATTTTTCTATTCAACCCGAATGGAAACAAACAACTAAAGCATTTTGACAAAGACAACAGTCCTATCCCATCGAATAAAATAAGACAGATTGTTATTGAACCTAATAGTGGAGAAGTCTTTATTTCTACCAATGAAGGGCTAATATCCCTTACAGGAGATGCAATGAAACCGCAATTAGAAATGTCCAACATTTCTGTATACCCTAGCCCATATAAGCTTTCCTCCTCTGAAATTCTTACTATTGAAGGACTTGTTTTAAATAGTAATATTAGAATACTGAATACAGCAAATAAATTAGTCGCAGTGATTCAGTCTAAAGGGGGAAAGGCAATATGGAATGCCAGAGATACTTATGGTAACAAAGTAACATCTGGAGTCTATCACATTCTTGTATCTAACGCAGACGGTACACTTACAGGATCAAGCAAGGTATTAATCATAAATTAATCTCGATGGAACCTATCCGTACTTCAGCAATCGTATTGGGTTGTAATGACTATACCACAAGTAAAAAAATAGTCAAATTACTGACTCCTAATTTTGGAAAAATTGAGTGTATTGTTACGGGAGTATCGTCAAAAAAAGGTAAGATCAAAAGAGCTTACCTACAACCTTCATTCAACCTAGAATGTATCGTAGAGAAAAAGAATGAATCCAAAGCTCTGTACACTTTGAAAGAGTTTCATATAAAAGAGAACTATTATACAATACCATATGACGTCCTAAAATCTAGCCAAGTGTTCTTTCTATGTGAAGCCATACAGAAGTTAACAGTGGAAGATACCCAACAACAACTCCTATATGAATTTGTCTCTAATGCGTTTCAAATGCTAGATGTCTCAGATAAAGGGGCAGAAAACTTCCATATTATATTTCTTTTTGAACTACTAAAAATACAAGGATATCCATTATCAAATAATGAGATCCCTTTATATAAAACAAAGGATATCGATTATAAAGAGTTAAACATAGAGGATCTTAACTTCAATAAAATAACGACGCTCAATTGGAATAGAAACATAAGAAATCAATGGATAGAGCTTATACTAAGACATATTGAGATCACTCTTAATATTCGCTTTAGAATGAAATCGCTATCAATTCTCAAACAAATTTTTGATTAATCTGTTCTACTCAATAGCAATATATAAAAAAACGATCTATAGATATATAAAATAACAAACTAACATTCAAGCATTTAAATAAATACTATTATATTCTGTTGATAAGAAAATTTCTAGTAAATATAGTTTGGACCGTTTTTTGTTTACTTTTGTTTTGGATTTTATTCTAAATGAGAATATGGCAACAGCAAAGATTCCTCTTTCGCGAAATAATATTTTCGCTTATATAAAACAGATTTCTGAAGAGCACAACGCACTTAATGCAGCTCTTCCATCTTCTGACATCATATGTCCGGACAAGTTAATTGAACTAGTTCAGAAATATATGAAACAAGGAGTGAACAACAACACTCCATTGAATGGAGTATACCCTTTACGTAAGCAAATTACGCAAAGAGTCAACAAAGAGTATCAAGCAAATTACAATGAAGAAACTGAGATAACTATATCTACAGGCACTATTCAGAGTATTGCTACTGCCATTAACACATTTGTTAAAGAAGGAGATGAAGTGATCGTTTTTGAACCATCTATCGAGTCTTTCATCCCTCCCATTGAAATAAATGGTGGAAGGGCTCGTTTCATCAGTCTAAAAGCTCCGAATTTCAAGATTGAATGGGAAGAGGTAAAAAAGATGATCTCCACTAAAACAAGGATGATTATTTTAAACTCTCCTCAAAATCCTACAGGTAGAGTTATGTCTGATGAAGACGTTAAAAACCTCATCAAGATTACCAATGGAACCAATATTATTATCATTGGAAATGAATCCTTCGAGAAGATCGTTTTTGATACTGAAAAACATCATAGTTTTACCCAGTATGAACAACTTAAATCTAGAACATTGGTTGTCTCTGACTTTGGTCCTATATTCCGTATTAATGGTTGGGGTATCTCTTATGTATTAGGTTCTGAAAAACTGATGAAGTCCTATATGAGCACTCAAGCTTATAATGGACATAGCACGAATACTCCGGGACAATTGGCACTAGCAGAGTACTTAGAGGGTTATACTGAAAATGGCGAACTCTCTGAAATGTACCAAGGTAAAAGAAATTATTTCTTAAGACTAATCAAAGATAGTAGCTTTGAATTCGTCCCTTGTAAAGGAACATACTACCAAATACTTGATTATAGTAAAATCTCAAACGAACCAGATACTGAATTTGTAGAGAGACTTATTAAAGAGTATGGTATTGCAACCGTTCCCGTTTCAATCTTTCAACACGAAAAAAATAGAAAGAGTCACCTCATTCGTATTTGCTTTGCAAAACCAAACCATATATTGGATGAAATCGCCGAAAAGCTTAATAAAGTAAAGGCTGCTATTGAAACAACATAATTTTTAATTATACCGAACAATTCCTTTGTACAGCATAAAAAAATCTATATTTTTGCAACGCTTATAGTTGTTATGCCTGCATAGTTCAAGGGATAGAACAATAGTTTCCTAAACTGTAGATCCAGGTTCGAATCCTGGTGTGGGTACAAAATATCATAAAGAGGACATTCATTCATGAATGTCCTCTTTTTTTATTCCGACCCATGACATCTATCATATCCGATGGATACTTCTATCATTGTACTACTTTTTCCTACACTTTTGACATGCTTCAAACCTATCTTCATGCAACTTTTACCAAACAAAAAATTAAGCTGCATATTGATTATATAATTCCACAGGGCTTGTTCATGAAATTTAAGCAGCGAAGACATCGTGTATTTTATCAGTATTGTGCACAAGTTCTTCTCTTAAAATATTTAAGTTGTTGTAACTATTTATTTCCATTAACTTACTGCATATAAATAACATAATAGAGGATATCGATTTTTGCAATCCATGATCTAAAGACTTTAATTTGTCTTCTCCAAAATTAACATCACGAATACGATTCATTATTTCTATTTTCCAATGACCTCTAATAGCTCCAGCAATTTCATCGATTTTCCCATTATAATTTGTGATATAATATCGTGTTTCTGTACTCCTTTTATCTCTCTTTACATTATAACTCTCTCTTGTCACTTTAATCATATTACATATGCCACTATTACACCATCTAGGATCTAACATTTCTGTATTTATTGGGTATATTTCGTACTTCCTAGAGTCTATTCTTCCATGTGACTTGTCTATTTCTGTCATCACATCATCTACTTTTATATGATTGGATGTATGTACTAAGTCATCCTTTAATTTCTGCTGATTGGACTTTATTTGAGTTAAATAGAATCGACTATTTTGGTGAATATTAGACAACAGATTTTCTGAATTATGCATTGCATCTAGTGTTACCTTTGCCTTCTCTGGCAACTCAAGAATATGATCATAAACAATGTTCTTTTCACTCTCTTTTGTTCCATCATAAAAGCCTAATAACTGCTGTATATTTGTGTTATGACCAATAGAATAAACAATACTTAACCCTCTCTTTTTATTGCTTTTAGAATCTATACTTCCTCGAAGTTCCTTCCCATCAATAGATATCCATTCTGTAGAAGAGTATACTTCATCACAAATTGTCAAAAAGGAATCATAATCAAATTCAGATAGGATTCTTGTTAACTGAACTCGACTTATACAACTGTCGATATCTTTATGCAAACAGATACATAGTTTCTCGTAATGACGAACCATATTGCGATGAATTTTATTCATACTTAGATGACCATAACTTGTCAGAATTGAGATAATAAAAAGAGTGATAACAAAAGCCAATTCGTGCTTAAGTCCTATATGACTCCTATTATCTACCAATTTGACTTGTAATTTCTCATAAAATTTTCTAATTTCGGCACTTGAAAGGTCGTTATCCATAATTTATATCTGTTTTTACAAATCCAAATATAATATGAATAGTCGACCTTTTCTCATATAAATAATTCATGAACAAGCCCTGTATAATTCCATAAATTCCAATAACGATCTGTATCCTAGTTTTGAATATATTCTCTTCCTGTTATACCAAACTTCAATAAAATGATATATTTCTGTTTTTGCTTGAAAAGGTGTTTATATCATTCATACAAATGTTCTTATAAAAAAAGAGGAAACAACTTTACACTCATCATTGTTGATATTAAGAAGGAAATGCATTTTGTATTATTTAATCGATTTTATATATATCTTACACAAAAAAAGGTTACTTTGTAGATTAATCAAAAGATCAATACTATCATGAATTACACAGCACTTGACATAGCATCGTTCTTTATAAAGAAAGGAGTTACTCCATTGAAACTTCAAAAACTTCTTTATTATACTCAAGTATGGTATTTTGTTAAGACTAAGAAATATCTTATGCAAGAATCTTTTCAAGCATGGATATATGGCCCAGTTGTATATGATGTATGGAATAGCTTTAGATTTATAAGACGTAGTGATAATATCCCACAACACAAAGCAAAAGAAGTTGATTTAACTAGTATTCAAGATCACCTAACTGAGGTTTGGAATACATATGGTCACCTTAAAGGATCTACACTTGTTGACTTAACTCATAATGAACTTCCATGGAAGGTTAGTCGAAAAGGATTGTTAACTAATCAGCCAAGCAATAACTTTATCATAATTGATAAATCCACATTAAAAGACTTCTACCTTACACAAGATGGAAGAGTTCCTAAAGTACAATTAGGTGATTCCAGTTCTTTAGGTAATTTCTCTAATTAATAAATAAATGACTAAGTTTGGATTACATTTTATCCAAAATGTGAATCCTCGTAAAGAGGATCATTTTAAGGAAAAGAAGCTATACAGGTACAGATCAAAGAAGGCTAAGCAATATACAACAATTATTGAGTTAGAGATCTATGAAAAAAACAACTGTGTTATTTCCTTTTATCAAAAGAATCTAGGTAATGACAAAAACAAATACCGTCGCAGAGCACATTTATCCGCAGGTCATATTTTAGCAATTCTTACATCTTGTATCGAAGCATATGCAGAACTTGAATATGATCATTCGTTTATTTTTTCTGCAGCAAATGATTTAGGTGAGAATATAGAAGAAAACAAAAGGTTTTCTTTATATGATAAATTCTTAGAAAGAAGATTCCCTAAATATGAAGAATATGAACGAAATGGATCAATTGCAACAAATACGCTGATGTTATTTCATCGCAGTTTCCAGTACAAAAATGATGCACTAGAGTTTTTCCGAAAGTTTAAAGAAAAGACGATACAGAACATTATTAACTCGAATCAAGATTTCAACGAATAATAGAAAATGTTATACAACTTATAAATATTACAATTGTTGTACATATGTTGTACAAAATACAACAATAATAACACACAACGTTTTATATATCAACAATATAACACACAAAATATTACAGTTTCCTAAACTGTAGATCCAGGTTCGAATCCTGGTGTGGGTACATATTATTATAAAGAGGACATTCATTGTTGGATGTCCTCTTTTTTTTGTACCAATTCGTCATATCCCCCTTCCCCATGCCTTCTTCTATCATATCTTTCCTTTAACCTCCCCCCTTTAATAAACTTCTAACCTGTTTCCATATCTTTCATAGTGGTTTCATAGGCACTTTGTCCATGGTTTGTTCATGGTTTGTTCATGGTTTGTTCATGGTTTGTCCATCGATTCTCCATCGATTCGGTGGATGAACCATGAAGGAGATTCGCATGAAGGATGAACAAATATACCATCAAGTATTACTCAACTTATTCTTATTTTTTGTGTATTCATATGTATTATAGATAAAGTATAACACACCAAATCAACACAACACAAATAAAATATTATTCACATACTGTAACGTTTCAGGTAGTTCTACGTCATAATTTCAGAGGGATTTAAATAGTATGCATTGCAAAATAAACCAACATGAATCTATGATATTGCAAAAACGAATTCAAAGGTGCACTCTAAGTTCTCCACACCACAGGAATTATAATTATAGTGACAGCATATTTCGTATATGAAACGAAATAGAACGAAACATCTATCTAGAGCCTGTTCGTATTAAACAATATCTTTAGCATCGTTTTAATAGGATCCTTGAAGTAAACTATTTGAACAACAAACCTATCGTTACAATGAAATTGAAAGAAAAAATTTTCCTATTGATAGTCCTTAGTATGGGCTTTCAACAACCTCTTTATTCGCAACATTTGACCTCACATATCCTCATGGAAAATGGGGATCCCTTAGAGAATGCAAATGCTTATATACTATCTCAGAAAGACAGCTCCTTTGTTGAAGGAACGGTATCAGATAGGGATGGATTGGTAACAATAAACTTAGATAAAGGATCCTATTTAATGAGAATTAGCTATGTAGGCTACGAAACACAATGGGAAAAAGTTGATCTATCCCAAAACATGGATTTAGGAACAATCAAAATGATACCATTGGCAGGACTTGACGAGGTAAATGTGGTGGCTCAAAGAGCACGAATCATTTCAAAAAGCGACAAAGTAATATTTAAAGTCGAAGATACCTATGCTAGCAATACCAGTTCCGACAGCTATGAATTGCTATCTAAAGCTCCTGGATTAATTGTAGACACCAACAACAAAACAATTGGAATTATTGGAAAAGGTACAGTCATTGTATGTGTAAATGACAAAGAAGTTCATCTTGACGGAGATGCATTAACTGCCTACCTAAGTTCCATTAATCCCAAAGACGTGAAAGATATTGAGATCATCGACAACCCATCTTCGCGGTTCGATGCAAGTGGGAATGCTGGGGTTCTTAATATAGTCATGAAGAAAAAGGTAGAAGACTTTTTAGGAGGTAATATATCAACCAATGTTCGAAAAAGAGAACATGGATTGGATTATGGCGGCAATGGTTCTATCACTTTTAAAAAGAATCGATTTAGTATGAATACTTCGATCAGTCGAAAAAAAAGAGAGTACCAGACCAATACCATTCTAAAACAAGAGCATCAAAATAATCTCTTGGTCAATGAGGATGCAACAGAGTTTCGGGATAATAATATCAACGGTATTCGTACTCAAGCAAACTATGATTTCTCACCCAAACTTTCCCTTAGTGTTGGATACAATCTTTCAAATTACCGCTATGGAAATGTTCGAGAAGGAGACCAAAGAACCGATATCTTTAAAGAGAATAAATACCAAAGAGATCACCAAAATCAATACAATAACGACGAAAAGAATCGAAGTAGTGTGCACAATCTCTATACACAAGTAGATTTGACCACCAATGCAAAGGGAGATAAACTACAACTTCAATCGGGAACAGTTCGATCGAAGGATAAAACAGACAACAATCTTATCAACCATATTACTCCTAAAACAGTCACCGTAGCAGATCAACTAAGTAGGACAAAAAAGGATAGTGAGTTCTCAACCTTTGCACTAGACTACTATATAAAAAGAGACAATGGCTTCGAATTATCGTTTGGTGCAAAATATAGTGATAGCAAATCTAGTGGAGCGTTTCGTACCACCAATGAGGCTGATATTCTTTTATTAGATAAGCCACAAAGTCTATCATCAAACTTTGTCTACAACGAAACTATCTATGCATCGTATATTGAGGCAACAAAGAAATTTAAAAAATTATACCTAAGGGCTGGATTGCGAGGTGAAAAAACCAAGACAGAAGCGATAGAGACAGTTATTGATAGTGTGAACACGAATGACTATATGCGATATTTTCCCAATGTTATCATAGGTTATAATGCATCGAATGGAACCAGTATCACCTTTTCTTTTAATAAAAGATTTACAAGGCCATGGATTTGGGCACTGAATCCTGCAACCTATTATGTCGGGAGCAAGCTAATTGATCAAGGAAATCCTTTTCTGAAACCGATGAATAGCGACAACTTCTCCCTTCGTTTGGGACTGAAAGACTTTGTTGCATCGATAGGATATATTGAAAACAGAAGTATGTTCAATAACCAAGTCTCTCACTTCGATGAAAAGAGAGAAGTGTTTGTTTGGAATCGTTTCAATAACTATAAACAGAATAAAGCTTACTTCAACCTAAACTACAATTTTCATTTTAAATGGTGGACCTGTCGCCTAACCAGCTCTACTGCATGGCAAGTAACCTCGAATACAGACAATCGTTTTACGATTGAAGACAATGAGACTTGGAGTAGCTACTTTAGAATAGACAACGACTTTAAGCCATTTGTAAATACTGCATGGAAGGGACTTTCCTTTAACCTAAACTATTGGGGTAATACAGACAAAGAGGGTAAAAGTGAAAAAACGTATGGAAGTTCTAGCTTGAGTTTTGCAGCAAACTTAAGCCTAATGAAAGAGAAGCTACACATTACGCTTTCTGGTAACGATATCCTGAACAAACAGATATATAAAATGGATATGTATCAAAATAACACCATTACCAACTTCTCAAAATCAAATGATATACGCAGCATTACGTTATCATTAAGTTACTCGTTTGGAGGAAATATAGACTTCAAGACCAAACAGGTAAACAGGAAAGAGATGAACAGATTGTAATAAAGATCCCCTTTTAGTAGCGTCTTGATAGCCCCTAAAAGGGGGGATAATATCTTTTATGAAGAGATAGTTCTTCTATGTAGAAAACGATCACGAAATCGCTGTATTCTCTTGAGGTTATCCATCGTGAAAATAGAGTTAGAGATGATCAGACCTCCTAAAATGGCTGCAAACATAAAAAGTGCCGATTGTCCCATATTATCTGAAGGAGTAGTCGGTTGATTAAAATAGAAGTCCGTAATTCCAATATAAGATCGACTTCCTGGCACCATGATGATAATTCCCTGTACAATATAGACTAATGTTGGTACATCTCTCCAACCTCCAAGTAGGCAACTATAAATACCGACAAGCATCGAAGCGACAAATATAGCCGGGATTTCTCCGATATATTGCCCTAACATATAGGAGCATAGGTAGGCTATAGAACCAGAAATTACACCAAAGATCACCTCTCTTTTCTGAACATTAAAGAGAACAGCAATGCAAAATGAGAGTAACACAATAGCCAATCCTTTGGTTAATGGAGTAACGGGATCTATGGTATAAGTATGGGGTATCTCTAATAACTTCTCCATCAACTGAACTCCGACTAAAGCCCCTACAATAAGTTTAATCATTACCACAAAAGCATCCATCAGACGTGCTGTCCCAGCCAGAAGACCTCTACTCGAGAGCTCCTCTAAAGCCAATGAAATACTTAACCCAGGTACATAAACAATGACGGCAGATAGTATTGCTATAGGAATACTCAACTCTGGAAAGTAGAGGCTTAAAACACAAGCCAATACAGCAGATACAAAAGTCGAGAGTATTTCAAACATTCCAATCATGAAGTTGTGGTTCATCGCATACTTCCACAATAGGTAAACAACCCCACCAAGAAAAACAGAGATAAAACAGGTGACCCAATTCGAGTCATAGAGTAAAGAGAATCCCCCCGAACCTAAAGCAAAAGATAGGAACTCAACAAAATTACTGTAATAAGGTTTTTCCGACTCAATGGCATCCAGCCGTTCAGTTATTTCTGATAAATCATATTTATCTTCAAGGATACGATAAATTAACTTGGTCACTTTTGAAAGTGCGCCCAAATTAATTTCTCCTGGTTTTGAACGTATTAGCAAAGCCTTTCCATCATGGTTCCCATCAGAGAAAGAGAAAGACAGGGAGGTGGGAGAATCAAGGATATCACAATTTAATCCCCAATGTTGAACGACCTCTGTAACATATGCTTCAACACGAAAAGAGGATGTTCCATACTTATGCAACATCTTTGCCAAACGAACAATGATACGATACTTCTCTTCTATTTCTAATTCTTTTCTCATGGTAATCGTAATTCACACATTTTAATTTATGTGTGTTTTTGTTGAAATTTCACAATAAAGATAGATATAAATAAGCCATTATTTGATAGGATACCTTGCAATACTCTTTGTATCCAATAAAGAGTAATAAGTTATTAACACTATTGAAAACAAATTGTTACTTTTGTAAGTATAGTACTCGAGAAAAATAAAAACAATATATATATGAAACCTACTGTGGTAAGTGGAATTCGTTCCACAGGAAATCTCCATCTTGGTAACTACTTTGGAGCGATAAAGAATTTTGTAAAGATGCAAGAAGACTTTCACTGTAACTTCTTCATCGCTGATTGTCACTCTTTGACAACACACCCTACACCAGGTGACCTCCACAAAAATGTTCGACAAGTATTGGCTGAATATTTAGCTTGTGGGGTAGATCCGGAAAAGGCAACACTATATATACAAAGTGATGTCCCAGAAATCTCGGAACTATACATGTATATGAACATGAATGCATATCTTGGAGAGTTAGAGAGAACTACCTCTTTTAAGGATAAGGCAAGAAAGCAGCCAGATAATGTAAATGCAGGATTACTTACCTACCCTGTTCTTATGGCATCTGACATTATTATCCATAAAGCACATTTCGTTCCTGTTGGAAAAGATCAGGAACAAAACCTTGAGATGGCTCGTAAGTTTGCAAAGCGTTTCAACAGAATGTATAAGAATGAGATTTTCCCAATACCTCGTCCTTTTACCTTCGACGGGAAGAGTATGGTGAAGATCCCTGGATTAGATGGTTCGGGTAAAATGGGTAAATCTGAAGGAAATGCAATTGGATTGGTAGAAGATCCTAAAAGTATCCACAAAAAAGTGATGAGAGCTGTTACCGATGCAGGACCAACAGAGATGAATCAAGAAAAACCAGAGGTGATTCAGAATCTTTTTCAGTTGATGAATGTGGTTTCTACTCCAGATACAGTATTACATTTCGATGACCTTTACAACAAATGTGAGATTCGTTATGGGGATTTAAAGAAACAACTTGCAGAGGATATCATTCAATTTACTGCCCCAATACGTGAACGAATCATCGAAATCGAGAAAGACGATGCCTATTTAGCAAAAGTTGCTAAGATTGGAGCTGAGAAAGCTCGCGAGTCTGCATCAAAGACACTTCAAGAAGTAAGAGAAACGATTGGTATTAAACGTTTCTTCTAAAATTTATATATGGAACCCTTCTCTATTTAGAGCAATAAGAGGGGGGTTCTTATTCAATTCAAACTCCCCACTATGCAATACAAGGGTAATCTGAGAAAGATGAGTGTAAAAGAGAGCACTCCTATACAATATGCACTCAACCTATCTAACGAGACTATTGATTTAAACCAATGTATCGGTCAATCCATCAAACTAGAGTTTACAGGAGTGATAAATTGTATTGATTGTGGCAAGAAAACCTCTAAGTCTTTTAGTCAAGGGTTCTGCTATAACTGTTTTAGAAACTCACCAATGGCTGAACCTAGTATCATAAACCCGGAACTTTCGAGGGCACAATGGGGAGAAGCAAGAGATTTAAAATGGGCTATTGAACATGATTTAATCCCTCATTATGTCTATTTAGCACTATCTAGTGAGGTAAAAGTTGGTGTAACACGCCACCATCAAGTACCAACAAGATGGATAGATCAAGGAGCAACTGCTGCTGCTATTCTTTGTGAAACACCTAATCGACATATTGCTGGGGTGATAGAAATAGTTCTAAAAAATCACTATACGGACAAGACTTCCTGGATGAAAATGCTGAAGAATGATATTGGTAGTATATCTCAATTGGAAGCAGAACTAAAAAAAGCTGGAACATATCTTCCCAAAGAGCTCCAACGTTATTTGGTCTCAAAACATGAAATAAGGAGTCTTGAATATCCTGTTGACACGTATCCAGAAAAGGTAAAAAGTATCACATTTGACAAAACACCAAAAGTAGAAGGAACTCTTATGGGAATAAAGGGACAATACTTAATCTTTGAACATGGGGTATTTAATATCAGACGCCACAGTGGTTATCAAGTCACATTGACGCTTGCATAAATCTACCATAATATACGATTAATGTCAATGCTACTATGTTTGTGACAGTACATTTTTCCGGGGCGCCATCTTAATTTAGCGAAACACTTATAGATGAAATTTGTAATAAAAAAGGGTATAAAACGAAGACAATAAATAGTATAAAGTGGATACCTACAACGTTTTGTAATTTGAAAAATGGCTTTTATTCCCTCGTACCATTTCCCATCAATATAAACAATCACAGCATCTTGAGTTGGTTGAAAATCTCTTTTCTTAAATAACAAGATACTCTTTTCGTCATAAAGTCCTGCAAAATAAAAGATAGGAGATTTCTCATAAAAGAGAATTGAACGTACCCAGAATGAACAAACCATACAAGTATCGTCAAAAAAAACATAACAATTGTTTGGATGAAGAAGATCAGCATGATATGATTTTTCCATTCTATTTTGCTTTTCAATAAAACAAAATAATGTGCATACTGTTCACTTTATGCTATGAAACAGTTTAATTAAAAGAGATGAAAATCAGAGTAATATAAATAGCACCAGGACTATTCAATAATTTTGTTTTGAAAAAAGTAAAAAAAATAGCTTCTTAGAATTTGAAGTCTAAATGAAATACAATGGAAAGAGATACCACTATCTGTAACCACTCAGGCCAACCTTGTAATATTAACGATGAGATGAACCTACTTTTCGATATAAGTCAAACACTTATACGAAGTCAAGATGTTTCATCAACACTCTCTCCTATTCTAAAAATGGTGTGTACTCACCTCAATAGTGATAGTTCATTTCTTGCTATTCTGAATAGACAAAGATCACAAATTGTCGTTGGAGAATCTTATGGATTAAGCCCTGCTCAAGAATCCAAAGGAAAGTTTAAAGTAGGTGAAGGGGTTATTGGTCGTGTTGTAGAACTTGCTCGCCCCGTGGTTATTGAAAATCTTGGAGATTCAAAATTCTTCTCCAATAAGATGAATCAATTGACAAACAGAGGGGCAAACGACACTTTTATATGTGTACCGATATTTCAGGAAGAGCAAGTGGTAGGAACCTTGAGTACTACCATGAGTTTTAGCCCTAAAAACAATTATGAAAGCGAAAAGAGACTTCTTTCCATTATTGGTACGATGTTGGTTCAAGCGGTGAAAACCAAAAGAACCCAAATGGAAGAGATCGAAAAGTTAAGAGCCGAGAACCTTGGTCTAAAACAGACATCGAGTAAAGCAAAAAACTTCTCTAGTATCATTGGTAATAGCTCTAAAATGAAGGATGTCTTCAACCAAGTTTCTTTGGTTGCAAAAACACAATCTACTGTATTAATTAGGGGAGAAAGTGGTATTGGTAAAGAGATGATTGCAGACTCCATCCACTTCTCTAGTGACAGAGCCGAGAAGCCTTTTATTAAAGTAAACTGCTCTGCCATTCCTGAAGCTTTGATCGAATCAGAACTATTTGGACACGAAAGAGGTGCATTTACCGGTGCAGACAGTAGACGAAAAGGTCGTTTTGAACTAGCCGATGGAGGAACAATATTTTTAGATGAAATTGGAGACCTTCCGATGTCGACGCAGGTCAAATTACTACGAGTAATTCAAGAGAGAACATTTGAAAGACTCGGAGGTACAGAAACACTTAAAACAGATGTTCGTTTTGTTTGTGCAACAAACCGCAACTTAGAGGAGTTGATGAATACGGGGGAATTTAGAGAAGATCTTTTCTACCGTATTAATGTATTTCCTCTTTTTATTCCTGCATTAAGAGAGAGAAAAAATGATATCCCATTACTTGTAGATCACTTTATTCAGAAATACAACAAACAAAATAATGCTTCTATCCATAGGATTACACAAAGAGCAATGGATAGACTCATGATGTATTCTTGGCCTGGTAACGTTAGAGAGTTGGAGAATACGATTGAAAGGGCTTGTATCATGGCTCATGATAATGTAATTCATAGCTACTCACTTCCCACAACTCTTCAGATTGAGGAGAATATTGGGGAACACAAAAAAGATGGTTTAGAGGAGACAATCTCTTCTATCGAAAAACAGGTAATACAAAAAGCACTGACTGAAAATAAAGGAAGTATCAGAAGAACTTCTGAACAATTAAAAATTTCAGAAAGGAAGCTCGGTTTACGACTATCAAAATATAATATTAAAGCTTCGGATTACAAAAACAAAAAGAATACCCCGATTTAGATTACAAAAAGATTACAAAACAGACACAAAGGGTGCATTTTTATAAGAATGCACCCTTTCTTGTTGCATATTAGATTCTACATAAATGTAGATTTGTAGATATAAAACAAAACATGTTCTATAGCATGTTTTTGTTCACGTAACACATAAGTTATTCACAACCAACACTATAGAATAAAATCGATTAAATTATCTACACAAATGTACTATAAATTTTAAAATACAACATTTATGTAGATAATTACAAATCTAATATTAATCTAAAAAAATCATATTTTATTTAAGCCTGACTATCAGTATATTACAAAAACTCGGCAATTTTTGGCACAATAGTGGCAATACTAAAGTTGTAATTGATACAAAAACAAAATTAAAAACGTTATGAAAAAAGTTTTATCACTATTAGTAATTTTACTTTCTGTTACTTTCAACACATTTGCGAAAGATTCAAAATTGAATGCAGACAAAGACATTACATCTATTTCACTTACAAGTGCAAATAAAGAAGTTATTAGCAAAAACGTAGTAGGAGCACCAGTTCTGTTTATTAAAAATGACAAATTATTTGTTAGTTATTTAAATCCAGCTCAAGATAAAGTTTCTATCGTATTTACTGACGTAGATAACAACATACTACATTCTAATGGTTTCGGTACTAAAAATGCAATTTCTACAGCTTACTCTTTAGCTTCAATCGAAAAAGGAGATATGATTTCAGTTAAAATTAAGTCAGGAAATAAAAAGTACACTTATGACATTCAAAAGTAATCTTTCCAAAGTTGAAAGTACATTCATAACGCGATATTTAGGTCAGAACTAAATATCGCGTTTTTATTTTTTATGAATCATTGTTTGACTTCAATTGATCTAACTTAAGAAATCGTATTGGCACCCATGATGCCATAATTCCAAGAGAAATAACAGTACAACATATAATTACTACATCGGAAAAAATTAACCTTACAGGATAAGCATTAATAATAAATGTTCCTGCACCTTGAAGCTTGACTATTCCATACTCTTGTTGGATATAACAAGCGATTAGTGCTGTAATAAGTCCTACGGCTGTTCCAATCGTAGTAATCATCCAGCCTTCGTATAAGAAGATTCTTCTAATGGTTTCCTCATTTGCCCCCATACTCTTTACAATGTTTATATCCTCCTTCTTATCAATCATCAACATGGTAATAGAGCCAATAAGATTAAAAGAGGCAACAAAAAGAATGAAAGCTAAAATAAGAAAGATAGCCCACTTCTCCCCTTTCATGACTTTAAAGTAAGTGTCATGCTGTTCATACCTATTCTTAACATAGAAATCAGGACCGACAATAGCCTTAACTTCAGATTGGATACGATCAATATCGGCTCCTTTATTCACATATATCTCTAGATTACTAACTCGATTGTTTTTTCTACTTGTAAGTTTTTGAGACATCTCAAGAGGAACAAGAACATATTTAGAATCGATCTCCGACTGAATAGAGAAGCACCCCATAGGATATGCTAGTTGTTGCTTAAAACTTTGGGTAATATTAATAGAGAAATGGTTACTTTGCTTAGGAAAATAACATATCAATGGTTTCGCAAACTTAAAACCCACACGTAAATTACTAGCAACTTCTCCTCCTAGAATTACACCATATCTATTGGATTTATAAAGAGAAGCTACTCCATCTATCATTCGACCTGAGACACCAGACTTTTGTAAGAAAAGAGAATCTACCCCCTTTACAGTCGCAATGGTCTGGTGTTTGCCATAACGTAAGAGGGCATTGTCTTCTAAGGTACGAGCAATTCCATCCACACCACGAATGTTTTGTATCTGAGCAAAATCGATAGTATCCATCGAGAATACTTTCCCTTGTATGGGCGAGACTTTAAGCGGAGGATCAAAAGACGAGAAGCGTGACTGTATAAAAGTATCAAAACCATTAAACACAGAGATGGTCACAACCATAGCAAAAGTACCAATTGCCAATCCAATTATCGAGATAAAGGATATAATGTTGATAACTTTCGCTTTCTTCTTAGAAAACAAATAGCGTTTGGCTATATAGAAAGATAGATTCAAAGCTTATTTTTTTGCAACAACAATTAAACCAGATCCACTTTTATGTGTTTTTATCAAATCAATAAAATTGAACACCAAACAAAGTGGAAAAACTACAAGGTAATAAATTGGAAGGAAAACAAACAGTAGTTGAGAAAAACCTAGCATTAAAATCGGATATTTCATAGACAATTTCCAGCTAATTTTCCCAGCTTTACCATAACTAAAAGAGGCATCAATAGAGTGAAAACCAGCTTTTGTCAACTTCTCTGTAATATCTTGGATTCCATAACCATCTCTTACATGTTCATCAATAAAGCCATGTGCATCCTCTTCATGATCATGCTCATGGGCATCGCTACCTCCTTGATCACTCGGAGTAGAGATAAGAATTGTTCCCCCATCTTTTAGGCTATGGTAGAAGTGATGAAATACTTGTTGATCCTCTTCAATATGCTCCATTACATCAACGGATAATATTAAAGAGAAGCGGTCTTTATCTTCAAATTTTGTAAGGTCAGCATACTGAAATTGTACTCTTTCTTCTTCTCTTATCTGTTGAAAAAAACGATTACAATCTTCGATCTGCTCACTCTTAACATCTACTCCAAGAATAGTGCTATTTTTGAAAAATCTTGACATCCAATATACATATTGCCCAAAACCAGAACCAGCATCTAAGATAGATTGATTTGAATTTAGTGGACCAACTTTACGCAATGCTTTACGTATATGCCATGATCGAAGAAGAAGAAGATCTAATAGTTTGTAGAATATAATACGCAAAAAAGGTGTTCTATTAAACACCTTTCCTAACGAACGCTTTATTGGATCGTATTTCATTATCTATTAACTCTTTAAAAGATTATCAATATTTTCTGCATAGTCTAAGCTATCATCTACATGGAAAGAAAGCTCTGGAATTATACGAACTTGCTTCTTTATCTTTTGTCCTAAGCTATAACGAATATTCTTTGAAATATTATTTATCTCTTCGACATACTCTTTTACATTATCTGAAGGGAAAATACTTAGATAACACCTTCCTATTGCCAAGTCCTTACTCATACGAACGACTGTGACAGAGATCATACGTCCACCAAATACAGAGGTCGCATTTAGGCGAAAATGTTCGCCTAACTCTTTCTGAATTAATCTACCAACCTTTTGTTGTCGAGTTGAATACTCTTCCATATCATTATATTTTTTCTAGTGTGCAAAGTTAAGCAAATTCTTTCTAAATAAGATACTTCCATACAATAATAGCTTGTAGTACAGACAACGAATATTTCAATTGATAGAACATTCTATTAACCTCTACATAAACCAAATATTAATTACAATACTTGAATTATCCCTTATAGTACAAACATGAGTAAATATAATATCTTTGCGAAATATATGGATTTAACTACATTAGGTCTTCTAGGACTCTTTATTTCAGCCTTCCTCGCAGGAACAATTGTTCCATTCAGTTCAGAGGTCGTTCTCTCAGCGCTAATTCTTAATGGCTATGATATGTATACTGCTATTATTGTTGCCACTATTGGAAACTTTATTGGAGGTCAAACAACATACTATACAGGTTATATAGGTAAGTGGTCATGGGTCGAAAAATATTTCCGTATTCGCAAAGAAAAGATCATAAATGCTCAAAAACGATTTGAGAAATGGGGACCCATAAGTGCCTCATTATCTTTTATACCAGGACTTGGGAATGCAATAGTTTTAGGTCTCGGATTTCTTAAAATAAAACCTAAAACATGTGCTTTGTATATGCTTCTTGGTAAAGTTGCAAGATATATTATCTGGGCTTACATAACTCTTCTTGTTTAAAGATTAAAATAGTAGGAAGCAGACATCGACCACATAATCATTCCTGGAGAGTTCAGAAGACTACTCATAAAAACATTATCATCAAGCTTTAAGCTTTGATAGTCATAGAAAAGATCTACACTATTTTGTTCCACAGTGAGATTTGTTCTAAACTTTTTGTAACGATAGTATAGTCCACCAACAAAGCCAATGCCTAAAGCCCCTGTTCCTTCTGAGCTATATGTTAGCATTTTATCTACCTGTACGGTTGCATCAGATTGATTCTCATCATTAAGTACAAATCCTTCTTGGTGAATATAAACATCTCTATTCACCGATGGTACAAGATAGGCAACCACTTTCCCAGTAAAACCCAATGAGTGAATTTTATTCTCTAAAAAAGGAAGAGAACCTTCTACTCCAAAAGAGGGTATCCATGTAGAGAAACCTTTCTGTTGGATGGTGTAATTTAGATAAAGATCTTTTTTCTCTGTTAACCACTCTCCACTAAGCTTATAATCCCATTTTGAGTATCCCACCACAGCAGATAAATAGGATGAGAACCCGTACTTTAAATTCAATCCTT
This sequence comes from Prolixibacteraceae bacterium, assembly GCA_019720755.1. Lineage (NCBI taxonomy): Bacteria > Pseudomonadati > Bacteroidota > Bacteroidia > Marinilabiliales > Prolixibacteraceae > Halosquirtibacter > Halosquirtibacter laminarini. The sequence continues at coordinate 3,863,130 of CP081303.1, forward strand.
TTGAATAAGTTTTATTAGCATCACCAACATTAAACCCTCCAATCAATTCTATACCTATTTCTTGACTAAATAGATTCTGTCCCACAAATAAGACAACAAAAAGAAGTAAAACTCTTCGCATAAGTTTAGGAAATTTTTTTCAATGAGCGAATATCCAAGCAAATATAACATAATGATATAGGTTTGCTCGGAAGATTCTTAATTATTTTTCAATAGCAATTAAATAAAAGGGATAGAATGTCTTAAAAAGAAAGAGTATAAGTCAACATATTACTCGAGAAGATATAGATACAATCAATAGAGGAATAATGATAAACTTCAATAATCACCAAAGATATAATAAAATATTATGAGTATAAATTTAAAAGCAGCAGGAAGTTCGTTACAATAAGAAGTATAACGCATAAAAAAAGGTTGGAATTCATCCAACCTCTATCTTAGATAATACATATATTATTAAAAGCAACTATTCAATATTTGACGAGAAGATATCCCAATTTTCTCACCTAATTTAATAAGTTCTGAAAGTTTGAGGTCGACCAGCCTATTTGTCTTAGAAATCGATTGAGATAAAGAATCAGATTCATTTAACCCCTCTTCAATTCGAGCTAATACAACTGAAATATTCTGCAATTGATCAGAACCAAATCCTCTCGATTGAATAACATGAAGTAACGTTTCATTCTTCGAAATAGAATGCATGACCTCTTTTACATGCTGTACAAAACCGCTATGATTGGATGGTATGGACTCCGCTAATTTAAAATCCTGGAAAAGAGAGTCACTTGGCTCTACAACTAATTTTAACAAACTCTTTAGTCGTAAAATTTCTATCTCTACCAATCTTCGATCATGACGAATAAGATGACGAGCTTCTTGGTGATCTCTAGATACAAAGTCGTTTTGAGAAGTAAGGTCTTGAATTTCATTGGCTAGTTCAACACCATCCGTGAGAAACTTCTCTTGGAAACCAAGAGCTTCCAAAACATCTTTCATCTTTATATAAGGAATCCCTCTTGCGAGAAGTTCCCGTCCCTCTTTAATCCTTAATCCTGTAATTCTTTGATCCATCACCATAGCATAAATCATTTAGAGGTTTGTATGCACTTTTGTTTTAATCACTATTGCGTTTCTTGCAGATATCTATTAATAGCACAACAAATATTGTACCACAATCAAATATCGATATTTCTTTTTATTTGATTCTTAAGTATCTATTACCAAAATATCATCTTTTTAATACAAGCCTATTTCAACAAAAAAAAGGCAAATAAAGTCATTTGGCATAAGATTCTTTATTAATGTGAACACCTCAAATCAATACATTGTTTAGCAATTATAGCAGAATTTTTATCATGATAAGGAGATAAAAAACAGAAACAAATAGAATAAAATATCTACAAAATAGCTTACCTCCCTTATTTACAACAAGATAAAAGATCTATTTTTCTAACATGTTCGTTTTCAGAGGCGACAGATGTGTAAAAAATCATATGAATCAGTTGATATTGAGTTATTTTGATTACCCATTTATGGAGGGTAAGATACATCCGTATTTAAAAAAGATGAAAATAAAATCGTATCTTGCATTACTTAGGAAAATAGATTAAATAAGATAGCATATTCACAGTTTCTCTCTTTTAGAAATTGTGTTTCAGTATATGATTTTTGAAAATTAGACTCAAACTGAGTTCACTATATATCAATATATTAGAATAATAAATTTTCGGAACAATGAAAAAAATATGGCTATCAACGTTATCTCTATTATTAATCTGGAGTTGCGTTTCTGAAAAGCAAACAGATTACGCATCTAAAGTAAATGTCTTTATTGGAACAGGAGGACATGGGCACACTTTCCCTGGTGCTGCATTTCCATATGGACAGATCCAACTAAGTCCAGACAACGTTACCCAAGGTTGGGATTGGTGTTCGGGCTATCACAACTCTGATTCGACAATCGTCGGCTTCAGTCACCTTCATCTTAGTGGTACTGGTATTGGAGACCTTTATGATATTTCAGTTCTTCCTACAACAAAAACTGTTGAATACAAAGACGGCGAGAACAATGGAGAGTTTATTTCTAACTATATTGGGAAATACACAAAAAATCAAGAACATGCATCTCCTGGTTATTATAAAGTAAAGATGAATAGTGGAATCACTGCAGAGTTAACCACGACAAGAAGAGTTGGAATGCATCGTTATTCTTTTCCAAAAAACAACAGTATAAACTCTATCATTTTTAATCTTGGATATTCTAAGAATTGGGATGCAACAGCCAAAACAGAGATCATGGTAGATTCTCCTACGCAAATTTCAGGATATAGATGGTCAACTGGCTGGGCAAAAGACCAGAGGGTTTATTTTGTTGCCCAATTCTCTGAGCCAATTCATAAACAAAAGATTATTAAAACTACTGCAAATAATAATATAGGTGTTTTCTCTTTCGCAAAAGATCAAGTAACCCTAAAGGTTTCTATATCTTCTGTAAGTACTGCAAATGCACTAGAAAACATGATGGACGACACCCATGCTTCTTGGAATTTTGATCAAACAAAAGAGTATACCCATGAAGCATGGAACAAAGCATTATCAAAAATTGATATTACAACACCATCTAATACCGTTGACACAATATTCTATACTGCATTGTATCATACAATGATTGCTCCTGCCCTATTCTCGGATATCAATGAACAGTATAAAGCACCCAACGGAGAGACTAAAACGGCAAAAGGATATGACCAATATACTGTATTCTCTTTATGGGATACCTATCGTGCTTTACATCCTCTTCTAACAATTACTGATGATGAGAAGGTTAATGATATGGTAAAATCACTACTCGCACATTATGATGTGACAGGAATACTACCTATTTGGGAACTTGAGGGGAATGATAATGGTTGTATGGTTGGAAACCATGCAATTTCAGTGATTGCTGAGGCTATAATGAAAAATATTGGCAACTTTGACAGAGAGAAAGCTTATAAAGCAATAAAGAAAAGTTCTCTTATCGACAAGAGAGGAATGGGATATCATAACAAACTAGGATATATTCCGTCGAATAAAGAGAATGAAGCGGTAGCAAAATCCTTAGAATATAGTATTGATGATTGGGCTGTTGCAGCAGTTGCGAGAAAGTTGGGATATGAAGAAGACTATCAATATTTTTCAAAAAGAGCTAATAATTTTGTGAATTACTTCGATGCTTCAACTGGGTTCTTAAGAGGTAAAAATGATGATAATACTTGGGTAGCCCCATTTTCACCAACAGAATCTAGACATCGTGGAAACGATTATACAGAAGGAACAGCATGGCAATACCTATGGCTCGTTCCCCAGAATCCTAAAAAACTAGTCTCACTTCTTGGGGGTGATAAAAAGTTTGTTCAGAAATTAGATACCTTCTTTAGTTTAGAAAATGGGATTACAGGCGAAGATGCATCTCCTGATATTTCAGGTCTTATCGGTGGGTATGCTCATGGGAATGAACCAGGTCATCATACAATATATCTTTATAATATTGCCAATAGACCAGACAAAGCGCAAGAGATGCTGCACAAAACATTAACTACAATGTATCGAAATTCACCAGATGGTATTGCAGGAAATGAGGATTGTGGACAGATGTCTGCATGGTATATTCTTAGTTCTATAGGTATCTATCCGATGAATCCGGCAAGCGCAACCTATCAGTTGGGAGCACCAAATGTAGAAAAAGCCCAAATTGAAGTACCAAATGAGAAGTATTTTACTATCAATACTATTAACTTTGGTGGAGATAGAATATATGTTGATCATGTAGCCTTAAACGGGAAACGCCTTGAACGCTCATTCATTACCCATAAAGAGATTATGAAAGGTTCTGAACTTACATTCTATATGACGAATAAGCCATGCAACACATTTAGGAAACTGAAGACAACAACTAAATAATCAATGATGAAACACATTATCAAAACATCCAGGATACTACTCCTGGTATTGTTCACTTTTGCATATACCAATTCACAAGGTCAAGATTATGCATCATTTATAAATCCTTTTATTGGAACATCCAACTATGGAGCCTGTTACCCCGGAGCAGTATCTCCCAATGGAATGGTTTCTGTGGTTCCTTATAATGTGACCAACAATGATAAAAACAAACTGAGTACAGATACAGGCTGGTTATCGAATCCTTTTGTTTCAGATAATCATTTCATGACTGGTTTTACACATGTAAATTTAAGTGGTGTTGGGTGTCCAGATTTAGGCTCAATTATATTGATGCCTACAACTGGTAAGCTTGAAGTAGATAAAAACAAATATGGATCTACTTATAGTGATCAAGTTGCGAAACCTGGTTACTACAGTACAATCATTGACAAATATCGTGTTAAAGCAGAGGTTTCTGCCACTACTAGGACTGGAATCAGTCGATATACTTTTCCTAAGGGACAATCAAATATTCTTCTAAATTTAGGGCTAGGTCTTACTAATGAAAGTGGAGCATACGCTAAAATTGTATCTCCTACAGAGATCGAAGGATCAAAGCTTCTTGGTACCTTCTGCTACCATAAAGATGCTGTTTTTCCAGTATATTTTGTTGTGAAATTTAGCAAACCTGCGAAAGAAAAAGGGTACTTTAAATTTCAGCAACCACTTGTTGGTCCGAGAGCAAAATGGTCTTCTACTAGTGGTAAATACAAAATTTATCGAAAATACTATAAAGAGCTTGCAGGAGATAATATCGGGACTTTCTTTACTTTCGACACAGATGAAGATGAACAGATCGAGGTAAAAATAGGGGTCTCATATGTTTCGATTGAAAATGCAAGACAAAACCTAGAAGTAGAACAAGATGGTTTTAACTTCGACAAAATTGCAAAGGAAACGTACAGCAATTGGAATACAGAGCTATCTAGAATTAAAGTAGAGGGTGGTACTAAAGAGGATAAAACGGTTTTCTATACTGCACTATATCATATTCTTCTTCACCCAAATATTTTACAAGATATTAATGGGCAATACCCTGCGATGGAATCCGATCAGATTAAAACAATCACTGATGGGAATAGATATACTGTATTCTCCCTTTGGGACACATACAGAAATGTTCACCCATTCTTGTCTTTGGTATATCCAGAGAAACAAAGAGATATGGTAAAAACGATGATCCAAATGTATGACGAAAGTGGTTGGCTGCCGAAGTGGGAACTTTTTGGAAGAGAGACTTATGTAATGGAAGGCGACCCTTCTATTCCTGTTATCACAGACACCTATCTTCGTGGTATTCGTGGTTTCGATATAGAGAAAGCTTACAAAGCAATGCTTAAGTCTGCTACGACAGAACAAAAATACAATCCTCTTCGTCCTGACAATGACTTCTACCTATCTCATGGTTACGTTCCTTTTACATCAAACTATGACAATTCCGTATCACACGCATTAGAATACTATATTGCCGATTGGAATTTAAGTAAGTTAGCTTCTGTGTTGGGAGATAAAAAGAATGAAAAAAGATTTGCAAAGCAGGCAAAAGGATATAAAAATTACTTTAATAAAGAGTTCAATTTATTGGTACCCAAAAAGGAGGATGGCTCATTTATTGAAGACTTTGACCCAAAGATGGGGGAAAACTTTGCTCCTTCTCATGGTTTCCATGAAGGGACAAGCTGGAATTACAGTTTCTATGTTCCTCATGACATAAAGGGGCTTATCAAACTATATGGAGGTAATAAACCATTTGTAAAGCGACTTGAAACATGTTTCAGTGAAGATAATTTTGACCCAGCGAACGAACCTGATATTGCATACCCATACCTATTTAATTATATCAAGGGGCAAGAGTGGAGAACTCAGAAGCACATCCATAACTTACGCAAACTATATACAACAAAAGCAGGAGGTATACCAGGAAATGATGATACAGGAACTCTTTCTGCATGGATTGTTTATAGCATGATGGGAATTTATCCTGTTTGTCCTGGGGATATGGACTATGCTATTACAACGCCGACTTTCGATAAAGTAACTATTTCATTGAACTCTTCAGTTTATTCTGGAAAAACATTTACCATTGAGAAAAGCGATAGCAATCCTGAGAACCCATACATTCAGAGTATCTCATGGAACAAAAAGAGATGGAAAAGATTCTTTATTAGTCACCAACAGATTACCAAAGGGGGTGTATTGAAAATTGAAACTAGTAAAACACACAAATAAAAAAACGAACGAATGAATATGAGTCAGAACAAAAAGCATCCACTTAGCTGGGTTCCGTCAACCTATTTTGCAATGGGGCTTCCGTTTATTGTTATCAACCAAACAGCGGCCTTGATGTATAAAGACCTTGGTATGGGCGATGCTGAGATTACCAAATGGACCTCACTGATCATCTTGCCATGGTCTCTAAAATTTCTTATCAGCCCTCTTCTTGAGATGGCAAAGAGTAAAAGAATTTTTGTAGTCCTAACTCAGCTGCTCACAGCAGTCATGTTTTATATGGTAGCTTCAACCCTAGGTTTAGATAGCTTTTTTGCTGTTACTCTGTCTCTGCTTGCCGTGGTTGGTCTAAGTGGAGCAACTCATGATATTGCAGCAGATGGACTATATATCGAGAGTCTTACCTCTTCTCAACAAGCAGAATATATTGGATGGCAAGGTGCATTCTATAATATTGCAAAAATAGTATCTAGTGGAGGGTTTGTATATTTAGCAGGAGAGCTAGGTAAATCGATGGGCGTAGTCAAAGGCTGGGCTGTTGTCATGGCAATTTTAGGAGTACTAATGATGCTTCTTGCCCTATACCACATTAAAGCACTACCGAGTGGCGTAAATACTCAAAAAAGGAATGCGAAAGAGGGGTTCATTATTCTTTGGGATGTTATTAAAACATTCTTCAGTAAAAAGAATATTCTATACTATATCGTTTTTATTATTCTATACCGATTCGCAGAAGGATTCGCCATAAAAATGGCTCCACTGTTTTTAAAAGCATCAAGAGAAGTCGGTGGTCTCGGTTTATCCACATCACAAATTGGTACAATATATGGAACTTTAGGCGCTGCGGCTTTTGTTGTTGGATCACTCTTAGCAGGGAAGTATATATCTAAAAAAGGCTTAAAAAAGACCTTATTTCAACTAGTTCTTATTTTTAATATTCCTTTTGCGGTTTACTTTCTACTAGCTTATTATCAACCAGAAAACTTAGCAGTAATTTCATTAGCAGTGATTTTTGAATATTTTGGTTACGGTTTTGGGTTTGTTGGTCTAACCCTATTTATGATGCAACAAATTGCTCCCGGTAAATATAAGATGGCTCATTATGCTTTTGCTACAAGTATTATGAACTTAGGAGTAATGATTCCGTCCTATTTAAGTGGAGAATTAAGTGATCTATTAGGATATAAATTATTCTTTGGCTGGGTCGTTCTTGCAACAATCCCTTCTATTTTAATTACAAAATTTGTCCCATTTACTTATAACGAAGAAGAGATTTAAAAGATAATAATACACAATTATAAAGTTTACAGATTATGACAAACAAAGTACAAATCCCTTGGCAAGATCGTCCTGAAGGATGTAATGACGTAATGTGGCGATACGAAGAGAATCCTGTAATTGGACGATACCATATCCCCACCTCTAACAGTATTTTTAATAGTGCTGTAGTTCCTTTTGAAGGAGGGTATGCGGGAGTCTTTCGTTGTGATAACAAAGCTGTACAGATGAATATCTTTACTGGTTTTAGTAAAGATGGTATCAATTGGGACATCAATCATGAGCCAATTGAATTTGTTGCTGGAAACACAGAAATGATCGAATCAGAATATAAGTATGATCCTCGCGTTACTTGGATTGAAGATCGTTACTGGATAACATGGTGTAATGGATACCATGGACCAACAATTGGAATTGCATATACATTCGATTTTAAAACATTCCACCAATGTGAAAATGCATTCCTTCCATTTAATAGAAATGGAGTTTTATTCCCAGAAAAAATTGATGGTAAATATGCAATGCTAAGCCGTCCTTCTGATAATGGTCATACTCCTTTTGGTGATATCTATATTAGCTATAGCCCAGATATGAAATATTGGGGAGAACACCGTTGTGTAATGAAAGTTACTCCTTTTGAAAAAAGTGCATGGCAATGTACTAAAATCGGTGCTGGATCTGTGCCAATTCTAATAGACGAGGGTTGGTTGATGTTCTACCACGGTGTCATCACAACATGTTCGGGTTTTAGATACTCTATGGGTACAGCAATTCTTGATAAGGAAGATCCAACAAAAGTTCTTTATCGCTCACAACCTTACATCCTTGCTCCATCAACACAATATGAATTGACAGGAGATGTACCAAATGTTGTATTCCCATGTGCAGCATTAGTTGACAAAGAAGAGGATAAAGTTTCAGTCTACTATGGTGCAGCAGATACTGTAGTGGGATTGGCATTTGGAAAACTTAGCGAAGTAATTCAATGGACTAAAGAGAACTCTTTATAAAACACTAAAGAGATGGGAGACACTATTTATCTCCCTCTCTTTTCTTCCAATGTATATATCCTTTCAATGCTTTATCGTCCACAAATGCATCAAAAATAATGGTATTGTTTTTAAAAGTCGTTATTGTTCCTTTCTGTACTATCATCTCATTTCCATGAAAAAAGAACTCTAGTATTAGATCTCCTTTCTCTTTACTTGGCTTCTTCTTACTTCCATAGGTTTTTAGTAATCTTAACCCATGTTTTTCTGGTAGGTTGTAAATCTTTACAGTATAATTAGGAGTGACTACTTCTAATTCATTTTTTATTCCTTTGGCAGATACATCGTCTCCATTTCTGATCGCAACCACCCCATGTTTTGTTTCAAAACGAAGGCCATTGTAACAAATAGTATAATCGTCTTTCCCTTTAGAAGAGTTGCATTCTTTAGAGGGCGTATTATTATCGACCTCTATTTTCTCTTTTCCGCATGAAATAAGTAGAAACAACAATAAAAACTTCAATAAATATCGGCTCATAGTTCAAATGAATTAATATATTTCGAAAGCAGTAATTATGTAAAGTTATGTAAATTAAAATAAATTTTCATTATCACATTGCTACTTTTGTTGTTTCAAGTATTAATAAAATGAGGCCTTCAATGATCTTTTCACTCTATATATCTCTATACCTTACTTTACCATTCATAATTGAATATATTACGGCAAAAATTAAGTTTTTTCAAAAAATTGGTCCCATAGCACTTGCATATATAATCGGCATCATGTTACACTTGTTAATACCTATAAATTATGATGAATTTTATCACACACAAGAGACCATGTCTTCAATTTTAATCTTAATAGCCATGCCACTACTCCTTTTCTCGATAGATTTAAAAAAGGAGATACAGAGAAACAAAAGTGTTTTACTAAGTTTTATGATTGGAATATCCTGCCTGTTTGTCGCAGTAATTTCAGGAGTCATACTATTTAAAGATCGCATAATCAACATACATGATCTTTCAGGGATGGTCACAGGACTGTACTCTGGAGGCACTCCGAACTTAGCCTCAATGAAAGAAGCGCTCCAAATAGAACCAGACAGCTTTTTGATTGTACACAGTCTTGATTTTCTAATAGGATCCCCTTTGCTTTTTTTCTTTATGACAATAGCAGCCCGATTATTTCGCAACTTTCTTCCTGTTAAAGAGGTTCAAGAAACAGATCCATCAATAGAGAACAGAGAGAGCTTATTTGTTATTAAAAAAGATGTATATAAGGGGATTGGTATTTCTGTAGCAATTGTATTAATTAGTATTGTAATTGGACAACAGTTTCAAGAGAGACTCCAACCAATTTTAATTATCCTATTGAATACCACCTTAGCAATCGTAGCATCATCAATAAAGAGAGTTAACTCTCTTAGAGGTAACTACCGCATGGGTAATATTTTTATCATTGGCTTTTCACTAGTTTTAGCAAACATGGCTGATTTTTCAAAATTCTCATGGGGAAATAACTTTTTTACTTTTCTTTTCATGCTTTGGGTAATAATATTATCCTTCATATTACATCTTTTAGTTGCTAAGATATTTAAGCGAGATGCGGACCAAACATTGATTGCGATGGTTGCTTTATACTACTCTCCAGCTTTTGTTCCAGTTGTATCTTCCTCTATAAAGAATAGATCTATCTTGGTTTTTGGTATTATTATCGGAATGCTCGGTTTTACATTCGGCAATTATATTGGCATCATTATGTACTACCTAACACAAATAATAATCGAGTAGGTAGGGGGATTACTCCCCCTACCTCTCACACCACCGTACATACTCTCGTATACGGCGGTTTCAATTAACTCTGAACTTTTCGTAGTTTATCGACATATTGTATAGCCCTAATTTATCGAACCATTGCAAACTCATTGCTTGATGTGATTGTGGACTGCTTGACTTACGCCACCAACCCTTACCTGACAGTGCTAGAATCCAACTCTGCCATGTCCGAACTCCTAGATTATTCAGAAATCGTTTTACTGCGATCGTTTTCTTGCATTGCTTCAATCGATAACATCTTAACTTTCTTCGAATCCATGCGTCGATATCATTCAATATACGTTTGCAACTTGCCCATTTAAAATAATTAAACCATCCTCGTAAGATAGGATTAAGTTCTTCTACAACTTGTTTCAGACTTCGTCCTCGGTTACGTTTGGTTACCATTCTTACCTTAGATTTAAGACGTGCGGTTCGAGATCTTCCAATGATAAGTGTTCCGTTGTTTAAGATAGTGTAGCCTAGTAGTTCGGTTTTACTACTCTCACAACTGATACTCTTTTCTTCATTGACTTTTAATTGTAACTACTCAGGTTCATTTATAGTTTAGCCTCCATTCGCTAAAGAATGGAGGTTCAGAAAATATATAATGTGTAAATTATTTTATTGCCAACTGACCTTAAGATGGTTTTGAGATAACCAATGAGCAATCATTCTCACTACACTCTTTCCTTGTTTTTTAAGTGTATCAACAATAGCGCGTAACATGGCATACCTTTGGGCTCCTTCTTCTGTTCGATAACCTGCAGATACTTTTTGTTTTATTTTAATATTACGTATTGACCTTTCGGATGCATTGTTGTCAAAAGGAACTTCGTAATACTCTAAGAAAGTAAACACACTATCAATCCTTTTAATTAATCGACTCCGTAATGTCTTGATCTCATCTAGCTGATCGTCATACACGTCATTTTTCAACAGTAATAAAAGCTGTTCTTTAAATATTGATTTTTCTTTTAAAGGATATTGGTTCTCGGCTGATTCTCTCTTTAATTTCATGGCTTTATAGAATATATTCAAAATATCCTCTGCCCAACTGTTATTCGTTTGTTGTTTAATGTAGATTAATTCTCGTTGTAAATGTGCTAAACATAGTTGATAATGTTTGGCTGGAGTTTTTAATTGCGAAGCATAACAGTCACTGACTAAGGTCGCATTAATAAATCCTTTTTTAAAATTTTCTACTACAACTTTATACCCTCTAGACTTATTGGCTGTAATGAATGTTACCTCATGATTTTGCCATACCCACATCCATCCTTTGCCTCCATTGATCTTGCAACCTGTTTCGTCTGAGCCAACTACACTGGATTTGGATATCGATTCACGAGTGATTCATATAAAGGAGTCATCACCTCTTGGGCTTTATTTAAAATATTAGTAATAGTCCCATCTCCAATTTTAAATGATGTTATCTCTTCCACTAGTGAACCAATACGGTTTAAAGGGATATAATGTTCAACATACAAGCTTACAATTAGTGAACGTAAATGAGAACCGTATTGGACAGGTGCTTTTATATTTGAGGGCATAGAACCTTTGTGTAGTTGACCACAACTGCATCTATTTTCATAAAGACGATGCTCAGTACAGATTTGTTCAAGAACAGGTGGTATGTCAAAAACCTGACGTTTGCATAACAAGCTAGCGTCTTCTTGATTTAATGTATTACCACACTGACATGTCGATGGAGGATAATATGACTCTATGCTTGTTGGGAAATCACTCTGTTGTAATGTCGATCCTTTATGTTTGGGTTGACCTCCGGGTTTCCTAGTGGATTTATTTCGAAGTGATTGATTTTTCTTTACTGTATGTAAATCTCTTGAAGGTGGAAAACTACTATTACTACTGTTTTTATGATTACGCGATAGTTTATCTTCTAGATCCTTTACTTTTTCATGAAGCATAGTATTCTCTTGTGACAAAGCTTGAACTCGTGACATCACTCTGTCTAGCTCTTTCAGTAATGTCTCAACCTGCTTCTTTAAAGCTTGATTCTCTCGTTCTAAACGATCTATTGTTCTCATGATTACAAAGATTCATCGATCTTGACAAATTAGAAAATATTATAACAGAAAGTAATCAACAATACGGCCTATTATTATTAACAATCATCACTAAAACAACGTGTTTGGAACTTTTGTGTGATTATTATACTCAAAAAGAACCTGAGTAGTTACAAAATAAAAGCTTTTAGGTCTACACAAAGAAGAGTAACAAATATATAGATCCTTATCGTTTGACTAAAATATATACATAATCCATCTAATATTTGGAATGATACATTAAAAGAGAGGTGTCCTTCTCTGTTCCCAAAGGGCATTAAATTCGGGAAGAGGTCCCTCTTTCCAATATTAGAAGATACATCTCTTTATTTCTAAAACGATAGCATAGTTATATTTCAGAAAAGTATAGACACAAAAAAAGCTGACTCTTTAGAAGAATCAGCTTTTATTAAAAGGGCGGCGACCTACTCTCCCACATCTCTGCAGTACCATCGGCGCGATAGGGCTTAACTTCTCTGTTCGGAATGGGAAGAGGTGGAACCCCTATGCAATAACCACCTTAAATTGTTAATACGGTGATTTATACGTGACTAATAATTTTAATAATATTAATCAATATACATAGTTCAATATGATTTTGACATTTCTCCTGGAAGAAGGAATCCTCGAATACAACATACTTTATTCTAATGAAAGTTTCGGGTAATTAGTACTGCTCGGCTTTGGTCTCGCAACCTTTACACCTGCAGCCTATCAACGTCGTAGTCTCCAACGACCCTCTAAGGAAACCTCATCTTGAGTGGAGCTTCGTGCTTAGATGCTTTCAGCACTTATCTCTTCCAAACGTAGCTACTCAGCAATGCACCTGGCGGCACAACTGATACACCAGAGGTTTGTCCACCGCGGTCCTCTCGTACTAGCAGCAGCTTCTCTCAAGTTTCCTGCGCCCACAACAGATAGGGACCGAACTGTCTCACGACGTTCTGAACCCAGCTCGCGTGCCACTTTAATGGGCGAACAGCCCAACCCTTGGGACCTTCTCCAGCCCCAGGATGTGACGAGCCGACATCGAGGTGCCAAACCGCTCCGTCGATATGAGCTCTTGGGAGCGATCAGCCTGTTATCCCCGGAGTACCTTTTATCCTTTGAGCGATGGCCCTTCCATACGGAACCACCGGATCACTATGCTCTACTTTCGTACCTGATCGACTTGTTGGTCTCACAGTCAAGCACCCTTGTGCCATTACACTCTACAGACGGTTACCAATCGTCTTGAGGGTACCTTTAGAAGCCTCCGTTACTCTTTTGGAGGCGACCACCCCAGTCAAACTACCCACCACACAATGTCCTCATCGCTGAGTTAGGTTCCAAACAGGCAAAGGGTCGTATTTCAAGGACGACTCCACAACACCTTGCGATGCCGCTTCATTGTCTCCGACCTATCCTACACATTACATGCCCAGAATCAATGTGAAGTTGCAGTAAAGGTTCACGGGGTCTTTCCGTCCCGTTGCGGGTAATCGGCATCTTCACCGATACTTCAATTTCACCGAGCTCATGGCTGAGACAGTGCCCAGATCGTTGCACCATTCGTGCAGGTCGGAACTTACCCGACAAGGAATTTCGCTACCTTAGGACCGTTATAGTTACGGCCGCCGTTTACCGGGGCTTCATTTCAGCGCTTCTCCGAAGATAACGCCCCCACTTAACCTTCCGGCACCGGGCAGGTGTCAGGCCTTATACATCATCTTTCGATTTAGCAAAGCCCTGTGTTTTTGATAAACAGTCGCCTGGGCCTTTTCACTGCGGCTCCCCTTACGAGGAGCGATCCTTCTCCCGAAGTTACGGATCGATTTTGCCTAGTTCCTTAGCCATGAATCACTCGAGCGCCTCAGGATTCTCTCCTTGACTACCTGTGTCGGTTTGCGGTACGGGTCTGTATAATCTACGTTTAGAGGTTTTTCTTGGAAGCCCTTAGGCACACTATCCAATTGTCCGAAGACGCTTGGTACTATCAGGTTTCAGCTCAATGTGCGGATTTGCCTACACATATCATAACCTAAGCCCTTCAACGTACTATTCCGTCAGTACGCGGTGCTTTCATCACTCCGTCGCCCCATCACAATTATACAAAGTACAGGAATATTAACCTGTTGTCCATCGAGTTCGCCGTTCGGCTTTCCCTTAGGTCCCGACTAACCCTGATCCGATTAGCGTTGATCAGGAAACCTTAGTCTATCGGCGGGGGGGTTTCTCGCCCCCCTTATCGTTACTTATGCCTACATTTGCTTTTCTAACCGCTCCAGCACACCTCACAGTATGCATTCAACGCTGGTTAGAATGCTCCCCTACCACTTAATGGTAGTCCATTAAATCCATAGCTTCGGTGATATGTTTAATGCCCGATTATTATCCATGCCCGATCGCTCGACTAGTGAGCTGTTACGCACTCTTTAAATGAATGGCTGCTTCCAAGCCAACATCCTAGCTGTCTATGCAATCAGACCTCGTTTGTTCAACTTAACATATACTTGGGGACCTTAGCTGATGGTCCGGGTTCTTTCCCTTTCGGACATGGACCTTAGCACCCATGCCCTCACTCCTGGTAATCATATTACAGCATTCGGAGTTTGTCTGGAGTTGATAGGCGGTGAAGCCCTCGCATCCAATCAGTAGCTCTACCTCTGCAATACTATATCCAAGGCTGCACCTAAATGCATTTCGGGGAGTACGAGCTATTTCCGAGTTTGATTGGCCTTTCACCCCTACCCACAGGTCATCCAAGAGCTTTTCAACGCTCCCTGGTTCGGTCCTCCATCTTGTGTTACCAAGACTTCAACCTGCCCATGGGTAGATCACACGGTTTCGCGTCTACCCCCACTGACTTTAGCGCCCTATTCAGACTCGCTTTCGCTTCGGCTCCTAGCCTTAAACTATTAACCTTGCCAGTGAGGAGTAACTCGTAGGCTCATTATGCAAAAGGCACGCCGTCACATATAAATATGCTCCGACCGCTTGTAAGTGTATGGTTTCAGGTACTTTTTCACTCCCCTGTTCGGGGTACTTTTCACCTTTCCCTCACGGTACTGGTTCACTATCGGTCTCTTAGGAGTATTTAGCCTTACCAGATGGTCCTGGCAGATTCAGACAGGGTTTCACGTGCCCCGCCCTACTCAGGATACTGCTAGATCATATTTGCTTACGTGTACAGGACTTTCACCATCTTTGGTGTAACTTTCCAGTTACTTCCACTTCACGCATAATCTCATATTGCAGTCCTACAACCCCAATCACGCCGAAACGTAATTGGTTTGGGCTAATCCGCGTTCGATCGCCACTACTAACGGAATCACTTTTGTTTTCTCTTCCTCCGGGTACTTAGATGTTTCAGTTCTCCGGGTTTGCCTCTGATATAATCAGATAACCAATAAATTGGCTGGGTTGCCCCATTCAGAAATCTTCGGATCATAGGTTGTTTGCACCTCCCCAAAGCTTATCGCAGCTTATCACGTCTTTCATCGCCTCTAAGAGCCAAGGCATCCACCATACACCCTTACTTACTTTCTATTACATTAACCTTTTCGTTAATCTAAAATATTACTGTTGTATTCTTTTTACAGATTACTTCTTCCAGAATGTCAAAGAACTTATATACACTAATTAGTTAATCAGTATAAATGTGTGGAGAATATCGGAGTCGAACCGATGACCTCCTGCGTGCAAGGCAGGCGCTCTAGCCAACTGAGCTAATCCCCCCAATAACCTGCGTTATCTTAAATGTAGTCCCGCCCAGACTTGAACTGGGGACCTCTACATTATCAGTGTAGCGCTCTAACCAGCTGAGCTACGGGACTATGCTATAAAAACATAACCACCTTAGTTTTTCAGCTTACGCTATCACCACGTTGGTCATGTGGGTATATAAGGTTTTTTTGATATGACAAGAAAAAACAACCTAATCTGTCGATTTTCTTAAACCGTTCTTGTCGGCTCCAGAAAGGAGGTGTTCCAGCCACACCTTCCGGTACGGCTACCTTGTTACGACTTAACCCCAGTCACTAGTTTTACCCTAGGCCGCTCCTCTCGGTAACAGACTTCAGGCACCCCCAGCTTCCATGGTTTGACGGGCGGTGTGTACAAGGCCCGGGAACGTATTCACCGCGCCATGGCTGATGCGCGATTACTAGCGAATCCAGCTTCACGGAGTCGAGTTGCAGACTCCGATCCGAACTGAGACCAGTTTTAGAGATTAGCATCCTGTCGCCAGGTAGCTGCCCTTTGTACTGACCATTGTAACACGTGTGTAGCCCTGGACATAAGGGCCGTGCTGATTTGACGTCATCCCCACCTTCCTCTCACCTTACGGTGGCAGTCTCTCTAGAGTCCTCAGCTTAACCTGTTAGCAACTAAAGATAAGGGTTGCGCTCGTTATGGGACTTAACCCGACACCTCACGGCACGAGCTGACGACAACCATGCAGCACCTTGTACGTCGTCCGAAGAAAGGTCTATCTCTAGACCGGTCGCCGTACATTTAAGCCCAGGTAAGGTTCCTCGCGTATCATCGAATTAAACCACATGTTCCTCCGCTTGTGCGGGCCCCCGTCAATTCCTTTGAGTTTCAATCTTGCGATCGTACTCCCCAGGTGGATTACTTAAAACTTTCGCTTAGCCACTGACTGTGTATCGCCAACAGCGAGTAATCATCGTTTACGGCGTGGACTACCAGGGTATCTAATCCTGTTCGCTCCCCACGCTTTCGTACATCAGCGTCAGTTATACCTTAGTAAGCTGCCTTCGCAATCGGTGTTCTGAGTAATATCTAAGCATTTCACCGCTACACTACTCATTCCGCCTACCTCAAGTATACTCAAGTAATACAGTTTCAATGGCAGTTCTACAGTTGAGCTGCAGGATTTCACCACTGACTTATATTACCGCCTACGTACCCTTTAAACCCAATAAATCCGGATAACGCTTACACCCTCCGTATTACCGCGGCTGCTGGCACGGAGTTAGCCGGTGTTTATTCATATGCTACCTTCAGCTACTTTCACGAAAGTAGGTTTATTTGCATATAAAAGAAGTTTACAACCCATAGGGCAGTCATCCTTCACGCGGGATGGCTGGTTCAGACTTGCGTCCATTGACCAATATTCCTCACTGCTGCCTCCCGTAGGAGTCTGGTCCGTGTCTCAGTACCAGTGTGGGGGATCATCCTCTCAGAACCCCTAGACATCGTTGCCTTGGTAAGCCGTTACCTTACCAACTAGCTAATGTCACGCATGTTCATCTTGTACCGCCGGAGCTTTAATTATCGAGCCAGGCGACTCAATAATACTATGAGGTATTAATCCAAATTTCTCTGGGCTATCCCTCTGTACAAGGCAGATTACATACGCGTTACTCACCCGTGCGCCGGTCGTCGTCTGGTAGCAAGCTACCTCCGTTACCCCTCGACTTGCATGTGTTAGGCCTCCCGCTAGCGTTCATCCTGAGCCAGGATCAAACTCTTCGTTGTATAAAAAGTTAATTAATTTAGCTCAACAAAAACTCAAAAATCTATTGATTGACGGTTGCTTTTTGTACTTGTCATTATCAAAAAAATATCTTCAAAGAACTTATTTCTTATTTCATCCATCGTCGCCGTTGCGCCGATGTTTTTGCGGTTGCAAAGATAAATCATTTTATCTTTAAACTCCAAATGTTTTTTCATTTATTTTTCGTCTCCGAAAAACTAAAAAACATTGAATCAAAACCATTAAGAACTCGCTATCGTTTTTCTCGAAAGCGTTGCAAAGAAAGGGCTTTTTTTGCTTTACTTCCAAATAAAAAAACAGTTATTACTCGAATAAATTCTATTCACCTTAAAATCAAACACATTAAATTTAAAGCAAAAAAAACAGCCCATAATTAACTTTTATAAACAACTACCCTAAAGAAGTCATATATACAAGTATAGTAGTATGATCTACAGCAACAGATGTAATAGACCTTTATATTTATAATACTTTTTTGGATTAGTCATAGTTATTTTATAACTTCACTAACATATAAATAACCAAAAGGCCTCTAAAAATCTCCACTTTAAATGAAATGAGATAATGTTTAAATGCAAAAACTGAACACTTTTCTACAAACATAGAGGATTTTCAACTACAAAGGACACAACTAATGTAATGTTTAGATGTGTCCTTTGTAATATATATTCTACCTTATCTTCAACCAAATATCATGAATAATTAAATACGACTCAACAACAAAGCCCCTAAGTTTAGACATCGTTTTAACCAGCAATTCAAATCATTAAACCTTTTCCATCAAAGATTCTACGCTTTGTCCAATTAAAATAACAGTAGGAGTAGGCAATGGATTGTCTTTTACAATTTGTGCAAAATTTGATAAATCACCAGAAATCATACTTTGGTCGACATATGAGACTTTGGAGATTGCAGCTATCTTAGTAGAAGGACTTACATCATACAACAACAACTGCTCTATTATATTATCGATATTTTTAAGCCCCATGTACAAGACAAGTGGTGTTCCTTCTTTAATCATCAATGCAATAGATTCAAACTGCTTAAACTCATTAGTTGCAGTAGTTCCTGTACAAAAGAGTAAAGTTGTATTTACACACCTCTCCGTAATAGGTATTTGAAAATTATTAGCTGCAGCAATCCCTGCTGTCACACCTGGAACAAGTTCGTAAGAGACATTATGTTCCTTTAAAAAACGAATCTCTTCACCTCCACGCCCAAAAATAAGCGGGTCACCTGTTTTTAGGCGAACAACTCTCCTATTCTTCAAATAGCCATCCAACATCAAGTTATTAATACGTTCTTGACGTACACTCTGACTTTGCTTATCACAATGAGTTTTCCCAACATAAATTTTATCTGCATTATCAGGAATTACCTTAAGGATCTCTTCCCCCATTAGACTATCATACAAGACTACATCTGCATTTTTAAGCAACCTGTAAGCTTTGACCGTCAACAAGTCTGGATCACCAGGACCAGCACCAACAATCGAAACAGTATGTTTCATATTAATGATTAATAAAATAAAGATTTACTAAAAAAGACTGGATGAAGGAAAATGAATACAGTAGAGAGAAAGAGTGTCGAAATACTCTTAAAAAGAATACTCAATACCAAATTACTATTTACCACCAACTGTCCGAATGGTGTATGTAAACGACTATGATCAAACAGGTCTTCTGACTCGTCCTTCTATATACCGCCTTCCCATCTAAAATTACAACAGTGGCATTTTTAGGCATATAGATAAAGAAATAGGACTTACAGCAGCGAACAACTGTTCCGAAGTTTCATCGGATTCCCTCAAACTTAATATAAATAAGATTCGATCATATTTATTTATAATACTTTGCGAAGGTAATAAAATTGATTTAAATGGAAGGATTAATAGTAATATTGAGAATCCTTCTAATTAGTTTTTTATTTTAAAAGATAGATATAAAACTATAAGATAATCATTTATACATCAAATAGGTTTCTAAAAAATTCAATTAAAGTGCCTCAAGAGGAGAATTATATTTAAAACAATAAGCTGTCCTTTCAACTAAATAAGTAGACAACACAATCTTAAATTCATTCAGATCATTAGTTTCACAAAAGACAGGTAAAGACATTCCTTCTACTTCAGCAGCCTTTATATAGAAAGAACTTCTACTTGGATGAAATGGCATCACCCCATTAAACACTTCTCCCCAATGGTTATTTTCGATAATATTTTGGATAATCCCTATACAATCATCCCTATGAATAAGATTAACAGGAGCAGATCCATTTTTAATATCTGATTTACCAGATAGAAAACGTCCAGGAAGACGATCATAACCGATCAAACCACCAAAACGCAAAACTGTTGTTTCAAAACCTTTTTGCTCTTTTAATAGATTCTCAACCTGCAAAAGGGCAACACCACTATTCTTTTCAGGGACTCCAATAAATTTTTCATCAATCTCACCATTATTATTAGGGTATACAGAGGTACTACTTACAAGAATAACCTTTTTTATTTCCCCTTTTAAAATACAATCTAAAATAGATTTAAACTGTTTTAGATGATAGGAAACGATATCTTCTCTTCTTTTGGGTGGTATATTTATGATCAGAATATCAGAATTAAAGAAAGAATTATTAAAATCATTATTAACACTAGGGTTAAATTTAATTAAGTATGGTTCAATATTCAGACTACTAATTTCTCCTAATTTTTCATGATCAGTTGTAGACCCACAAACATTATAACCAGAATTAGCTAATGTCTTGCCAAGCGACAATCCAAGCCAACCACATCCCAATATTGATATTTTCTTATAAATCATACTTAAAATTAATCAAAAACTCACATATATCATAGGTGACTAAATAATAAAAAAGCTTAAACCAATAAAAGAACGAATTTAAAAAGAGGTTAATATCTGAATAAAGAGCTCAAAGAGTACGAATAATGAGTTGAAAATTTTAATTTTGCAGGTACAATTATTGTGATACATTTTAATTGCGACAATCTTATTATTGCCTGCATTTCAATCAAGAGTCTAATATTACTATGTCATTTAGAATAAGAGAGAAACTCCAAAAATTTTTTGTTATAGGAATCAGTTACAAAAAAACTGCAATCGATATACGTGAAAAATTCGCACTTCAACCAGAGGATCAAAAAACTATATTAAACCAAGCAAGGTCTCAAGGTATTGAGTCGCTTATTGTGTTATCTACTTGTAATAGAACAGAACTTTATGGTTTTTCATCAGATCCTGATTCTGTAATTCATCTATTCCTTTCAAACTGTAATGCAAAGTATGAAGATTTTATTAGTCATGGATATATACAAAAAGGGCATGATGCAATCTCTCATATTTACCAAGTCACAACAGGTTTAGATTCACAGATTACTGGAGATTTTCAGATTGTTGGACAGGTTAAAAACTCATATAGAGAATCTGATGAAATGGGATTAATAAACCCATTTGTAAATAGACTATTTTCCTATGTTTTCCAGGCGAGTAAGAAGATTAAAAACACTACTGATATAAGCAAGGGAGCATCTTCAGTTTCACATGCAGCAGTGCAATATATTAAAGACAATACAGAAAAGTTAGATGAAGCAAATATCCTTCTTTTTGGATTAGGTGAAATAGGCAAAGATACCTGTGTAAACCTTTTAAAACATATGCAAAACAGATCTCTTACAGTTGTTAATAGAACCCTCAATAAAGCAGAGAATCTTGCAAAAAAATTTGATTTACACTTTGCCCCAATAGAAAATCTTACCCAAGAACTACGCAAAGCAGATGTAATTGTTGTAGCAACAGGAGCTTCCAGTCCTACTGTAAGAGCAGAACATCTTGATAATAAAACTAAAAAAACTCTTATCCTTGATCTTTCAGTTCCTAGAAATGTATCTAAAGATATAGAAGAAAATCCATACATCGAAGTTGCAACTGTAGACATCTTATCCCAGTCGATTTCAAAAGCGATGAAACATAGACATGAGGCTGTTCCTCAGGCAAAGATAATTATTGAGGAATCCATAAAAGAATTCTACGGTTGGTTAGAAATTAAAAATTTATCCCCTGTTATTGTTGCATTAAAGGATAATCTCGAGAAAATAAAAGTAAAGGAGATTGAATATCATAAACCTAAGCTTAGCGCGATAGAGCTTGAGAAAATTGAGCACATTAGCTCTAATATAGTAAACAAAATTGCTCGAGCTTGCATCAATCATTTAAAGGATAATCATAAAAAACACTCTACTCCAATAGAAACCTTAGAAATGATCTTTAGAGAAAACGAAAACTAATTCTTATTTTTGTAACTCTAGGATAGAGTGATGTACTTTATTCACTAGTTCGAAAAAATAAGAAAAATGATGTCGAAAAGAAGGGTTATACGTGTTGCTACTAGACCTAGTTTGCTTGCAAAAAGACAAACGGAGCAGACAGTAGCATTATTAAAATCTAAAAATCCAGAAGTAGATTTTGAGATTAAAACATTTAGTACAAAAGGGGATCTTGTATTAGATCGTTCACTGACACAATTTGGAACAACCGGACTCTTTGTAAAAGAGCTCGAAATGGCTATGCTAAATGGTGAAGCTGATATAGCTGTCCATAGTCTAAAAGATGTTCCAAGTATGACACCTACTCAATTCTGCCTTCATGCATATCCTAAAAGAGAGAAAGCCCAAGATGTTCTTTTAACTCGTCATGGTGAGAAACTTGAAGATCTAAAAGAAGGTTTTGTTTTAGGTACAGGCAGTCCACGAAGAAGAGTTCAAATAGCACAACTTCGACCTGACGTTATTTTCAAAGACATTCGTGGTAATATTGATACACGAATCAAAAAACTCCATAACGGTGAATATGACGCAATCATACTTGCAGCAGCTGGAATGAATCGCTTAGATATTGCTTTTGACATTAATTCAGTAATTTCTTTAGACGATATGGTACCTGCAATAGGACAAGGAGCAATAGCCATTGAATGTCTTAAAAATGATGATTTTTCTAAAGATATCGTATCCTCAATTAATGATTACGATACAGAAAAGGCCGTTCTCGCAGAACGTGCCTTTATGCGAGAGATTGAAGGGGGCTGTAAGTTTCCACTTGCCGCTCACGCTATTTATGAAGGAGACAAACTTAAAATGACTGCACTTGTTGGAGATGGAAAGAGTATGAAACAGATCAAACACACTGTTTTTTTAGACATCTTAAATACTGAAAAAGAAAGTATTGAACTTGCCAAAGTAATGAAACAAGAATGTAAAGATAAAGATATAAATTACCACCTTTTCTAATTAAAAGATTTAAAGATATGTCAACACGTCCACTTTTTCCGACCACTAGAATGCGTCGCCTTAGATATAATTCAAATCTACGTGATATGATAGCCGAAACAACACTCTCTACAAACGACCTAGTAATGCCACTATTCGTTTGTCCCGGAGAGAATGTAACGAATCCAATATCATCTATGCCAGGAAACGCTCAAATGTCCGTTGATGTTTTAGTCGAAAAATGTAAAGAATTATATTTCATGGGAGTGAAATCTGTTCTTTTATTTGGTATTCCTGAACATAAAGACCTAGATGGAACTTGTGCTACACAAGATCATAGTATTGTTCAACGAGCTGTAAGAGCAATAAAAGAGGTACTTCCAAACATCTATATCATTGCAGATATTTGCAATTGTGAATATACTTCTCATGGACATTGCGGAACCATTATAGATGGCGACGTAGATAATGATCTAACAATTGAGACACTATGTAAGCAAGCCGTTTCATTAGCTAAAGCGGGTGTTGACATGGTTGCTCCTTCTGATATGATGGATGGACGTATTGGAGAGATGAGAAAATCTCTTGATCGCAATGGGTACTATAAGACCCCAATCATGTCTTACTCTGCAAAATATGCATCGGGATTCTATGGCCCATTTAGAGAGGCTGCTGAAAGTGCACCTAAATTTGGAAACAGAGCAACTTACCAAATGGACCCAAGAAACAGTGATGAAGCTGTTAGAGAGATTGAGATGGATATTGCAGAGGGAGCAGATATTGTAATGGTAAAACCTGCTCTTAGCTATCTTGATGTTATATATAGAGCAAAACACGAATTTAATATGCCTGTTGCGGCTTATAATGTAAGTGGTGAATTCTCTATGGTTCATGCTGCTGCAGAAAAAGATTGGATTGATGGAGAAAGAGTAATGCTTGAGATATTAACATCTATCAAAAGAGCGGGTGCGGATATAATCATCACCTATCATGCTCCAGAAGTTGCAAAATTACTTAAAAACTAAATTGATTCTTAATCAATTAATAGTATAAATTGTTATAAGGATAGATTCGATCTCAAACAGACTTATCTATCCTTTTTTTTATAACCAAAAGCGTTTTATATATGCCTCAATCACTTTTTTTAGACACACTTCAGGGTAAAACAACCCACCGACCTCCTGTTTGGTTCATGAGACAAGCTGGAAGAGTATTACCTAGCTATATGAGAATGAGAGAAGAGTATGGATTTAAAGAGATGATGGACAATCCAGAACTTGCAGCAAAAGTTACTCTACTTCCTATCAGTGATTTAGGCGTTGATGCAGCAATACTTTTTTCTGATATTTTAGTCATTCCGGAGGCACTCGGAATGGAATTAAGTTTTGAGGGAAAAGGTCCATCTTTTAAAACAGCTTTAAAAGATGTTCAAGATATAAACAACTTTTTGGTCGAAAGTCCGGAGAAACTACATCATATATATAAAGCTATTGACCTTATAAAAGAACAAAAACCCAACAATATTCCTCTTATTGGTTTTTGTGGAGGACCACTTACAACTCTTTGTTATATGTACCAAGGGTTTAGTCAGAACCTTAATTTTCCAGATGTATTACCTGCTCTTTACAGGGACAAAAAAAACGTCATGAAGGTAATTGACAGAATTACCGAAATATCTATAGAGTATGCTAAAAACCAAGTGGCACATGGTATTGATGCATTCCAACTATTTGAAACACATGCAGGCTTAGTACCGACTGAAATGTATAAAGAGATGTTTCTTCCAAGTGTAAAGAAGATTCTTCAGACTGTAAGATCTCTTGGTACTAAAACCATATTTTTACCTAAAGGGATTGGTACAGGTATAGATATGGTAAACTATGACCTTTGTGATTGTATCAGTATTGATTGGCAAACCTCCATTTCAGAGGTACGTAAATATGTCGGAGATGAAATAACACTACAAGGTAATTTTGATCCCCGAATTCTACAAACCACACCTGAGGTAATTGATCAACATTTTAAGACATATCTTGATTTTGGAAAGAAAGAGAAGAATTGGATCTTCAATTTAGGACATGGATTACTTCCATCTATTCCAGAATCAAATGTAAAACATCTAGTTAATTTGGTTAAAAATTCAGATTGGAATCGATAGATTTTGTTTTATGATATAATTACATTAAATTTGTCTCTTTATTCCTTGTAAAAAAACAGGTAATAAAGAGATGAATTTAAAATGTTACATGAAATTCATCGTAATTTTTCAAAGAAGATTCGACCCAATTTTATTGGATCGTTTTTTTTTTGATTAAAAATTACGTTACTATGAAAACTGCAATTACACTTCAGAACAACTTTATTTCACCTCTATTTCAATCAAGACAGAACAATTCAAATCCTCAAAATAGGCTTTCTAAATGGTCTAAAGTATCATTATATTTAGATAGCTGTGCAAATACAACAAGAGCAATTAGACTAATGACAGTAGGTATCTTGTTAACTTTCACAATACTTACATTTACGTCTCTAATGACTACCGAATTAAATAACGATCTTATTTTGGGAGGGCTTTCAATATTGATCTTTTCAATGTCTCTATTAGAAAAGAAATATATCGATCGTTCAGAAAGATTAAAGAAATATATCTATTCAAGATAGTTCCAGGCGAACTCATTGGAGGCACAAAACCAGTAGAATATATTTTATTGAGATACATAAATATATCCTTTATATGTTTTAAACTACTGTTATGACTAGATATATATAGTATGAGGTGCTTTTATTCAATAAAGAGAGAATAAAAACACCTCATATTAAAAACACTACTTTATTTCAGCTAAACTCTCTTTGCATGCCTGAATAGTCTTATCCAATTGTTCATACGAAAGGCTATTCGATAAAAAGTACGACTCAAAAGATGAAGGAGGAAGGTAGATTCCTCTTTTTAACATCTGATGAAAAAAGATTGGGAATTTTTCATTATTTGCAGTTGCTGACGTCTCAAAATCTATAACATCTACATCTGTAAAGAAGATACTAATCATAGATCCCATTGAGTTAATCTTATAATTAACACCACTCTCGTCAAACACCTGAATAAGCCCTTTTCTTAAATATTCAGTCTTATCAGATAGCTCTTGATATATAGAAGGGTTTTCATTCAACTCTTTTAAAAGAGTATATCCTGCAGTCATTGCAATAGGGTTACCAGAAAGAGTTCCTGCCTGATAAACAGGACCAACTGGAGAAACCACATCCATTATCTCTTTTCTACCACCATAAGCACCTACTGGCATTCCTCCTCCAATGACTTTACCATAGGTAACAAGATCTGCATCGATCCCTAAGAATTCTTGAGCACCTCCACGTGCTAAGCGAAACCCAGTCATTACTTCATCAAATATCAACAAAATATTATGCTCTGTACATAAAGAACGGACTCCTTTTATAAAATCCATATCAGGAGGAACACATCCCATATTTCCTGCCACAGGCTCAATTATAATAGCAGCAATCTCACCTAGATTTTCAGAAATAAGTTTCTTTACACTCTCAAGATTGTTATATTCAGCTGTTAATGTATCTTTTGCAGTCCCAGCAGTAACACCAGGAGAATTAGGCTCTCCGAAAGTAGAAGCTCCACTACCGGCCTTTATTAAGAAAGAGTCAGAGTGACCATGATAGCAACCGACAAACTTTATAAACTTGTCTTTGCCTGTATATCCCCTAGCAACACGAATAGCACTCATACATGCTTCGGTTCCTGAGTTTACCATACGAACCATGTCCACATTGGGTGCCATCTTACAAATAAGTTCAGCAATGGTATATTCTAACTCTGTTGGAGCACCAAAAGAAGTCGAATTATCTACTGCTTTTTTTACAGCATCAATAATTGGTTGATGTGCATGACCAAGAATCATTGGTCCCCAAGAACCGATATAGTCGATATACTCATTTCCATCCACATCGATCATTACACTTCCTTTTGCTTTCTCAAAAAATATCGGAGTGCCTCCAACTGAATTGAAAGCTCTAACAGGTGAATTCACACCACCTGGTATATACTTCTTAGAAACATCAAATAGTTCTGAACTTCTTTTATATTGGTACATAATTATGTATATTTAATTTCTAACACAAGACTTAATAATTCTCTATTATTAGATCAATCATCGATTCTATTGAAGGCTCATTCGCAACTTTCACTCTATCTGTAAATTTATAGAGAGCTGCAGCTGTAGTTGGACCAATAGCATAACAATCACAATCTATATTGTCGTATTGACTAAAAAAAGAATCAACAGCAGAAGGAGAAGCAAAAAGAACAATATCATAGTTTATCACATCTATTTCAACTTCACAATCAATAGTATCATAAACTTCAATAGCCTCATAACGAATATGCTTACTTTTAAGGTAAGATTCTAACAAGGGGTGTCTTCTTTTCCCACAAAAATAAGTTATTCCTCGAATATCTGTATGTTGATTGATTAATTCTATTATCCCTTCACTATTTTGTTTTGAAGGTGCTATAACATTTACATGACTCTTCTTTAGTAGCTGAAGAGTTTTATCTCCAACAGCAATACAACCTCTACTCTTCAATATCCCTAAGCAATCTTCATTACTTAGTAAATATTTAAATGCATTTTGGCTTGTAAATACTACATATGGATACCATAATGGCTCAGAAAAAGGAACACCTATCGTTTTAATAAAAGGAACAATATCAATTTTTATATTAGGATGTTTCTGTTCTATCAATCCTTTATGAATATTGTCAATGGATTTAGTCAAGAGAATACTTTTCATTTTTACAATAAACCTAATAATTGAACCACAATGATAACAAATACCATAGATGCGGGATAAACAGTAGCGTAAGCAATCGATGGTGCTTCACTATCTGTCATCGAATCAATAGCAGCAAGGCCTGGAGTACTAGTCATTGAACCAGTCAATCCTCCTAGCATTGTTAAAATGTCGATCTTAAGTATTCTCTTACCTACAAAGACTCCCAGAATCATAGGAAATAGCGTTATTGCTCCTCCAACCAAAAATAGCTCAAAGCCATATTGTTCAAATGTGGATACAATCTGACCACCAGCACTAGTACCTACGGAAGATAAAAAAAGGAGTAGTCCAAGCTGACGAAGAAGATTGTTCGCAGCTCCAGTCATTGTCCAAACAATAGGACCACTCTTACCTACTCTACCTAGAATAAGTGATGTTAGAAGGACACCTCCTGACAAGCCTAAGCTAAACGATAAACTAACAGCAACAAGACTTAACTTACCGACAAGAACTCCTAGTACAATCCCTAAGGAGATAGGGAAAAAATCGGTATCAGATAATCTTTTAGAATCGTCGCCAAAAGCTTCAGAAACTTGTTTTATATTATCTACCGATGCTGCAATAACCACTTTGTCGCCTAAGAGTAATTTAGTATTTGGTGTAGGGGCAAGATCAATACCAGATCTTCGTATTCTAGTAATATTTGCCGAATAAGTGTGTAATATATTAAGTTCAGCGATCGTCTTATTTACAACATCACTCTTTGTTACTAAAACAGGGCGAACATCATATCTTGGATTTAGTGGAATCTTTTTATCTATTTCAGGACCTAAAAGAAGTTCAATTTTCGACATTGCACTCTCTGGGCCAACAGCCTTAACAATATCTCCTTTCAAAAGAATGGTCTCCTTAGTCGGAGTCGTAGCCAAGCCGTCCTTGTGAAGAACTCTAGAAATAACACCCTTAGTCATTGTTCTTATCTTCAACTCAGAAAGACTTTTGCCCACCACCTTATCGTTCTCAATGACAAAAGTTTTCTTAATAAACT
The DNA here is from genome assembly GCA_019720755.1 of Prolixibacteraceae bacterium. Classification (NCBI taxonomy): domain Bacteria; kingdom Pseudomonadati; phylum Bacteroidota; class Bacteroidia; order Marinilabiliales; family Prolixibacteraceae; genus Halosquirtibacter; species Halosquirtibacter laminarini. The sequence continues at coordinate 3,892,117 of CP081303.1, forward strand.
CAGGATTAGATACTTGTTGGGACTTTTGAAACTGTTTCTCTGCCTCTTTTATATTCAGATTCATAATCTTTGGAAGAAATCGAACAAAAAGAATTACTCCAATCACACCAAAAGGGTATGCTATTCCGTAACCTATTGACGCAAGAGGACTTCCTGTTATATCGATAGCTGCTGCAAGACCGGGAGTACTAGTTAATGCTCCAGTAAATAATCCAGACACAATATTGATATCAATATCTAATAATACAGCCAAAAGTGCAGCGATGATCCCTGCAGAAAACACAAGAACAAAAGCCAATATAATTAATGACTTTCCCTTCTCTTTGAAGGAAGAGAAAAAACCAGGGCCAGCTTGTATTCCAATAGTAAACAAAAACAACACCAACCCCATTCTTTGGAAATCTTTAGGGATAATAATACCATAATGACCAAACACTAAAGCGACAAAAATAACTGCTGAAATATCTAAAGAGATATTCTTTATCTTTATTTTACCTAAAGCAAAACCAATACTAATGATGAGAAACAGGGCAAAATAACTAGATGTCAATAGTTCCATTGAATTTTCTTTTCTTAAACAAGTTTTTTATTCCATAATAAAATTATAAAAAAACCGAACAATTAGTTGTTCGGTTTATTATATTATTTCATTAAGAAAGTCAAATCATCTTTTTCAGTTAACTCAACTGGGACCTCCCCGTGTTTAAAAATTCGACAACTTCGACTCCCTATCAAAGATAGTTTTCCATCAGCAAGTTTAAACATTGTACCTTCTCTTAAACCAGCAACAAAAATTTCCTTGTTAGCTTCTAAAAACTCTTCAATCCTCTGTTCACGAGTTTCTCCTCCATGTCCTTCTGGATTTGCATCTAAATAATGTGGATTAATCTGGAAAGGAATCATCCCACAGCAATCAAATCCAAGAGGATCCACAATAGGCATATCATTAGTCGTTTTTAGATAAGGACAAGCAACATTAGATCCAGCACTCCATCCAATATAAGGAACTCCTTCTTCTACACGTTTCTTTATCTCAGGCATCAAGTTCTGTTCATGCATCATTCGAACAAGCTGCCAAGTATTCCCTCCACCGACAACAATTGCTTCAGCCTCACGTACAGCTTTTACAGGATCATCATATCGATGTATACCTTTTATTTCGAACCCCAATTCAGAAAATCTTTCACCTACCTTTTGTTCATATTCATCAAAAGAAAATGTTACAGCAGCATATGGAATAAAAAGTGCACGCTTCACACTATCTCCTAAAAACTTCTTTATTTCATGTTTAGGATAATCAAGATATGCCTCACCTGGCATCGTCGAGTTACTAATAAGAAGTAATTGCATCATATCTTATTGTTTTAGATTAATTACGATGAAAAATTGTACAAAACAAAGATAGCGAATATTAGACACTTAAATATGTAAAAAACTCCTTATAAGCTTCAAAATAAACCAATACCAAATGTCATTGGAGTTGTCGTCGGTCCATTACCTGACTGAAATAATCCAGGTTCATAATACTTGAAATAGAACGATATAAATCCATACTTAGCTCTTGCAGAGTAAGAATAACGAAATGGGACTAACTGAAAGTCATCATGATCTTTTCTTTTTGCTGTATCTGTCTTCACTTTAGTATGTGAACCAAGTTTAATTTCGCCTGTTATCCCAACAGAAATACATAGAGGAACTCTACTTCCAGGAATCGCAAATTGGTATTGAAACATCAATGGAAATGATAGATATGTAGTAACTAATTTAGATTTAATAATGTTTTCATCGCTTAGGGATACAGGCTGCACCATACCTCCTTTATCCTCTATTGTGTATGATTGATTAAAACGATAATTATTCCAAGTAACCCCCAATCCGGTGAATAAACCGATACGATTATTTGTACGAGAAAGCCCAATCGGTAATCTAAATAAATTTAGAGCAAACTCGGTAGACTTATTGTTGTCAATATCCATAAAATCATTTGATACGGGATACATTTCATAAGATGTATTCATTAATGAATTCACTCCAATATCAATCAAAGACCAACGAGCTCTAAACTTCTTCGAATAGTTTTTTCGAGTATCATGACCAAAAATATTTATAATATCGTCGAAACCCGAATCGGATAAGAAAATCTCTTCTTTTGTAAAACCGACCTCACGATCTTCATTTTTCTGATTGCTAGAACTATTATTTTTAAACCACTCTTCTGACATCTCTTCAATATGTTTCTGAGATATAGAAGTCGAATCCTTCTTAACAATTGTATCCTGAACACTAGGATTACTTGATACTTTTTGAGGAGAAACGACAACAGTATCCATATTTTCAGAAAGATCATGATAGCATGGATTGAATGCATACAAATAAGTATTGCACAAGAATACTAATATTATTAATAAATAATATCTCATAAGTATTTTTTTAAGGTGTTATTATTGTGATATTCGGCCTATAGAGGCAATAGTAATGCCTATTTTCTTAATAAATAAACGCCTTTTAAAAGAACGATTATCAATGATTTTTTCTTCCAATGGTTTCTGAAGTTCGTGCTCTACATTATATACTGGTAGACCATCTATAAAGATAGTAGAGTTCCTAGAAGCATAATTTTTACAATCACTATGAGATATTCCAACGAGTTCATCGTCTGGTTCTAGATTCTCTATTCTAATTCCTACCGGCTTTATATACTCCATTGATATATCTGCAATACGCATAGGTACAATCTCGTTTTCATTACTTTTAGGAATGATTTGAGTTGCTACTGTAGAAGGTTTATTAATATCTGAGCTTTTCTTTATAGTAATGGACGGGACTTTATTTGAAGAAAGTCCTCTTCCCTCCATCTTAGTTTCAATCGGATATTCTATAGAGATAATTTTATTTGTATCAATTTTACTTATTGCCACATTAGAAGTATCCATGAAATTAGGTACGACAACAAGCTGATGGATACATAAGAGTAATATGAACAAAGCAGCAACAGACAATAATTTCTGAAATGGAAAACTATTTCTATATAAAGCGTTCTTAAAATCACACAATATATTCCTGTTCGGTTTTAAAATACATCTAGAAAATAGCTTAAATTCTTTCTTAGCTTCTTCATTGGATTCAATAAAATCTTCGAAATCATCTCTTTCTTGTTTATCCGCACAATTCTCTATAACTGAAATGCAGATATTATCAAAGGATTCACTTTTATATAATTTTTCTTTGGTATCAAAATATACCAATTCATCAGAAATAAGCTTAAAGCCTTCAATGTCTTCAATCTCCTTCTTTAATTCTGGGTTCAAGGCAATAAACGTCTCAAACTCTTTTTTTAATGAACTCTCCAAATTACCTTCCAGATAATCCATAACAAATTGTTCATAGTTTTCAACAGATATTTTCATACTAAACCAAATTTTCAATCTTACCGATATAACTTCTTAAAGCCTTCCTTGCCCTAAATATATATACTTTAACCTGAGAAGCACTTAAACCTGTTATCTCAGATATTTCATCATAAGAATATCCTTCATAATCTCTTAATAGAACAACAGAACACTGAATATCTTGTAAAGTATCAAGAGCACTATTTAGTTGCTCTTGAAGATCTGAATAATCATTAGAAACAGACCTAAAGTCAGTAGAACTGACGTCTACGTCACTATCTATAAATTTCGAATGACGAAATAGATCCATTGCACCATTATGGATCGACATAAAAAGATAACTCTTACATTTAGATGCATCAATGGTCTTACAACGAATCCATACTTTTTCGTAGCAATCTTGAACTAAATCATGAGCTTGATCATGATCCTTTACAAGACGTAATGCATACCTAAATGCAGCATCCGAATGATTTGAAACTAGTTCATTGTAATCTAATGTTGTCATATATCTTTAAAGGAAAAAAGTAATCTTTTTATAAAGACGTACCTTAATAAGTAAAAGTTACACTTAATACATGTCTTTTTAAAGAATATTTAATCTTTTACAGAAAAAAAATGGCAAAACATGAGAATAAAAAAAACAAAAGTATAAGAACAAAAAATCAGGTTCATTATGAGAATTAATGTTTATTAAAAGTTCAGCAAATCACACACACCCTTCTCTCAAGAATACTCTATAGTCATCCCTATATAGAGTTTAGATAGCAGATCCATGAAAAGGATCAGGGAAACTTTTGGCTGTAATAGTGGTGATTTACTTTTACGAAAAATTGATGACTATTAATTTGCTATTTACACCTCAGCGCAATAGGGCTTAACTTCTCTGTTCCCAAAGGGCATTAAATTCGGGAAGAGGTCCCTCTTCCCAAGATTAGAAGATACATCTCTTTATTTCTAAACGATAGCATAGTTATATTTCAGAAAAGTATAGACACAAAAAAAGCTGACTCTTTAGAAGAAGCCCCTTTTATTAAAAGGGCGGCGATCTACTCTCGCCCATCTCTGCAGTAACCTCAGCGCGATAGGGCTTAACTTCTCTGTTCCCAAAGGGCATTAAATTCGGGAAGAGGTCCCTCTTCCCAAGATTAGAAGATACATCTCTTTATTTCTAAACGATAGCATAGTTATATTTCAGAAAAGTATAGACACAAAAAAAGCTGACTCTTTAGAAGAAGCCCCTTTTATTAAAAGGGCGGCGACCTACTCTCGCCCATCTCTGCAGTAACCTCAGCGCGATAGGGCTTAACTTCTCTGTTCCCAAAGGGCATTAAATTCGGGAAGAGGTCCCTCTTCCCAAGATTAGAAGATACATCTCTTTATTTCTAAACGATAGCATAGTTATATTTCAGAAAAGTATAGACACAAAAAAAGCTGACTCTTTAGAAGAAGCCCCTTTTATTAAAAGGGCGGCGACCTACTCTCGCCCATCTCTGCAGTAACCTCAGCGCGATAGGGCTTAACTTCTCTGTTCCCAAAGGGCATTAAATTCGGGAAGAGGTCCCTCTTCCCAAGATTAGAAGATACATCTCTTTATTTCTAAACGATAGCATAGTTATATTTCAGAAAAGTATAGACACATGTAAGAGGTAACTTTACTTCATCAAATTTTCGTAAAAGCTATTCACCAGTTGTATATAAATAAAAAAGCCTCGATCTTTTAGGTGTCCAAACCAAAAATCGAGGCAATGAATAGAAAACAAAAATTCTCTATGTGGTACAAAGTTAAAGAAATGCATGAATCTGGCTTTAACAAAAGTCAAATAAGTGCGAAATTAGGTATTGATCGCGCTACTGTTCGCAAATATATCAATACAAAAGAGGACGAATTCATTCGAAGCTTAACGAGCATCTGTCAGATGCCTAAAAAGTTAGCACCGTATCAAATGTTCACCAAAAATTTATTGGTTGAGTATCCATTTCTCTCTGCCGCACAAATTGAAGATCGACTTAAAGAAAATTTTAAAGACTTGCCTCAAGTTTGTAGTAAGACGGTGTATAATTTTGTGATGTCAACTCGCAAACGATATGACATTCCTAAGGTCTCTGCCTATTCGATACGGCAGTATGAGAAAATCGTCGAAGTGAAATATGGTTCTGAGGCGCAGGTTGATTTTGGTGAATGCTATCTTTATAAAGAAGATGGATGCAGAGTTAAGGTCTATTTTTTTGCCATGGTTCTTTCTCGATCTCGATATAAATATGTCTATTGTCAAAGTCGTCCCTTTACTAGCGAAACTGCTAACTATGCTCATGAACTTGCATTTTCATATTTCGAGGGAATACCAAAACGTATTGTATATGATCAAGATAGTGTTTTTATTCATGATGAAAATCTAGGAGATTTTAAACTAACACAGGGGTTTAGACAACTTTGTGATAAGTATAAATTTGAGACTCACTTTTGTCGAAAGGCTGATCCTGAATCTAAGGGTAAAATAGAAAATGTAGTTAAGTATGTGAAATACAATTTTCTAAAAGGTCGAAAATTTATTGATAATGAATCTTTACAGACAGCATGTTTGGCTTGGTTGCGTCGTACTGGAAACCAAAAGAGACACAGTACGACTCACAAAATACCTTCAGAAGAGTGGATGATAGAAAAAGATCATTTACTTCCTTTTAATGGGGATATTGAAACACCTAAAGATAAATTACCTACACTTAATGTGTTAAAAGACAATACAATCAGATATAAAGGGAATACATATAGCGTACCTTTCGAAACGTATCAAGGAGTTGATACGAAAGTGATTGTATCACAACAAGACAATGAATTGCTTATTCTGAATAGCGATCAAACGCTATTAGCAAAACACTTAGTTCCATCTAGTAGAGGGAATTATGTGAAAAATAACGATCACTCGAGGCCAAAATCTAAAACAAAAGAAAAACTGCATAATACTATCTTGGATAAACTGGGACATACTGACTCTGTGAAACTTTATTTAGAAACTTTAGAGAATGATAAGTCAAGATATTATTATGATAGTCTAAGACTTTTAGACAGGAAAATCACAGATGATAATATTCGTTTTGCAGAGCAAACCATAAATTGGTGTTCAGAAAACAACATCCTGAATGCAAATGACTTCATACAGATACTTAACTATTATAAGAGTCGGGATGAAGCAATGAAGATCAGTCAAAAAGTTGTTCTTCCTAAAGTTGAAATGAGTGGTGGTAAAAAGATCAATAATCGTGATGTACAACCTTCAAGAAGTAGTATTGAAACATATGAAAGATTAATAAACCTATGAACCAGATTGAAAAAATAAAGCTACATGCTGATGCTCTAAGACTCACCCAGACCCGTAATAACCCAGAAGGGATTATACATGAAGCACAAATAAATAAGCCAACCTATATGGAGTTCTTATTATCTGTTTTTGAATGTGAAATTAAGCATCGAGAGAAGAAAAATATTGAACGACGAATAGCCTTAGCTAACCTTCCCAAAGATCATGATCTTGATAAATATGATTTTAATGCTTCAAATGGTATAACACCATCTCATCTTAAGCAACTGAGGGAGCTGATGTGGATGGAACAGAATTATAACCTAATTTTAATGGGACCATCAGGAACTGGAAAAACTTTTATCGCAGCAGGATTGATCTACGATGCCGTAAATACAGGATACAAAGCTTATTTTATCACCATGGAGGAGTTAATAAAGACATTGAAAATGAAAGAAATGATCTCTTCTGCTCTTGCAAAATACAACCGACTATTAAAGGCAAATATTATTGCCATTGATGATATTATGCTTTTTCCAATCAAGAAAGAAGATGCAGTTTCATTTTTTAATTTAATAAACCATCTTCATGAACAAACATCGGTTATTATAACTACCAATAAATCTCCTAAAGAATGGGCTGAAACACTCGAGGATGAAGTGTTGGCTACAGCATTACTTGACCGTTTACTATATCGTTGTGAAGTAGTAAAAATGAAAGGGCAAAGCTTTAGAATGGAAAATAGAAGGACCATTTTTGAACCTGTTCGATAATCATCCCTATACTGTATTTATATGGCAGATCCTCATTATGGATCAGGGAAACTTTTGGTTGTAATAGTGGTGATTTACTTTTACGAAAAAATGATGATTATTAATTTGCTATTTACAACACAAAAAAAGCTGACTCTTTAGAAGAAGCCCCTTTTATTAAAAGGGCGGCGACCTACTCTCGCCCATCTCTGCAGTAACCTCAGCGCGATAGGGCTTAACTTCTCTGTTCCCAAAGGGCATTAAATTCGGGAAGAGGTCCCTCTTCCCAAGATTAGAAGATACATCTCTTTATTTCTAAACGATAGCATAGTTATATTTCAGAAAAGTATAGACACAAAAAAAGCTGACTCTTTAGAAGAAGCCCCTTTTATTAAAAGGGCGGCGACCTACTCTCGCCCATCTCTGCAGTAACCTCAGCGCGAT